>PWRF01000297.1 GCA_003556325.1 Bacteroidales bacterium | reverse complement strand
GTGAGGCCCCTCGTTTCCCAGCAACTTATCGCAAACGTTTTTGATATGGCCGCGAAGTTTGGAAATGCCATACCTGCCGTAACTCCCTTCGAATCGGTAAGGCTGAAAGAGCAGGCCATGAACAAGCCCCTCCCCCGCGATAAGGTACGCCTCATTCAAACCCCGCAGTGCTTCCAGACCTCCCTTATCATCAAAGCCTATGATACCCACTACGACGAAAGCTTCACCGATGATGCAACCGTACTCGAAAACCAGGGGGAAAGACTGTTCCTCGTCGACGGCGACCGCGAAAACATAAAGGTCACAACCTACAGCGACCTGGTCATGGCAGATGCCCTGCTGCAAGGCAGGCAATGCATCTGAGAGGATCTGCAGACACAGGGGCAAGGTTTTGGCCACGGGCACTCCGGGCAGCCGCAGTCCCCGGACTGCGGAGATGCAGCCGGGGACCCCCGCACATTATACCTTCTCCCCTTTCAGTGTCGCAGAGGTGCACGAGGTGATCCTTACAGTGAGATAATCTCCGGGTTTTACGTTTTCTGCCGGGAAGACCACTACCTTATTATGTGATGTACGCCCCATCATATAATCATCCGATCGTTTGGAAAATCCTTCGGCCAGCACCTCCTGAACTGACCCCACATCCCTCTCGTTGCTTGCCAGTGAAAGCTTTTGCTGCAGTTCGATTACTTCGGTGAGCCGCCGGGTTTTTACCTTGTCGGGCACATCGTCGGCGTAACGTTGGGCAGCCAGGGTGTCCGGACGTTCTGAATACTTGAACATAAAGGCAAAGTCAAAACCGACCTCTTGCATCAGGCTTAGTGTTTCCCGGTGCTCTTCCTCCGTTTCCCCGCAAAAACCTGCAATGATATCCGTAGAGACGGCACATCCTGGAAGAATGCCCCTGATGGCATCAATCCGCCCAAGATAATCTTCTCGGGTATATTTACGGTTCATGCGGCGCAATACGCTGGTGCTTCCCGACTGCAGGGGCAAATGAATGGCCTTGCAAATGTTGTTGTACCGGGCCATTTGCTCCAGCAGCGCATCCGACATGTCCTTGGGATGCGATGTGGCAAAACGAACCCGCAGGCTGCTGTCCACACTTGCTACCATCCCAATTAACCTGCTGAAGTCGACAACCTCATCGCTTCGTTCCCACCGGTACGAGTTCACATTCTGCCCCAGCAAGGTCACCTCTTTGTATCCGGCATCCACAAGCTGCCTGGCCTCAGACAACACCGATTCCGGATCGCGGCTTCTTTCCCTGCCACGGGTGGAGGGCACCACACAGTATGCACAGTGGTTCTCACACCCCCGCATGATGGATATGAACGCGGAAACAGGATTGTCGCCATAACGCACCGGGGTGATGTCTGCATAGGTTTCCTCGGCAGACAGGATCACGTTAATGGCCTGCTTGCCTGCTTCCACGTTTGCCAGCAACTGCGGCAGCTGCCGGTAGGCATCCGGGCCGGCAACCATGTCAACACGCATCCCCAGCTCTTCCTCCTCCAGGAGCTTTTCCTTAAGCCTTTCAGCCATGCATCCAATCACCCCAAGTACCAGCCCGGGACTCTTCCTGCGCAAATGCTGCAGCTCTCTCAAACGATTTAGGACACGCTGCTCAGCATGATCGCGGATAGAACAGGTGTTCAGAAAAATTATATCCGCTTCGGAGGGATCATCGGTAAGAACATGGGAATGGTCGGTCATTACCGACGCAACGATCTCACTGTCAGAAAAGTTCATCTGACACCCAAAGGTCTCTATGTGCAGTTTTTTTGCCAATAGTATAATTGTGTTTGTGTTCGCTTGTATTCTGGTGCAAAAATACAACAATTATGTGGGGTTTGGGGTTAAGGTTTAGATAAAGGGTGGGGGTGATAGAGCGATGTGCTATTTGGCAATGGGTTTGATGCATGAGGTGGTGGTTGCAGGGGGTGACGCACCAGATCCGGTTAAATTGCTAAATCGGCTGTTCGGCATTTTCACCAGGATAATAAACATGGGTATCTGATTATTTTCTTACTTTTGCCCTTCCAAAAAAACAGAGTGTATGGCAAAGAATCTTGTTATAGTGGAGTCGCCTGCAAAAGCCAGGACCATAGAAGGCTTTCTGGGCAAGGATTACACAGTGAAAAGCAGCTTTGGACATGTTCGAGACCTTCCCGGCAGCAAGTTGGGGGTAGATATTGACAAGGACTTTGAGCCCCGGTACGAAGTTTCGGCTGACAAAAAACAGGTTCTGGCCGACTTAAAAAAGCTTGCCGGTTCCGCTGACACGGTCTGGCTGGCAACGGATGAAGACCGCGAGGGGGAGGCTATATCATGGCACCTGGCCGAAAGCTTAAAACTAAAGGAGGACGATTACAAACGCATTGTATTTCACGAGATCACCAAGGGAGCTATTACGAAAGCTATTGATAATCCGCGCGGCATCGACAAAAACCTGGTGGACGCACAGCAAGCCCGCCGCGTTCTTGACCGCCTGGTGGGGTTTGAGCTGTCGCCCCTGCTGTGGAAAAAAGTAAAACCGGCCTTGTCGGCCGGCCGTGTTCAGTCGGTGGCTGTAAGGCTGATTGTGGAACGCGAGCAGGAGATCAAAACTTTTAAGCCGCAAGGCAGTTATCGCGTAGTAGCTGTTTTCGACGTGGATCACAACGGGCAGCAGGTTAATGTCCGTGCTGAACTCCCAAAGCGTTTTGCCTCGGGCGAAGATGCAGAAAATTTCCTGAAACAATGTGCAGGCGCTACGTTCAAAGTGTCTGCTGTAGAGACAAAGCCGGCAAAAAAGTCTCCGGCGCCCCCTTTTACCACATCTACCTTGCAGCAAGAGGCCGCCCGCAAGCTTGGCTTTTCGGTGTCGCGCACCATGACCCTGGCACAAAAACTCTATGAGGCCGGTAAGATCACTTATATGCGAACCGACTCTGTCAATCTTTCCGGGTCTGCCATGGCCATGGCAAAGGAAGAGATCCAAAACACCTACGGCGACGACTACGTAAAGCTTCGTAAATACGCCACCAAATCCAGGGGCGCCCAGGAAGCCCATGAGGCCATACGCCCCACATACATGCAACAGAAAGACGTTCAGGGCGACGCCGCCACAAAAAAACTCTATGAGCTGATATGGAAAAGAACGCTTGCCTCTCAGATGAGCGATGCCCGCCTGGAAAAGACAACAATACATATTGATATATCCGGGGCAGCAGAACATTTCGTCGCCACAGGAGAAGTCATAAAATTTGAAGGGTTTCTGAAGGTGTACCTGGAGTCAACCGACGACGACAACGATGAAGCAAGTGCCGGCATCCTGCCCCCCCTGAAAGAGGGACAACAGCTCGACCTTGACGTGATCACAGCAACAGAACGATTCAGCAAACACCTTCCAAGGTATACCGAGGCAAGCCTGGTAAAAAAACTCGAAGAACTCGGCATAGGACGCCCGTCGACATATGCGCCCACCATCTCTACCATCCAGAAACGAGCCTATGTCGTCAAAGAAAACCGCGACGGACATAAAAGAGACTACAATGTGCTGACCCTGAAAAACGGCCGTATAACAAAAAAAGACAAACAGGAGATCACAGGGGCAGAAAAAAACAAACTCTTTCCCACCGATATAGGCACCGTGGTAAACAATTTTCTGATGCAGTATTTTACCGATATTATGGATTACCACTTTACTGCCAGGGTGGAGCGTCAGTTCGACGAGGTTGCAGAAGGGAAAAAAGAGTGGAATAAGGTGATCAGGGAATTTTACTGGCCCTTCCATGAGCAGGTGGAGAAAACCTTGAAAAATTCCGAAAGGCAAAAAGGCGAAAGGCTGCTTGGGAAAGATCCGAAAACGGGAGAAAATGTATACGCACGTATCGGACGCTTCGGCTCCATGATTCAGATAGGAGAAGCCGGGAAAGAGGAAAAGCCGCGGTTTGCAAGCCTCCGCAAAGACCAAAGCCTGGACTCCATCACCCTTGAAGAAGCTCTTGAGCTTTTTAAGCTCCCCCGTAAGGCCGGCGAATACGAGGGCAAGGAGATGGTCGCGGCTGTCGGGCGCTATGGCCCCTATATCCGTCACGACGGAAAATTTTATTCCATACCCCGGGAGGAAGACCCTTTAACCATTTCTGCCGAAAAGGCCATTGAGATCATAGAAAAGAAACGCGAGGAAGACAGGCAGAAGATCATCAAGACCTTCGACGAAGAGCCTGACATTCAAATCCTGAAAGGCCGGTGGGGGCCTTACATATCTGCCGGAAAAAAGAATTACAAAATACCTAAAGGCAAAGACCCGGCAGAAATCAGCCTTGAAGAGGCAAGAAAAATCATAGAAGATGGAACTTCTGACAAAAAAAACCGTAAAACAAAGAAAAAAGCCCCTTCAAAAAAAGGGAAATAAACGGTTTTCTTGTCCAACATGAACCTCGCTGATTATTTAGAACCTTTAGACCTTTCTCTTCTCCAGCATGACAAGCGGCTGCACCCGCTTATCCTGGGTAACTTTATTATGCCGTATTCCGGCAAGGGCTTTCCTGACCTTGACAAGGCTGATATTGCCATTCTCGGCGTGAAAGAAGAGCGCAACAGTTCCGGCAACGAAGGATGCTCGCTGGCACCGGATTATGTCAGAAAATACCTCTATGGCTTATACCAGGGCCCGTACCACACAAGGATCGCCGACCTGGGCAATGTCCGGGCGGGGGACACGGTGAGCGACACCTATTTCGCCGTTAAAAGCATTATTGCCGTCCTTCTTGAGAAGAACATCATCCCGGTAATAATCGGGGGCAGCCAGGACATTACTTACGCCAACTACCAGGCATATGAGGCCCTTGGCCAGATCATAAATATAGTTTCTGTCGATTCACGCTTTGACATAGGCCTGAACAAAAACGAAAAACTCAACCATCGCAACTACCTGAGCAAAATACTGACCCATAAGCCGAACTACCTCTTCAACCATGCCAACATCGGGTATCAGACTTATTTTGTCGACCAGGATGCCATTGAGCTGATGGATAAGCTTTATTTTGACGCATATCGCCTGGGTGAGGTAAAACAAAATATGGAAGAGGTTGAGCCTGTCGTGAGGAATGCCGATCTGCTGAGCTTCGATATCAGCAGCGTCCGGCAATCAGATGCCCCGGGAAGCGGACACGCCTCTCCAAATGGGTTCTATGGGGAGGAAGCCTGCCAGATAGTCCGCTATGCAGGCTTAAGCGACAAACTCACTTCCATAGGCTTTTACGAGGCAAACCCGGCTTTTGACAAAGGGGAGCAGACAGCCCACCTGCTGGCGCAAATGATATGGTATTTTGTTGATGGCTTTTATCACCGCAAAAACGATTATCCCGATAAACATTTAAAAGACAGCAGTGCATTTATAAAGTATGTGGTCTCCATCAGAGAGTTTCAAAACAAAATAGACTTTTACAAAAGCAAAAAAAGCAATCGCTGGTGGATGGAAGTCCCCTGCCCTCCTAACTTGCAGAG
>PWRF01000298.1 GCA_003556325.1 Bacteroidales bacterium | reverse complement strand
ATCCTTCCAGGTCGGGTTCAATAAACAGATCAGTGGCCTCCCTGTTTCTTACAAAGCTCCTTGCATCACTGTAAAAACCCATCTGGTAAATTATATCAATAGGGGTTACAAGCTCTTCGGCAGGCCGCAAGCCCTGCGAAACATTAACCCCTATAACAAACTCTGCGCCCATCTCTTTTGCTGTCAGCACAGGAAAATTATTCACCACACCCCCGTCAATGAGTTTTTTGCCATCCCGTTCAACGACTGTAAAAACAGAAGGGATTGCCATAGATGCCCTGACAGCAGTTACGAGATCACCGTCACGTATCACCACAGGCTCGCCATCCTCCACATTAGTGGCAACGCAGGCAAAGGGGATATCCAGCAGGTTGAAGTCATTTACATCGTATACGTGCAGAAAAACTTCGTTAAGCGTATTCCATAATTGCTGCCCCTCAATAGCACCCGTTGTTAAGCGCAACTTTCTCTCTTCTACAGGGATTTCAAAAACAAATCTTTGTTCGCTGTCACGCCAGACCGGGTGCATATGGGTAAGATCCGTTCTCCGGGCAAAAAGCGTCTCCCAGTCCATTTTAAGGGCGAACTCCTCAATTTCCTTTGCAGTGTAGCCTGAGGCATACATGCCTCCCACGATACTGCCCATGCTTGTGCCCGTGATGTAATCTATCTGAACACCCAGACTGTCAAGCACATGAAGAACACCTATGTGAGCAAGCCCCCGGGCCCCTCCCCCGCTCAGGGTCAACCCGACCTTTTTTCCGCGGCTGTCCTCCTCAAAAGAAGGAGCACTTGCAATCAGGGCCGGTGCGACCCACATGCAAAAGGCAGACAGCAGAATTGTGAAAAACAATTTTTTCATGGATTTTTATTTAGCCCGGCCACACTCCACATTGGCACCTCATCGGTATACCATCAAAATTAAGGAATTTTAAATACTTTTCCGCATCCCTGCAACCACCTCCGGGGCTATGCAACCCGGGACAGGATGAAACGACAAGGTCTTCAAAAAATCTTTTACCTTTACACACCCAATTTTTGCGAAACATACACATATGCTGGTACATTCCTTCGCATATACAGCAATTGCCTGCCTCATGCTATGCTTTCTGCCCGGGGTGGTGAGCGCACAGGAAAACCATGTTGACAACGACATGGCTCATCATCATCATGAAGACGAAGAAGAAACGACGAAAGAGGTTTCGTGGTATACATGGGAATCGCTTTTTGATCCGGAGTTTTTACCGGCCAGCTATGCAGACACCTCCCTGGCCTCTTTTCATCAATACGATTTTTACAGAAGAGGAAACCCTCTTTACGCCAGCAAGGGAAACATCGGACACATAGTACGGCCGCTGATCTTTTCCCCTTCTGCCAACCTGGGAACGGCCCTGCACCAGCACAAACTTTATCCCTATTATTTTCACAGTCCCGACAGCATCAGGTTTTACAGACCAGAGCATGTTTTTTCCGAGCTTTTTTATGTGCTGGGGTCGGACCGTGAACAGATGTTTTACGCAAAACACAACCAGCGCCTGGGTGAACAAACATACGGTGGGTTCAAATACAAGACCATCAGTTCTCCGGGACGTTACAGCCGTAACGGCAGCAGCACCTCAAACCTGATGCTGTATGCCGAAAGCCAGCCTTTTGAAGGATATCATGCTGCCGGCAGTTTCGTAATTAACAGGATATTCAACCAGGAAAGCGGCGGGCTATCAGATCATGAAGCGTTTGAAGAGGATGAAGTACAGGCGTTTATGATCCTTGAAAATGCGGAAAGCCGGACCAGGGACCTCGGCGTTCGCATCGAGCAAAGCTATCAGCCGGGCGTACTCCTCGAAAACGACACATTACCGTCATTTAACCCGGGAACCATCCGGCATGCCTTTACCTATCACCGGCAGGCTTTTGTGTTTGAAGAAACACGCTCACCGTCGCCGGAGTTTTACGAAGATGCCGATCCTTTTAACGATCAGTTCACACTCGACTCTGCTTCCGTGCATAACGTGATCAACACCTTGCGCTGGACAAACCGTTCCCCTGATTCCGGCGAGCGCCCCCTGCTCCGTTACGACCTTTCCCTGACACACCATGTCAGGATCATCCGACAGCCGCTGCACAAACTACAGCTGTTAACACCCGGCGAACTGTCCGGCGAGTTTTATAAAGATCTTCATTCCCATTTTCAACCGGGCATGCGCATAAGCTCTGACCCAGGCCGTGCTTTTTCTTTTTCCGGATTTGCTGCATATACCTTCGGAGGGTACCACGACAACGACTACCGCGCCGGTGGGCATTTGCTTATTGGAAGGGAAAACCGGAGCATCAGATTGAAAATGTCGGCAGAATATGCAGAAGAAGAAGCCCCCTATTTCATGCACCACATGCGGAGCAATTATGTGCGTTGGGAAAATGATTTCCGCAAGACACAAACCTTGCATCTGGGCACTGGCTTATTGCCCCCCGCCGTTCGTCTGCATGCCAATTATTATTTGATAAACCACGGCCTTTTCATGGATACAGCCGGTTACCCTCAGCAACATGAGGATGCCCTGCATGTGCTGAGCGCCGAAGTGAAGGCAAGGCTTGATGCAGGTTTGTTTCGCACCCGCCACCACATTGTTTTCCATGTTACAGATGAAGATAATTACGAAAGGTTTCCCGCGCTGTTGAGCCATCACTCCTTGTATGCTTCTTTCAGCTTATTTGATGATGCCTTGAAAGCACACACAGGATTTGATGTGAGATTCAATACCCCGTACAAACCCATGGCCTATATCCCCATGGTCCGGCATTTTGCATTACAGGACACATACGAAACAGGTCACGATCTCCTGGTTGATGTATTTGTAAACGCACAGATCGGCAGGGCCCGCTTGTTTGTAAAGCTTGAAAACATTGCTGACCTTATTACCGACCCCTCTCCTGTTTATGAGATCCCGTTTTACCCGGTTCCCACTACCATGTTTAAATTTGGGATCTCCTGGATGTTTTTTGATTAACAACTCCTGCTTTCTGCTTACATATAATCGTTATAAATAGGCCTCGTTCTGCCTGCAATCAATTAAATTTCTTAATTTTGCAAGCGGGGGATTTTTGGCTTAACTGTCTTATAATAAGATATTTTCGTAATACTAAAACCATAACAATTATGACCAGGAAAAAGAAGTTCATTACATGTGACGGTAACCATGCGGCTTCGCATGTGGCATACATGTTCAGTGAAGTGGCGGCTATTTACCCTATTACACCATCCTCCAACATGGCGGAGAACGTTGACGAGTGGGCTGCCGGAGGCCGCAAGAATATTTTCGGAGAAGAAGTTCACCTTGTTGAGATGCAGTCGGAAGCTGGTGCCGCCGGTGCCATGCACGGAGCTTTGCAATCCGGGGCTTTGGCAAGCACATACACTGCCTCGCAGGGCTTGCTGCTTATGATCCCCAACATGTACAAGATGTCGGGTGAGCTCTTGCCGGGCGTGCTGCACGTGTCGGCCAGAAGCCTTGCAGCCCAGGCGCTTTCGATCTTTGGTGACCATTCAGACGTAATGAGCACACGTCATACCGGGTTTGGCATGCTCGCCACCGGAAGCGTACAGGAGATCATGGACATTGCTCCAATCGCCCACCTGGCTGCCATCAAATCCAGGATTCCCTTCCTGCACTTTTTTGATGGATTCCGTACCTCTCACGAAGTACAAAAGGTAGAAGAAGCCAGCCAGGATGAGCTCGCCAAGCTTATTGACATGAAGGCTTTGCAGGACTTCCGCAAGCGTGCCCTGAACCCGGAAAACCCCGTTACAAGAGGAACGGCCCAGAACCCCGATGTCTATTTCCAGTCGCGCGAAGCAGCGAATCCATTCTATGAGGTGCTTCCTGACATCGTGGAAGAGTACATGCAGGAGATCGGCAAACTCTGTGGCCGTGAATACCATCCGTTCACCTATTACGGTGCACCCGATGCCGAAAACATCATCGTGGCCATGGGCTCCATTACCGAAACCATTAAGGAAACCATCGATTATAAGATGGCCCAGGGCGAGAAAGTGGGCCTCATAAGCGTCCATCTCTACAGGCCGTTCTCGGCAAAGTACTTCTTTAACGTATTGCCCGACAGCGTAAAGCGCATCGCGGTGCTCGACCGCACAAAAGAGCCCGGAGCACATGGGGAGCCTCTCTATCTTGATGTCTGTGAGCTGTTCTATGGCAAGGAAAATGCCCCGCTTATCGTTGGCGGACGCTACGGCCTGAGTTCCAAAGACACTGTCCCGGGCCATATCATCTCTGTGTATGACAACCTTAACCTGCCCGAGCCCAAGAACCAGTTTACCGTGGGCATTGTAGACGATGTAACTTACAGATCACTGCCGCTGGGCGAGAACGTGGATGTTTCTCCCAAAGAAAATATTGCCGCAAAGTTTTATGGCATTGGTGCCGACGGCACTGTGGGTGCCAACAAGAATTCAATTATGATCATCGGGGACACCACCGACAAATTTGCCCAGGGGTACTTTTCTTACGACAGCAAGAAGTCAGGGGGTATCACGGTATCGCACCTGCGCTTCGGCGACAGCCCGATCCGCTCTCCCTACCTGATCAATGCGGCTGATTTTGTGGCATGCCATGTGCCTGCCTACCTCGAAAAATACGATATGCTCAAAGGCCTGAAGAAAGGCGGCACCTTCCTGCTCAACTCCATCTGGGATGAGGAGGAGACCAAAAAACGCCTGCCCGACCACATGAAGCGCTATATGGCCGAGCATGACATCAATTTCTACATCATCAACGCCACCGAGATCGCTGAAAGAATTGGCCTTGGCGGCCGCACCAACACAATCATGCAGAGTGCCTTCTTTAAGCTGGCAGAAGTCATTCCTTACGAGAAAGCCGTAAAGGAAATGAAGGATGCTATTAAGAAGAGCTATGGCCGCAAGGGCGAAGAGATCGTAAAGATGAATAACGCCGCTGTGGATCAGGGCGGAGACAATGTGGTGAAGATCGACATTCCGAAAGAGTGGAAGGACCTGGATCCCGAGGTGAAGCTGAATGTACGGGAGAATGTGCCGGAGTTCATTCGCGACATTGTGTATCCTATCAACAGCCAGAAAGGCGACGACCTGCCCGTGAGTGCTTTCCGCAACCGGGAAGACGGTACTTTCCCGCCCGGAACGACGGCTTATGAGAAACGCGGTATTGCCGTGCATGTTCCCGAATGGATCAAAGAAAACTGTATACAGTGTAACCAATGTGCCTATGTTTGCCCGCATGCCGTTATCCGTCCCTTCCTTCTTGACGACAAAGAGATGAAGAAGGCGCCGGAAAGCCTCCTGACAACAGATGCCAAAGGCAAGTCGCTGAAAGGCCTGCAATACCGCATCCAGATCAGTCCGCTGGACTGCACCGGCTGCGGCAACTGCGTGGATGTATGCCCTGCCCCAAAGAAAGCTCTCGAAATGAAACTCCTCGACGAGCAGATGCACGAAGACAAGCACTGGGATTGGGTTACTGAAAATGTGAGCTATAAGGATTAT
>PWRF01000200.1 GCA_003556325.1 Bacteroidales bacterium | reverse complement strand
CCTTTCCAGCCTTTCCTGTTTATTGAAACATCGGTAGCTTGCCCCGGTTTGAAATCGTATCCGTCAGGTTTATCCGTTGTAAACTGCTTTACATCATGGGTAACCCGTTTGATTGATTTAATTTTTACGATATGTTTTTTCATGGGTGAGAAATTTATTGTTAAATAACCTCTTACTAAGATAATAAAAAATAAGATATATTGATACCGGCCCGGCTCTTTTGCAGCAGTCAATTCAATTTTTCTGGTGTTTTTGAGTGACCTTCAATAAAAAAAGAGGCTGTCTCATACTGTTGAGACACCCCTCTTTTTTTTGTTTGAGTAAGTCTTGGAACAGCAGGCCCGTTATTTCACGATAACTTTTTGGGTTACGCGTTCACCTTTGTTCTCAACACTAATGAAGTATATACCCACTGGCAGTGAGCTCACATCAAGGCTGATCTTATCCGATTCGGCTATTCTGCTATGTACAACACTACCCATTGTATTTATGAGAGTAATAGCAGCACCTTTATTGGTATTAACGTTTACCCTGTCAGATGCCGGGTTAGGGTACACACTGAATGAAGCTGCTTCCGGACCGGATATACTTGTATCATAATCAGGTGGCAAAAGCACGGCATCTATCACATGTACGACACCGTTTTCGGCCTGCAGATCGGCCACAACGACCTGTGCATCGTTGATGAATACACCCTCTTCGTTGATGGTAACCAACACATCCTCACCCAGCATGGTGGTTATCTCTTGCCCATCTTCCAGGTCTGTTGAGAGTGCATAAGCTTCCACCACATGGTAAAGAAGGATGTCTGTAAGATCGCCTTCCGGATCGTCCATCAGGTCATCCAGCACGCCATCCGGCAACAGGTCGAATGCATAGTCGGTAGGTGCAAATACGGTGAACGGACCCTCCCCGCTGAGCGCATCAACCAGGTTGGCGGCTATAACTGCAGCTGCCAGCGTTTCGTGTATGGGGCTGCCTGTAATAATGTCTACAACCGTGGCAGGAAGCTCATCAAGCAGAATCTCAACGTTTGAAATTGAATAACCATTATTGTCAAGTCCGCCTTCAAATCCAAGCTTCATTGCATCAAAAGTTCCCGCTACAAACTCAAACGAAAAACTTTGCTCCTCTGTGGTAAGATCTATGACACCGTCACCTTCTAAGTCAGGGTCCAGTAAGTTGTGAAAGCTACCTCCATCTTCACCAAAAAACACATGTATTTGTTTATCAGCTTCTGCTTTAGCGTCGAACATTAAAGTATAACTCCCACCGGGTAGTATGGCACCAATCTGACTGGCGGTAAACTCCTGGTTAAATTGTATATGCCAGAATTCCGATCCGGGCGTATTTTCGATATTATGAATGTTTGCCCATCCATCTTCTATGGTAAGATCAACAGTTATCCCTTCCCAGTCAGCATACCATAAGAACCAGTCATTGATGAGAGCGGAAGCTGTGATGCCTTCCCAATCAGCCACCCATACAAACCAGGTGTCTTCGAAATCCCGTGGTCCAAAATGGCCGTTATTAATAATATTTTCTCCGGCATCTTCACCTTCTTCTACTTTTTTCAATATGGAAACATGACCAATTGAATAACTATTATCATCCAGACCGCCTTCAAATCCAAGCTTCATTGCATCAAAAGTTCCCGCATCAAACTCAAACGAAAAACTTTGCTCATCTGTGGTAAGATCTATGACACCGTCACCTTCTAAGTCAGGATCCAACAAGTTGTGAAAGCTACCTCCTTCTTCACCAAAAAACACATGTAATTGTTTATCAGCTTCTGCTTTTGCATAAAAGGTCAACTCATAGGTTTCACCTACTTCTAAATTATCAATCTGATCCTGAGTAAGGGCTTGATTGAACTGCACATGCCAAAACTCCGCACCTGTTGTATTGGTGATCTCATGGATGCTTACCCAGCCTGGCTCTACTCTGGGACCCGTAAAATTTCCATTTCTGATAAGGGTCTCCTCTGCAGTCAAACTTAAGCCAAAAGCAGCGCACAAAAGAAATGTTGCAAAAAATTGTAATGGTTTTTTCATAATTTTAAAAATTTTAATGAGTGACTGATTTAAGTTCAATTGAAGTTAGTTATAGGTTTAATGGAAACCATGATTATTCCCGCATTAAAAAATTATGTGATTGGCATGAATTTTTATATTAAATTAAATAATGAATCAAGATAACAACTTCTGCAATAAATAACAATTAAACAAATACATCTCTGATACATCATTTTAAAATCGTATTACACCATTAATACATCATATTTATTTTCAGAAAATTCCCTGGGTTTCATTAACCTGCAATTTACGGAATGATCAACCAAAACGTCTTTGAACTGGCTTCTACATCAAAATAATCAGACATTTTTTGATAGAGTTCAACTAAAACAGAAAGGATCATTATCCGGGTTGATTTTTTATCCACATGATTTGCATATTGAGTAGGAGGAAAATTGCTTATTGCACTACCTGGATCTTAGCCGCCTGAAGTGTATCCCCCCCTTATCTTCCCGTTTTGATCACTTTTTTCTGAAATGTGCCATTGTGCCCTGTGACTTTTATGATATAGACGCCATTGGGGTGGGGCGAGAGGTCTATGAGCAGATCTTCATGTGTGGAAGGCCGTTCGCGGTTCTTAATAACCCGGCCCTGCTGGTCTATGATTTTGATGGAGAATCCTTCCTGAAAGTCTTTGCCTTCCGTTGATACATATATCCTGCTGCAGGTGGGGTTCGGGTAAACAGCGATTTGAAGATCTGGGATATCCGGGGCGCGGACAGGCAAACCCAGCCCGGTGAGCCAATGCTCGAGCGTATCGCGGTAATGATCTAAGTCTTGCATGGAGTCAAGATCAAAAAGGGCGTACGCTTGCCCGTTTACTTCATTGATGGCTTCCGCCACGTCTTCATCCACAACACCGGTAAAGGAATATGCGATGGTGGTGCCGTCAAATCTGCCGTTGACGGCATCCCACGTCATCACGGGTTCATCCAGCGTGGCGTTGATATTTTCACTATGCAAAACCACTGCTGTCAGGTACGTGTGAGCGAGTAAGGAGTCAACCGGGTAGGCATCCTCAATCGTTATTTGTGCCTGAAGCGGAAGGGATAAGAGCAACCAGGTGGAAACGAGCGTTGTAAGTTTTGTATTAATAGGATATTTATTTATCGTCTTTCTGCTTTTTATTTTTATCTGTAGGCGTATCGGTTGAATGATCTTCAAAACCGTTGTCATGATCCACTTCATCATCTTCCACAGCCTCCATCATCTGGGTGTTTTCCATTTGTTCAAGTTCCCTGGCGGCGTCCTTATCGCCGGCTTTGGCTTTTTGGCGCAGCCGTCCGGCCCTTATCCAGTCGTCGGCAGCGGCCGTATAAGGAATGCGTTCGATGATGTTGCCACCCTCGTCCTCGATGGTGATGTATACGGGTTTGAGTTTCATCTTTTT
The DNA here is from genome assembly GCA_003556325.1 of Bacteroidales bacterium. GTDB lineage: Bacteria > Bacteroidota > Bacteroidia > Bacteroidales > UBA7960 > PUPG01. The sequence continues at coordinate 2,091 of PWRF01000200.1, read as the reverse complement.
ATAGTTTTTCAACTTATTGGCTATGTGATGTTTATGTTTTCAACAGGACTGCTATTGGCTGTTGGCTTTTAGCTTTTGGCTTTCTTGCCAATAGCCAATAGCTAATAGCCAATAGCTAATAGCCAAAAGCCTACTTGGTCTAAAGCCTCCATGTATATAATCATCCTCCTGTGTGTCAAAATCCTGTTCCCGAATGGCCGGGATTTACAACATGGGTGTTTCATGTACTTCTGCCTTTTGGAGTAAAACGGACATCGCAGGCCGGATGTTCAACCTTTGCGCTTTACACCGCGTGTTATTCAACCCGGCCTTTTTCAAATTTACTCCGGAAGCACCCACTTGCTAAGTACAAACAAAAACAGGGTGATTGAAAAAAAGAAAAACAGTTCGAACACGCCGGTATTTCCAAAAAGGAAAAAGAGCAGGATAGACCCAAATACCACCAATAGCAGAAACCACATGGACCGTATGCTTACTTTTTCATCAATACTATGCAGGTAGCGGATAAACATATACAGGGAAGCAGTGAGCGATAAGCCGAAAGCCACAGCTGCAATGGCGTGCAGCCTTTTTAGTATGGGCAGATGCTCTACGGCGGGAATCAGTACCGTGAGAATTAAAAATACCAGGGACCATATCAGCAACCTGCGCGCCCTTGGGTTGCGAAACGATTTCAATACATATAGCCTGAGCAGGAAAAAAGTCAGCAGCAAGCCAACGGAAACTCCCCAGGTAATGAAATTTATCCGGTATCCCAGCTTGTTGCCAATCATACTCAGCGTATAGTCCAGCGGTGATTCACGGGTGCCAAATAGCCATGTAAACAGCGGGATTGCAATCAATGCAAATACTGCGAGATAATTCAGGTATGCCCGGTCAAAGTCTTTCTTTTTGAGTGTCTGCAGTCTTTTGAACATCTTATTCCGTTTTCAGAAATCCATTGTCTGAGCTTGTTTTATGTTTTTGCATTCGCATGTTATACGGATAATCGTTAATTACAATGTAAATTTTTCAGCGAATAAGAATCTACACTGTACGTGAATTCTAACCTACACTTTTCGGTTCAATGATAAAATTTTTTGTCATATTGGGTGATCTGGTTGTATAATAACACGCTCAATAGTGTATCCCGTCCCCGGAATAATCATCCGCCGCCATTTCTGCGGCTTTCTTGATCTGGATATCCCTGGGCAGATGCTTGTTCACCCTGGCGGATGTCCGGAGATAGTATTCCATTTCCCGGTCATTGAGGTGGGGGAGATGCGAATGGTCTTCTTTCCATTTCTTTTTGAAGAGAAGCTTGCTTAGGGAGCCGAACATGTTTAACGGTTTTTGAGTGCGTTACTTTAAAAACGTGTTGCAGAGGTTCATATTTTGTGCAATACCAAGTGCAAAAATCGTGCATGTTTGCTTCCCGGCAACCAGAACCAATATTGCACAAAAAGACTATTGACGCAAGCGGGACTTCGTTCGGTATCTTTAATAATCTGGTTTCATTACATCAATCAGAGCTATTGACTCCAGGCAGGAAAAGCAAAAATGCACATTACGATGAAATAATTTGACTTTTTATGCTAAATATGTTGTGCATTTTGTATCTTTGAGAAAATAATTTTATCAAAGCTATGAGAACACTCTATCAGAAATTTGAAACGCTTTTAAATAATACGAATACAGACTTTAAGCGGTATTTATACGGGAAAGTCTCCTGGGATAGCCGAATGACAGGGATTATTGGACCACGTGGTGTGGGGAAAACAACCATGGTCCTGCAATACATCAAGGAAAACCTGGACAGTAAAAGGGCTTTATATGTTTCGGCTGACGATATATATTTTGGTGAGAACAGACTTATTGATTTAGCTGATGATTTTTATAAAAATGCAGGCGAGTATCTGTTTATTGATGAAATACATAAATATGCCGATTGGTCTCGAGAGCTAAAGAATATATACGACTCATTTCCTGCTTTAAAGATTGTTTTCACAGGTTCTTCAGTACTTGACATACTAAAAGGTACAGCAGATTTAAGCCGCCGTGCTGTAATTTTCAATTTACAGGGGCTCTCATTTCGTGAATATTTGAACCTAT
>PWRF01000180.1 GCA_003556325.1 Bacteroidales bacterium | reverse complement strand
CTTGGACGGGTGATCGACATGGGTATCCCTCACATCTCTGCCTATGCGCTGACGGTTGAGGAGAAGACCGTGTTGCATTATCTGATTAAAAAAGGCCGTGCTGAAGACGTTTCCGAGGAGCAAAGCGCCAGGCAGTTTGAGCTGATGTGTGCTCAGCTTGCTGCTGCAGGTTATGCCCATTATGAAGTATCCAACTTTGGCCGGCCAGGGCACTTTGGGTTGCACAACCTGTCTTACTGGACCGGTCGTCCATACCTCGGGCTGGGCCCTTCTGCGCATAGCTATACGGGGCGGAAACGCTTATGGAATCCGGCCAACACCTCCCTTTACATCCAATCGATCCGGAAAGGAGAACTGCCGGCTTCGGGAGAAACACTCTCTACTGAACAAGCCTGCAACGAGTACGTGATGACCTCACTTCGCACGATGTGGGGATGTGATCTCAACCGCATCCGTGACCTGTATGGTGAATCCCTTGCGAGGCAGGTGGAGAAAAATGCGGGCCGGCATCTGCAGCAGGGGATGCTCCACAGATCAGATAATCATTTGCTGGTAACGCAGCAAGGCAAGTTTTTTGCCGATGGCATTGCCGCTGAGCTTTTTGTGTACTAATGACATCTCCCAATGTCATTTATGCATTGTGGCAACCGCCCTTTTCGCGGGGGCTTGATACTCGGAATGACAAAAGGTCGAAAGGACAAAATGTATCGGACTGCTATTGGCTTTTGTTTAGATCCCGGGTGCCCGGGGCCTGAACACCAGCTCCCGCATTTTTGCCATTATTTCGCTCTGGGGTGGTAAGATAGCAGGTTTTCCCGCAGGTACTCCCTGCTCAGGTGGGTGTAGATCTCCGTGGTGGTGATGGATTCGTGACCGAGCATGTCCTGAACCGCCCTGAGGTCGGCTCCTCTTTCCACCAGATGGGTTGCAAAGCTGTGGCGCAGGGTATGAGGACTTACGCTTTTATGTATGCCGGCAATTTGGCACAGTTCACGTATGATGTAAAAAACCATCACTCTGCTAAGCGCTTTTCCCCTCCGGTTCAGAAAAATATGATCCTCAAATCCCGGTGACACGTCGATCTGATTGCGATAGCCGCGAAGGTACAGCAATATGTGCTTCACTGCTGTCCTTCCGATCGGGACGATACGTTGCTTGTTGCCTTTTCCGCTCACCCTGAGAAACTCGTCTTTTTCAAAAAAGTCGGATATTTTGAGATGAAGCAGTTCAGATACCCTGAGGCCACATCCGTAAAGGGTTTCAATGATAGCCCGGTTGCGTGTGCCTTGTGGATGGCTAAGGTCGATGGCAGCGATCATCCGGTCAACTTCTTCTACAGAAAGGACTTCAGGAAGCTTTCGTCCTGTGCGGGGCAGGTCAAGAGCAGCGCTCGGATCACGGTCGATCGCCTTCTCAATGAGCAGGTAGTTGTAAAAGGCACGGATCCCCGATATTATCCTTGCCTGCGTTCGTTCGCCGATGCCTGAACGGTGCATTTGATGCAGGAACTCATGAAGGTCGCCGCGGCCCAGGTGCAGGAGCGACCTCTTTTTTTCCAGAGTTGAAAGATGATTTTTCAGCTTGGTTACATCATGCAGGTAGGAACTTATGGAATTCTCGGATAGCGACCGCTCCAACCGCAGGTACATTTCAAAACCCCGTATCCAGCTGTCCTGGCTCATTGGCGTATATTATTTGTGGTTTCTCCTGGCTTGCTGCATGCATAGTTCATGTGAACGGTTAACAGGGCTGTCTGCATGAATGCCTTATTCGCCTTATGCAAAGTTAAAATCTGTTCTGATACCAGCAGGTTTTTATTCATCAAAACAACAAAATCACTAATTTTGGGGCATCCCAATTATTCGTTTTAAGGGATGCTGCATGAAACCCCATGTTGTAAATCCCAACCATTCGGGAACAGGATTTTTGACAGACAGGAGGATGATTATTGGAACGTTTCGACATTTCGACATTTTGACAGTTGCAACACAGCCCCTAAACTTTTGACAAGAGTATAAACACCTCAATAACAATTAGTTGAAAAAATACAAACACATGAAAAGGTTTTGTTAAAACCCGGATCATTAAACCCCGTTTCATGAAGAAAAATAAGAATTTTCAGTTAATCCGGGATATTCTGGTTCGTCCTGAAACCTTTTACAGAAACTTATCGGACGAGGAGCCTGAAGCACGGACGTTTTTCTTTGCATTTGGCCTCCCTTTGCTGGTGCTGGGTGCTGCCGGCCGGATGGCCAGGGAGCTTATGAAGAATATCAGCCAGGATATTGAAGTATATGGTTCCCAGCTGGCAGGGATCTTCATTGTAAGCCTTGTTGGCTATATGTTGTCGGTATGGTTGGGGGCAATCGTGATCAGCCGGCTGGCAAAATCTTTTGACAGCGAACAGAACATGCCTAAAGCGATGTTGCTTTGTATGACTGCCTATACGCCCTACATGATAGCGCAGCCCCTTGCAGCCATAGGGACAGGCATGGATCCGCTGGCACTTATCGGCCTGATGTATACAGTTTTTGTTTTCGGAAAAGGCCTGGGCCCCATGTTGTCAACACCCAACAAGCATACCGTTGGTTTTGCCATTATTGGCTTTTTTGTGCTTTTTGGCATTGCCCATGTAAGTTATCTGTTTTTATCCGCTCTGCTGGTGGCAGGTTTTGTTACCAGCCCAGGCCCCTGAAAACAGGATGATGCGAATTGCAGAATACGGTCCGGGTATCTTGCTCCCGCAGGCATTTTAACCTCTTTACCCGGTAATGCCGGGGCCTTTTGAGATTCGACATATTATATCAGAAGACAGAACCTATCACTTAAAAATACTTTTTATGGTTACCCGCAACTTCAAACGCTCCCTTTTATTCGCTTTCAGCACGTTTGTGTTTCTTGTCGCTGCTATCTGGTTCAGGGTTTCGGATCATTCAGGCATACCTGATTCAGAAAAAAAGGTTGAAGAGACAAAAAAGACAGGGCAAGAGGTTGTTGAAAAAGATATTTTCGGGATTCCGCAGGAGGTATACCGGCATCGCCGTGATGTGATACGCAGGGGTCAGACACTGTCCCATATTTTTGGCAGCCTGGGTTTTTCCGCAAGGGAGATACATCATATATCAGGCGAGCTTGAGCCTGTGTTTAACCCTTCCCGTTTTCGCCATGGCCACAGCTATCATATATATACAACGGAAGATTCGCTTCAGACGCTGGAGTTTCTTGTCTATGAAATTAATGATGTAGATTATTTGCTTTTTGATTTCCGTGATTCTCTTACCGTTTCCCGTTCATCCCGCCCGGTAACAAAAATTGATGCCCGGGTGGGCGGAGTCATCAACAGTTCTTTATGGAATACGGTTGTTGAGAAAGATATTCATCCTGAGCTGGTATTGCATTTGTCTCGTGTGCTTGCATGGTCCGTTGATTTTCACCGCATACATCCCGGTGATGAATTCCGTGTGCTGTTCACCGAAAAATATATTGGCGAGCAACGGGTTGGAGTGGCCGGAGTCGATGCGGTTCATTTCGTTCACAGGGGCAGGGAGATAGAAGCTTATCGTTTTGAGTCTGACACACTTGCCGGCTATTATGACGGAGAGGGAAACAATGTCAGGAAGGCCTTTCTGAGAGCTCCCCTGGAGTATGTGCGAATTACCAGCCGCTATTCTCATAGCCGTCTGCATCCCATCCATGGAGACCGAAGACCGCATCTCGGCACTGATTATGCCGCCCCCCACGGAACACCCATACTGGCAGTGGGAGACGGTGTGGTTACAAGGGCGTCCTATACGAGTGGAAATGGAAATTATGTCCGAATCAGGCATACGTCGGTATACGAGACCCAGTATCTCCACATGTCACGTTTTGCAAGAGGTATTAAGCCAGGGGCCAGGGTTGAACAGGGGGATGTGATCGGGTATGTGGGAAGCACCGGTCTGGCAACGGGCCCTCACGTCTGTTTCCGGTTCTGGAAAAACGGCCGGCAGGTCGACCACCTTCGCCTCGAATTTCCCAGCGGCGACCCTCTGCCTGAAGACTACCTGGAAGAATTTATGGAAAACGTCAGAAGATATAACAAACAGCTGCAGAAGATAGATCCGAAAGATGCAAAAATTGTCCTGCTACAGCAGGGGGCTTCTCCCGGCACGTATTATGAGTCCGAATAAAATCATCAGAAGACGGATCCTATGTGCAAAAAGCCTGTAAAATCAGGTGGAATCCACCCGGCAAGACTTATAGGAGCGAAGTGAGCAGGTCACAGTATTGACCCCACATCCCCCTTCCCTTCACGAAGCACCTCCATCTCATCGCCCGTGCAGTCAATTACCGTGGAGGCCTCGTTATCTCCATTTCCCCCATCAATAACTATGTCAACAAGAGCCTGATAGTTTTCATGGATAAGTTCGGGATCGGTGGTGTATTCAAGTATTTCGTCGTTGTCATAAACAGAAGTGGAAATGATGGGATTGCCAAGCTCCCTTACAATTTCACGTGGAATGCTGTTATCAGGGACCCTTATCCCCACAGTCTTTTTCCGGCTTTGAAACAGCTTGGGAACATTGTTGTTGGCATTCAGAATAAAGGTGTAAGGACCTGGAAAAGCCTTTTTCATGGCCTTGTAAATGCTGGTGCTGAACGGCTTGGTAAGGTCAGACAAATGACTCAGGTCGTGGCAGATCAGAGAAAAGTTCGCTTTGTCAGGTTTGATACCCTTAATTTGTGCTACCCGCTGTACAGCCTTTGGATGATGGATATCGCAACCAATGGAATAAACTGTGTCGGTGGGATAAATGATCACACCTCCTTTTTTCAGGCAGTCAACCACTACTTTGATAAGGCGCTGACTGGGGTTTTCGGGATGAATTCGTACCAGCATATCTTTTGGTTTGATGTTTTTACAAAAATACATTTATTTCGCAATTGTTTCTTTGTTTACTTTGTAGGATATAGTTAGAAAAGTATGGAAAATACTACCTTTGCGCTGATCTTTAATATGCGGATTCAATGATGCACCTGATTGGCGTCTTTTTTTTTCTGGCACTTTTTTCCGGAGCAAATGCCGGCAGTCGCACAGATGTCCTGTCGCTGAAGATGGAATTTTCGTATGATCCTTATCCCGACAGAAATGCCAGGGCGGTCAACGCCCTTTTGTTGCATATTGCAGATGGATCGGGCAAACTAAGGGTTCGTACGTCTTTCCAGGTACATGCTGACCTCCTTTTGACACTGGAGCGGATACACGCTGACAGCGTCAGGGCGGGTATAGCTGCTGAAAGGGTGTGGGTTACCGGAGACAGGCATTACAGGGATTTTTGCCTGGAAAAACTTATGATGCCTGATAAGTTCAGCGGTATATTATATCTGTTTGATGAGCTGGGTGATACCGTTTACCAGGCATCATACCGTGATAAACCCATGCAACCCGACGGGATTTCCTGGCCGGACCAGGTGTTCTTCTATCGTGGCGCGCTCTCTGGCCTGGGCACATCATTTACGGATGTATCCATGCATTATGAGGGAGACATGATCCGGCGAATTGACAGATGGCACGAAGCGCTTCAAACGTATTACAGTGCTTCCCGAAAACTAAGGGATATTGCCGGGATCATACACGAACTCTG
>PWRF01000075.1 GCA_003556325.1 Bacteroidales bacterium | reverse complement strand
CTTGCCGGAGCACGTGACATCATCGCCGAGTGGGTCAACGAATCACCGAAAGCACGGCACAGGCTCCGTGTCCTCCTGGGCAAAGAGGGCATTATCACAAGTAAGGTGGCAAAAGACAAAGAGAAGGAAGCAGACAAATATGCGGCCTGGTTCGACTGGAGCGAAAAGGCATCGCAGGCCCCTTCTCACAGGCTGCTTGCTATGTTCAGGGGCGAGAAAGAAGGCATGCTGAAGGTACAGATCGCCCCCCCGGAGGAAGATGCCGTTGCCATTCTCAGAAACCTCTTTATTAAAAACGAAGGGGCAATGGCCGGGCACGCAGACCTGGCATTGCAGGATTCATACAAGCGGCTGATGCTCCCTTCGCTGCAGACAGAGTTTCGCCATGAGCTCAAGGAAAAGGCAGACAGGAAGGCTATTGCTGTCTTTGCAGAAAACCTTCGCCAGCTTTTGCTTGCCCCTCCTCTTGGCCAGAAGCGCATCCTGGCTATCGACCCGGGCTATCGCACAGGCTGCAAGGTGGTCTGCCTGGATGAGGAGGGCCGCCTGCTACATAACGAGACGATCTATCCACACCCCCCCGTTGGCAAAAAAACGGCAGCCATTGCCAAGATCAGCAGCCTTACAGACGCTTACCGTATCGATGCCATCGCCATTGGGAACGGCACTGCCGGAAGAGAAACGGAACATATGGTCCGCCGCATCCGTTTTAACCGGGACATCACCGCGGTGATGGTAAACGAAAGCGGGGCTTCGGTATATTCGGCGTCAGATGTTGCCCGGGAGGAATTCCCCGGCTACGACGTAAACGTAAGGGGAGCTGTAAGCATTGGCAGGAGACTGGCTGATCCGCTGGCCGAGCTGGTAAAGATAGACCCCAAATCCATTGGGGTAGGACAGTATCAGCACGACGTAGACCAGAAAATGCTTAAACAGGCCCTCGACGATGTGGTGATGAGCTGTGTAAATGCCGTGGGTGTTGAGGTGAACACAGCCAGCAAGCAGCTGTTCAGCTACGTGTCGGGCATCGGGCCGGCACTGGCCGAAGCGCTGGTAAAATACCGCGACCAGCAGGGCTCCATCCGCTCGCGCGAAGAGATCCTGAACGTGCCGCGACTGGGAGCAAAAGCCTTTGAACAGGCAGCCGGCTTTATCCGGGTGAAACAATCAGAAAACCCCCTCGACAACAGCGCCGTGCACCCCGAAAGCTATTCCATCGTGGAAAAGATGGCAAAAGACCTCGGCACAAGCGTGGAAGAACTCATCAAAAACAAAACTCTGCGGCAACAGATCATCCCTGAAAAGTATGTGGATGAAAAAACAGGGATGCCCACCATAAAAGATATCCTGAAAGAGCTGGAAAGACCCGGAAGAGACCCGAGAAAATCGTTTGATATCTTTGAGTTCGACAAAGACATCTTCAAAATAGAAGACCTCAGGGAAGGAATGGTTTTACCGGGTATTGTGACAAACATCACTGCTTTTGGGGCTTTTGTCGACATCGGGGTCAAGCAGGATGGTCTGGTCCACATAAGCCACCTGGCCGATCGCTTTGTGAAGGACCCGAATGAGGTTGTAAAAATGCACCAGAAAGTGCAGGTCAAAGTGCTCTCGGTGGATGCGGAGCGCAAACGCATCGGGCTTTCCATGAAAGAGGCATAGGATGCAAGGGATTCTCCTCCAAAAAAGGCCTGAAAACAGGAACACCCCACAAATTCATCCGGATCAGTAAGCGGTACCGGACTGTCGGCGGATGCATACTGCCGGCTGGCCGCAGGATAACGGGGTGCACTGTGATCAGCCAATGTCAGGGTACCGTATTGCCGGCTGGCTGCAGGATAACGGGGTGCACTGTGATCAGCCAATGTCAGGGTATCGTATTGCCGGCTGGTCGCAGGATAACGGGGTGCACTGTGATCAGCCAATGTCAGGGCATTATATTGCCTGCAACAAGTACTGCGGCCAGCAGCAGAAAAAGAATTTCCGAAAAGGTCTTTTTGCCGGTACCTTCAAAGAGTACAGCCAGTGAAACGGCAAGCGGGAGAACCAGCAAAGAATGGTTGACCGGCAGATGTTTCCCTGCCATCAGATAGGAAAGCAGGGCAATGATAATTGCGATGCTGAGGGTTTTCATCCTTTGCCTTGTTCGTATGGCTTTTGATGGCATGTATAGCAAGCGGAGTGAAAACAGGGATATGATGCTCAGAAAGGCCAAAACGTAGATGTAAACTCTGTTGTACAGGGAGAGTGGAAGATCGGGACTCATCCAGGTTTGCTGATACCTTGCAAAGCTTCCCAGTGCAGTGTCGAGCTGATCCGTCACCCAAAGGATTGTGAACAAAAAGAACAGCGGCATGAGAAATCCTGTGACAGCCGCCATAAGAGCCCGGGCACTGACAACATAGTATATGAACAAAGAAAATATCAAAAGAAAAAAGAAGGCCCAGGCCGGATAATAGAACAGGCCAGCCAGGCTTATATGCAGGCCGGCATGAAAGATCTGCGGTATAATGTCCTTATCTTCATATATGTCGAGTATCTTATTTATCGCCAGCAACAAAAACACACCTGAAAAGTGGCCGGGCTGCACGGCAGTCATGAAGGGCCTGCTGCTTATCAGAAGAAGCAGGATGAGGCCTGCAATGGCCGAATGCCTGTTTTTCATCACTTTTGATGAAGAAAGGTGAGTGATAAAGAATACCTGGAACATCGCGGCCGCAAAAGAAAAAATGACAGCCGTAAGGGGGTGGTTCCGGAAAAAGTAAAGCGCCAGGTCAAAAAGAGGACCGTTGTGTTCACCTGTAAATGCCATTACCGCATCCGTGTTAAGAAAGGCGTTACGCCAGAGCAGCAGTCCGCCCAGCAGGAAAAGCAACGGGGTATACCAGTTATACTTGTAAAAAATCCTAAGAAACATTTATCGGGAGGTTTATCAGGGCGGTTATAGGAATGGGATCAGGTCAAGGCCGATGTCGCGGCGATAGTATTTGCCTTTGTAGTCGATCACCCGGGCGTCATGGTAAGCCTTTTCCCTGGCGTCTCTGAGGTTTCCGGCCCTGGCCGTTACGGCCATCACGCGCCCGCCCGCTGTAAGGAGGCGGTCGCCCGAGGATTCAACACCTGCAAAGAAAAGCTCGCTTTCCGACACTTCGGCTATCCCGCGGATCTCAAAACCCTTGTCGAACTCAGAAGGATAGCCGCCGCTGGCAAGCATAACGCAAAGGGCATACCCCGGCGCTGTTTTCAGCTCTGCCGAGCCGGCGCTGTCTTCTGCTACGGCTTTCAGCAACGCTGTAAAATCACTTTCAATACGGGGCAATATAACCTCGGCTTCCGGATCTCCCAGCCGCACATTGTATTCGATCACAAAAGGATCGTCTCCGCAGATCATCAGGCCGAAAAAGATAAAACCGCGATATACCATACCCTCTTTTTGTATGCCCCTGATAGTGGGCTTTATGATGCGTTCTTCTATGCGCGACATAAGCTTTTTCCCCGCAAAGGGCACCGGGCTTACGGCTCCCATGCCCCCGGTATTGGCACCGGTGTCTTTGTCTCCGATTCTCTTGTAATCTTTTGCTGCAGGAAGGATGCGGTAGTCTTTCCCGTCGGTGATCACAAATACAGACATCTCCCTGCCTTTCAGGAACTCCTCTATCACAACGGTTTGGGATGCCTTTCCAAAACGTTCCCTGTGAAGCATCTCTTCGAGGCCTTCGACGGCCTCTTCCCGGGTACTGCAGATCAATACACCCTTTCCGGCCGCCAGCCCGTCGGCTTTCAGCACATAAGGAGCATTAAGGGTGTCAAGAAAATCCAGCGCCTCATCAAAGGTGTCCCGGGTAAAAGAACGGTAAGCGGCCGTAGGGATGCCATTCCTGTTCATAAAACCTTTGGCAAAGTCCTTGCTGCCTTCCAGCATGGCACCCCGTGAGCAGGGCCCCACAAACAACACATGTTTCAATGAATCCTTGCCGGAAAAATGATCGCACATTCCATTTACCAGCGGTGATTCAGGGCCCACTACCACCATGTGTACTGAGTGAGCCTCTGCAAAATCGCCCACTTCATGGAAGTTGCCAATGTCAAGGCTTACATTTGTACCGCATTGCGCCGTACCGGCATTGCCCGGGGCAATAAAGAGCTTGTCGCAAAGGGTACTTTTCACAATCCTTTTGGCCATAGCATGTTCACGGCCGCCGCCACCGATCAACAAAATATTCATAACGAAAATGTTTTTACAAAGCAAACCGCACCGGCTCAAAAACCGGAACCCACCGTTTGCTCTTCCTGTTTCAAATTTAAACAAAATATAGCGCCTGAAGAACTTATTATTTGCTATTTTTGCCCAAAACAGCCATTTTAATCATCTAACCATCAGTATCGTGTTATGGAAACAAAGATGCCAACCAATATATATTCAGAGATCGGACCACTGCAGGGGGTTGTAATTCATTCGCCGGGTAACGAGGTAGAAAATATGACTCCCGACAATGCGGAGAGGGCACTCTACAGCGACATCCTGAATCTTTGCGTGGCACGCAACGAGTACAACCAGTTCAAAGGAGTGCTTGACAAGGTTACACGTACATTCGAGGTTAAGGAACTGCTGGCCGGCATACTGAAAAACGAAAAGGTAAAACAGGGCCTTGTGGAGAAGGTGTGCAAACACGAAGGGGCCGGCAAAATTTGTGAGTATCTCTATGATATGGATGAGAAAAGCCTTGCCAGTGCACTTATCGAAGGGGTACCCACCCGGAAAAACACCCTTGCAGACTTCCTGAACAAAGAGCGCTTTGCGCTGAAGCCGCTGCACAACTTTTTCTTCACCAGGGATGCCGCCATTTCCGTTTACGATAACGTGTTTGTAGGGGCAATGGCCTCTCCCGTCAGGCTGCGCGAAAGCCTGATCATGGAATCGATTTTCGATTTTCATCCATTGTTCTCTACCAAAACCATAAACGCCATGAGCGGCGACAAGGTGGATCCATCCATCGCCATCGAAGGCGGCGACGTCCTGGTGGCCAGGGAAGATGTGCTTCTTTGTGGTATCGGTTCACGGACCACACCCCAGGGTATCGATTTTCTGCTTCATCATCTTAAAAAGAAAAACGAAAAACAACATATCCTGGTTCAGGAACTGCCGCTGACCCCGGAGTCTTTCATACACCTGGACATGGTTTTTACGCTTCTTGACCAGGACATCTGCATGATATACGAGCCCATCATCATGAAGATGAATAAATACCAGACGGTACACATCTACGCCGAGGGCGGCAAGGTAAAGTTTATCCGTGAGGTCAAAAACCTGCCCGAAGCGCTGCAGAAGCTGGGCATGGATTTTAAGCCGGTACTTTGCGGAGGCAGCGACGACCAGTGGAGCCAGGAGCGCGAACAGTGGCATAGCGGTGCCAACTTTTTTGCCCTTGGCCCGGGAAAAGTGATCGGATATGCCCGCAACGTACACACCATCAAAGCATTGGAGAAAAACGGCTTTGAGGTCATCCGCGCGAAGGACGTTCTGAAAGGACATGCCGACCTGAACGCTTATGAACGCTACGTGGTAACCGTGGAAGGCTCCGAATTGCCCCGCGGCGGCGGCGGTGCCCGGTGTATGACCATGCCGGTGAGCCGG
>PWRF01000269.1 GCA_003556325.1 Bacteroidales bacterium | reverse complement strand
TTTTTGTCTTTTTGTCCTTTTGTCTTTTTGTCTTTTTGTCTTTTTGTCCTTTTGTCTTTTTGTCTTTTTGTCCTTTCGTCCTTTTGACTTTTTGAAAAACTTTAAAAAATGAAACAGGCACATCTCAGAATAGCGAGAATCATACTATCCTTAGTAATATTTATCACATTACTTTTCCTTTTTTTGGGCATAGACATGAAGCCTTTCAGCAGCATGTCGGATACCATGCTGCGCCTGCAGTTCATCCCCTCAATATTGCGCTTCCTTGCCCTGGCTTTCAGCGTCGCGTCGCTGGGCTTTCTGCTTATCATTATCATCAGCCTCCTTGCAGGCCGGATATACTGTTCGACAATTTGTCCTCTTGGCACCTTTCAGGATATCATCAACGCTGTCTCCCGGCGTCTCCGGCCAAGAAGACGCCGTAAATTCCATTTCACATCGAACAGGAAACGATTTTTTAGGTACAGCATACTGGCTGCTACCTTGATCCTCTGGCTGAGCGGCAGCATGTTTCTTGTCAACCTTTTGGATCCCTATGCTAATTTCGGCAAGCTTTCCACCAGCCTCTTTCAGCCTGCATTCATCTGGCTTCACAATGGACTGGCGTTTACCCTTGAATCCTTTGATGTCTTTATCCTCTCCCCCAGGACACTCCATACCCTTCCCCCGGATGTGCTGATGGTGTCAGTTGCAATCCTGCTCACCGTTGGGGTAATGGCTGCCTGGCGAGGCCGGCTTTTCTGCAACACCTTATGCCCGGTGGGAAGCGCCCTTGGTCTCATTTCATCAAAGCCCCTTTATCAGATCACCTTTCACGATAAAGCATGCACGCAATGCAAAAAATGCGAATGGGTCTGCAAGGCAGAATGCCTCGACAGCAAAACCAAGCGCGTGGATCATAGCCGATGCATCAGCTGCTTCAATTGCATCGCTTCCTGCCCCAACCAGGGGATCTATTACACGCGCAACCGCAAAAAAACAGCTCCAGCCACAACACCTGCCACCGACGGCAACAAAAGAAAATTCATGCTCACCATGGCATCCGGACTGGTTAGCCTGCCCATACTGCGCAAAGCCTCACCTGCACAAGGAATGAGCGAACCCGGCATGATTCCCATCGAAACCCAAAAACCGGTAACCCCCCCGGGGTCGCTCAGCCACGATCACTTCAAAAGTCATTGCATTGCCTGTTACCTTTGCGTGAGTGCATGTCCAACCAAGGTGATCGTTCCCTCGTTTTATAGCTTTGGCCTGGAAGGCTTCATGCAGCCTAAGCTCGATTTCCACGCGAACTTCTGCAATTATGATTGTGTAAAGTGCACGGAAGTATGCCCCACCGGCGCCATCACCAGGCAAAGCGAAGAGGAGAAAAAGCGGATCAAGATCGGCGAGGTGAGATTCCTGACAGAAAGCTGTGTGGTAACCGTCGACCGGACAGACTGCGGAGCCTGCTCAGAGCATTGTCCCACCAAAGCAGTGCAAATGGTCCCTTACCAAGACGGCCTCTTCATTCCCGAAATCCATCCCGAACTCTGTGTAGGTTGCGGAGCCTGCGAATATGCCTGCCCTACATCGCCCTATAAGGCTATTTATGTTACCGGACTGCCTGTGCACCAGGAAGCCATTCCCATCGAAGACATAGAAGGCCCCAGGGAACACGAGGCAGATGATTTTCCGTTTTGATGTGCTGATGGGTTAATGTGCTCATTGAACTGCCCCTTGAGGGCGTTGGTGGGATGTTGCCCCTTTACCCGGGACGTTGCCCTGGGTTGAAATGAGCCGCCCCCTCAGAGCGACCCGCTCCCGGCGATTAATATCTACCTGCTGTGTGTCAAAAATCCTGTTCCCGAATGGTCTGGATTTAAAAGCTGGGCGTTTGGCTTCGCCGATCCCGCATGTGTTCGGTTCATGTGTTTAAAATTTGATTGGACAGACCACATTGCCTGCCTCCCCCACACGGAAGAGCTCGCCATGCAATAATTATCGTCTTGGTTGTCAATGCCATTGGCATAGTCCGGTTCACCAGGAAATAATAAACCGGGTCACCCCTTTCGGGGTAACCCGGTACCGTCATTAAAAAAAAAGCTGAACTAGAGATTAGCCTCAAGGTTCAACTCTAATCCAAAGTAATCATTAATAGCCCGGTCGCCCAGGTCGTCAAAGAACCTTCCGGAACCAAAACGAACGTTCCATTGGGTGCGGTCGAGGTCAAAATTTGCCAGAGCCACCAGCTGGCCTGCCTGAATGTCAATGGTAGCATCAAAAGCAATCCCATGGGTGATGCCACGGATGGTCATGTTACCAAAAACCCGGTGGGTGGCATCAATGACATCAGCAATAGGCTCCACCCTGACTATCTCAAAATGTGACTGCGGATACTCTTCCACAGCAAAGAAGTCGTCAGACTCCAGGTGAGCCTGCAGACGGGCATTGCTTTCCGGGTTTTCAATGTCAAGGACCTTGATCTGGTGCATGTTCATAACCACCTCACCACCCAGTATTTCTTCCTCAAACACATAAAACTCACCACGCTCAATCCCAATGGTGCCATCGTGACCACCACCGATGCGACGGCCCTCCCAGGCTACCTGGCTGTTGACGACATCGAGATGAAATACATCAACAACTTCAGGGATCTCACCTGCCTCCAAACGTTCCATTACCTCTGCGCGATTCACACTGGGTTCCTGACACGCTGCCATGATAAACAGCATAATTACCGGAAAAATTAATTTCACCTTTTTCATTGTGTGCCTTTTAAGTGAATTTTTAAAAATATTAATAGTACACATAATAACAAAGATAACTGAAAAATGTTTGCTGAAACAAACAGTTGTTTTTTCGACTATTTTGTTAAAATATTCTAATTTTTGCTGATGTAAAAAAGAATGTGGTAGTTTTGCCAACCATAAACATTCAGACGGCCTACCCATGGAAAAGAAAGAAACGGTTACACAGGAAATCATTGAGGCAGCCAGGCAGCTGTTCAGCCGCTATGGGTTCCGCAAAACCACCATGGAAGACATAGCCCGGGTGACACGTAAAGGGAAGAGTTCGCTCTATTACTACTTTAAAAACAAAGAAGAGGTGTTCCGGGCAGTCATCATCCATGAAGCATCCATCCTGAGAAAGGCATTGAAAGATGCAACCACCGGTATAAGCGACCCGGCAAAAAAGCTGGAAAAATACGTGATGGTCAGAATGCACACGATGAAAGAACTGATCAATTATTATGAAGCTGTGGAGCACGAACATGACAGCCATTATTCCTTCATTGACCAGCTGCGGGATCAGTTTGACCAGGATGAAGCAGAGGCCATCAGGCACATCCTGGACGAAGGGGTAGCGCAGGGCAAATTCCAGCCGCTGGATACCGAACTGGCAGCCAATACCCTGGTGATTGCCATGAAAGGATTGGAATTTCCTCTGGTGTGGAAAGGAAGCACAGAAAATCTTGACAAACGAATCCATAAGATCATGAAGATCCTGTTCTATGGATTGCTCAAACGCTAAATCCATGAACCGCACACGCTAGTGCGCTTTTTTTTTGATCAAATTTTCGAACCAAATACGTTTTTATTCTAATTTTCTAATTATGAGATCAATCTTGAGTTTGCTTTTAGTTTTGTTGCTGACTGTCCCTTCCGGGGCGCAAAACAGCCTGAGCCTGGAGGAGTGCCGTCAGCTGGCACTGGAGAACAACAGATCCCTGCAGGGCGCTGCACATGGCCTTGAGGCCGCCACTTTGCAGGCCGGCAGTGCGCGTAAACATTTCTTTCCAAAGATTTTTGCCGAAGGGGGTTATATGCGCCGCACCAGGCAATATCAGCTGTTCGACGGCGACATATTCCTGCCGGTCATTCCCTGGGAGGGAATCAACCAGGAGACGGGCCAGTTCAATCCGGCAGTACTGGCGGACCCCCAGCTTGCGCCTGACATCCTCGTCATAAATCCGGAAACAGGTCAGCCCTTCGTGGATGCGGATGGCAACCCCCTGTTTCAGCAGTATGCCTGGTTGCCTGAGGAAGAAGGCAAGATCGGTGCCAAAAACAATTACCAGATTGGGATGGTGCTGGAACAGCCTGTATACATGGGAGGACGCATCCGTTCATCGCATCGCATGGCATTGGCGGGCGAGCGCATTGCACGGGAAAACAAGCGGCTCACCGGGGCAGAGGTGATCGCAAAGACCGATGCACGCTTCTGGCAGGTGGTGAGCATGAAGGAGCAACTTGAACTGACCCGGACCTGGCTGGAGATGCTGGACCATTTCGTGGCAGACCTGGAGCGGCTGCTGGAGGAGGGGATGGTGACACAGAACCAGTTGCTGGAAGCGCAGGTTAAACGCAATGAGGTCAGACTGAAAGAGATGCAGGCCAGCAACGGTTTGAGACTTTCCAAAATGGCGCTTGCACAGATCACCGGCCTGCCCCTTCAAGATGAGTTTACCGTGGATCCCGATTTCAGTCCCCTCAGCCGGGCCGGTGAGTTGGAAGAGGTGGTCTCGCTGGCAATGGAACAACGACCGGAGATACATATGCTGAAAGAAACCACGGGCATCCACCTGGAGAAGGAAAACATTGCCCGCTCCCGGATGCTTCCCAGCGTGGGACTTGCCGGGGGATATACCTATATGAACCCTAATCCTTACAGCGGCTTTAGCAGAGAATTCGGAGGCGACTGGCACGTGGGGGTTTCCGTAAGGATCCCGATCTATCATTTTGGCGAAAAAAGAACTCAGCTTGCAAGATCCCGCGTGGAGACAAAGCGCAGCGAACTGGCCCTCGCCGAAGCGCAGGAAAAAATCGAGCTCGAGGTTACCCAAAGCCTTTATAACTACGAGGAAGCTGCGGCACGTACAGAATTCGCGGAGATGTCGCTCGACCAGGCCACGGAAAACCTCCGGCTGACCCGCGACCTGTTTGATGAGGGGAGAGCAGCCACCCGGGAGGTGCTCGAAGCGCAAGCCCTCTGGCAGGATGCATACCAGGCCCTTATTTCAGCCAAAAACCAGCAACGCGTGGCATATACGGAGTTGCTGAAAGCCAGCGGGGAGCTGGCAGGAAGTAAGAAGTAGGCAGTAAGCAGTAGGGACGCTATAGACGAATCCGGGCAGCGGGAGCCCTGGAAAAAAGGGCAATAACCTACTAATGCGCTTACCTCTGCGAGCTTCTGCGAAACCATCAGCGATCCTCTGTGAGAAATCAAACCCACAAAGCACTGAATAACCAAACATAATAAAAACATAAATCCATGAAGAAGCACAAAAAACAACCAAAAGTCCTTGCGGCGCAACTGCAGCACAGCCAAACCCTTGAACAAACACGCATTCACTCCGGCATCGGGGCAATGATCATCGTCCCGAAGCCGGAGTGTATGCGTGTCTGTTCAAGGGTTTGGCTGTGCTGCAGTTGGGCCACAAGGGCTTTTGGATGTTTTTTGTGCTTCTTCATGGATTTATGTTTTTGTTATGTTTTGTTATTCAGTGCTTTGTGGGTTTGGTTTCTCGCAGAGGATCCCGCTGGCCTTCAGCAGCTCCGTATACGCCATGCGTCGCTGGTTTTTGGCTGAAATATGTGCCTGATAGGCATCCTGCCAGAGGGCTTGCGCTTCGAGCACCTCCCGGGTGGCTGCTCTCCCCTCATCAAACAGGTCGCG
>PWRF01000116.1 GCA_003556325.1 Bacteroidales bacterium | reverse complement strand
ATCTGTTTATTGCTTTCCGTCTTATTGATTTGCACGTGCTTACGTCCCTGGCAAAAGTTCAGGGATTGACTTACATCTCAGGCAGCATCAGTCGAACTGCGGCCTGGGTGTATTTTCCGTTGAGGTCGGCAGCACCGGCAGGTCCAGTGCATAGGCAGGGATCTCACCTGTTAACGCCTCCAGGAAAGCCACGATATGGGTATTTTCTTCTTCAGTAAGCTCGCGGCCCAGCATATCCATCGCAACAATGTCGACCGTTTCGCTGAGCGACCAGACGCTTCCGTCGTGGAGGTAAGGATGGGTCTCTGCAATGTTCAGCAGGGATGGCACCTTGAACCGGTGCATATCCCTGGGGTCACCGGTAACATCGAACCGTCCGGGGTCGCTTTCACCCGACTCGCGTTCGGCTGGAGTTTCAAACACCGAGAAGGCGTTTCCACCCAGTGCCGGTCCGGCGTGGCACGACTGGCATCCGACCTCCATATACACCTCCAGCCCCCGCTTTTCCTTCTCAGTAAGCGCACCGGCATCGCCCCTGAGAAAATCGTCGAAGCGCGAATAGGTGAGAAGGATACGTTCAAAAGCACCTATCGCCACGCCAACGTTTTCATATACAAGGGGCTCCTCCTCGTCGGGGAAAGCCTGCCGAAAACGTTCAACATATTCGGGCATGGAAGAAAGCACTGCGAGCACATGATCTTCGGTGGCCGCCATTTCCAGGGGGTCGAGAATAGGCATAATGGCCTGGGATTCGACATCGGGCTCCCGGCCATCCCAGAACTGGGAACCGTGCAGTGCGGCATTTAATACCGTAGGGGCGTTGCGCGGGCCTTTCTGCCACATGTGCCCTATCGAAACAGGCAGCTGATCCACCCCGAAAGTGGACATGTTATGACAGGTGTTGCAGCTAATAATTCCGCTTTTTGAGAGGCGTGGCTCGTAAAAGAGCATTTTGCCCAGCTCAATGCGTTCCTCTGATCGCACCATGCCCTCTTCAAACGCATCTTCGGGCAAAGGTTCTGTGAACCGCAACGCGGCCTGCTGCAGCTCTGTAAGCTCCTTCTCCTCCTCAGGGTCTGCACAATGGGTAAATACCACCATTGCCATAGCCATCAGAAAAATGCCGGGCAGCAGAAAAGAGCGAAATTGAGTCTTTTTTGATTGGTTGTTCATGGGTTTAAGTTTTGTTAAAAGGTCAAAGGTCGAAACGTCGGAACGTCGAAATAATCATTCCCCGTGTGCCAAAAATTTGCCATGGGCTTTGGCTCCGCCGGGCCGGCAAGTGCCCGGTTCACATGTATATGATATTTCAACTTTCTTATTTTTCATCATTTATGATTCCGGAAAAAGATCAGAGGCTTATGAATTACATGATCTTCTCTCTTTCAGGGGCCAGTCCCCTGATCCAGCGATTCACGATAGATTGATTTTCAGTGATCCATTCATGCACCCCGTCGAGAGGGTCTTCGCTGCGGTGGATCATATAGAGAAGGCTGTTGATGTCCTGCTGGCTCATCACGATACGTTTCAGAAGCTCTGCGGCACGGGGCATGTCTTCTGCAAAGCCTTTCCTGGCGATAGTATGTATCTTCTCCTCTTTCAAATATATTTCCAGGGGATCATCCAGGAACTTCAGGTCAAAACGATACATAAGCCAGTGGGGTGTCCATCCGGTAGCTACTATATGTTCGCGGCGGCGGATGGCTTCCCTGAGCTTGTCGGCCATTTCCGGGTCAGACAGTACCATCAGCTCATTGTCGAGGTCATACACGTACAGTGCTTTTATTGTATTGCGCATGATACCTGCGCCCGTATCGATACCGGCGATGGGATCTTCATACAGATCGCGCAATCCCGGGATGCTCTCCACCGGCATGTATCCGGGGACGACAAGGCCTGTCCGGGCATGATGATAGTTCGGCCCCAGGTCTTCAAACTCGCCCTTGTATTGCTCCAGGAAGGGGCCATGGGTGTCCGGCACCCAGGCATCCATAAAAACATCAGCCCTCCCCGCGGCAACATCGGCGAACACGGTTTCAACATCCGTAAGCCGCGTGATGACGTCGTAACCCAGATGCTTTTCAAGGAGAACCTGTGCAAGATAGGTAAGAGCTACGCTTTCAGCCCAGTCAGTATATACCATGTACACCTCTGTTTCTTTGTCAGCCCGCTCGCGCACAGGGGCATCGCAGCCGGTGATCGTGGCGGCAAAGGCTATAAGAAGCAAAACGATCAGTTTTTTCATGGCGGGTATGATTTTAATAGTCAAACAATGCTTTCAAAAATCCTATCGACTGTTTCCGGTCTTTGATAACCATGATGGGCACATTCTTTTTTGCATCGGCCAGCTTTTCCGAGGTGCTGTCGAGAATCACATTGGCAAGTTGCGATTTAATCTTGCTGCCCACCAGGATCAGGTCTGCCTGCGATTTTACGGCGTGGCCATATAACATCTGAGCTTCATCGCCCTGCATATCCATTGAAAAGCTGCAGGGGATATCATCTTCAATCTTATGCTTTTTGAGAAATGCACGATACTCTTTTTGCACATACCCGTTGATTTGTTTCCGTAGTTTTTTTACCTCAGCGGGTCCCTTTTGCGGGATATAGCCAAGCGGCAGCTTGTATACATGATGACACTCCAGGCTGGCACCCGTAAAGGAGGCTAACGCTTTTGCCGTCTTCATGGCAATGGCAGACATCCTGGAAAAATCCATCCGGATCAATATGCTGTTTATCTGGTGAGGGGTCGTTTCGCTCACCATAAGGACAGAGGCGGGGATGAGTCCGACAATGCGCCTGGCAACGCCGCCTTCTCCTTCGTAACCGATTTTTTTGCCCAGCAGGGCAAGGTCGATTTTTAGCCTGCGGGCTTGCTGTACGATCTGTTCGGTTGTAAGCCCGTAATCAAGCAGCACGTCTGTTTTTACCTTATCCTGGTGTTCAAAATGTGTGTCAACCTTTTCTTTTATCTCTTCCTCAACAAGTTCGTTCAGAGGACGATCCATCTCCGGGAAAGCGTCGGCAAGTTCATCCGGTATTTCAATGGTCTCCATCACATGGATAAAGGTGACCGAAGAAGGCGCCAACGTGTCGACCAGGAAGTTAGTGTATTTGATGAGTGTCTCGTCCATCTCTGTGAGATCCAGACAGATCATGATGTGATTAAAGGCAGCCATGGTTATTGTTCTTTTTTCGGGGGTTTCTTTTCTCTTTTTTTGATGACGTCGCTGATTATGTCCTGATAAGATTTGCGCTCTTTCTGGATTTCGTATCGCCTGATCTTGGACTGTTCATCCTGCAGGCCTTTTAACAGGCTGTAGGACATAATGATAAGCACTACCGCGAAGGGCAGGCCGCTAATGATGGCAGCTGTTTGCAATGCACCCAGGCCGCCACCTATGAGCAAAACTGCAGCAACGGCACCTTCGGTAACGGCCCAGAACACCCGCTGGGCAACAGGGGCATCCAGTTTCCCGCCTGCTGTAAGGCTGTCGATCACCAGTGACCCGGAGTCGGAAGAAGTTACAAAGAAGCTGGTGACCAGGACCACACCTACTATGGATGTCACGGCTCCTAAGGGAAACTGTTCAAGCAAACTGTAGAGGGAGGTAGCTACATTCTCGGACACTGCCGTGGAGATCTCCGCCAGTGCATTCAGCTCGAGGTAAATGGCAGATCCACCGAAGGCCGAGAGCCATAAAAAGGTGATGATGGTGGGTACGATCAGCACGCCCAGTATGAATTCGCGCAGGGTTCGCCCGCGGGAGATCCGGGCGATAAACATTCCTACAAAGGGCGACCAGCTTATCCACCAGGCCCAGTAAAACACCGTCCAGCTCTTTTGCCAGTCTGACTGCTGGTAGGTCTCTGTCCAGAAACTCATAGCAAAAAAGTTGTCCAGGTAGCCTCCCATGCTTTGTACAAAAGACCCAAAAATGAAAAGTGTAGGGCCAACGATAAGGATAAACAGCAGGAAAAAGCTGCCAATGATAATATTCATCTGGCTGAGGCGCTTTACCCCGTGACTGAGCCCTGCAACTACCGAAGCAGTGGCTGCCAGTGTAATGCCTCCAATCAGCAGCACCTGTGTGGTAACGCTATCGGAAACACCCAACAGGTGCTCGAGGCCGGCACTTACCTGCTGCACACCAAGCCCGAGCGAGGTGGCAAGCCCAAAAAGCGTTGCCACTACGGCCAGCACGTTAATGGCCTTCCCAAGGCCGCCATGAATGCGGTTACCTATGAGCGGATAGAAGACCGAGCTGATGGTGAGAGGGAGTTTCTTGTTGAACGTAAAGAAGGCCAGCGCCATCCCAACAAGTGCATATATCCCCCAGGCGTGCAACCCCCAGTGCAGAAAAGTGGTGCGCATGGCTATTTCGGCTGAATCTGCCGTGCCTCCGCTTCCAAATGGGGGTGCGACAAAATGCAATATAGGCTCACCTACACTCCAGAACAGAATACCGATACCCATACCCGCACTGAACAGCATGGCGAACCAGGCACCCGTGCTGAACTCCGGTTTTGCCATGCGACCTCCCAGGCGAATGTTGCCAAACCGAGAACCAGCCATCACCAAGACGAAGATCAGGAAAAAATTCACAGCCAGCACGAAAAACCAACCCGCGTTTTCTGAGATGCTGTCCTGGATATTGGCGAATATAGCATTCATAGGTTCCCCTATGCTCAGGGTGATCACGATAAAGAAAAGGATTATGGCCGCCGATGGCCAAAACACCTGGTGGTCAACATCAAAATACTTTTTTTTGCTCACCAGGTGATCCTCCGAACCAGGTAAAGAAGATTTTTTTCCCATAAGAATAATGCGAAAGATTTATCATCCGAAAAAAATGAAAAACTGTCTTTTCGGTGTCCGAATAACAAATATAACAGAAAAAATGCCGCCGTAAAGAAAAATTCAACCACCGCCTTCGAAGGTGGATTGATTGGCCAGAAGGCAAGGCCTTCTTTTTCGCACCAAGCAGCCCTGTCTGCCGCATATGTATAGAAAAAGCAACAAAATGTAAATGCATAGCAAAAAGGACATTACCACCATCAAAGAAGTTGGTTAATCAAGTTTAAATTAAGGGCACAGGCACTTACAAGCTGAAAACAGAACTAAGGACACAGGGATAAGGAAGATATATATTCAGTGGCCGGCACTAATCCACTTTGTGCCTGAACTGTGTTCTTTTCAGGTCTTCGTTGGCTTTTACAACCTTGTTTTTCAAATCTTTTTTAAATGCAACAAGGCGTTTTTGAATGTCTTCATCGGATTGTGCCAGTATCTGCATGGCCAGGATGGCAGCGTTTCTGGCGCCGTCAAGGGCAACGGTGGCTACCGGGATGCCGGCAGGCATCTGCAGTATGGACAATATGCTGTCCCAGCCATCCAAAGACAGAGATGAGCGTACCGGAACACCAATAACAGGAAGTGTGGTGCCAGCAGCGATCACGCCGGGAAGATGGGCCGCCCCTCCGGCTCCGGCAATGATCACACGAATGCCCCTGTCGCGGGCGTTTTCTGCAAATTCCATCACCAACTCCGGCGTGCGGTGCGCAGATAATGCATTGATCTCAAAAGGGATCTCCATCTCATCAAAAAAAACAGCCGCCTTTTCCATCACTGGCAGATCAGAGGTGCTTCCCATAATAATGCT
>PWRF01000133.1 GCA_003556325.1 Bacteroidales bacterium | reverse complement strand
GGGCGGAGGTTCCCAGCGCTACGACCGTCATGCCGATCACCACGTGGGAGATCCTGTACCGGGCAGCGATGGACGCCGCACCGTCGACCAGCCAGTTGGCCCCATAAACCAGGAACACGAAACCGGCCACAAAAAGCAGATAGGTATACATCGCAACTGTGAATATTGTTTCGGGGGTTTCACTGGTTCAGCTCCACAGCCCAAGTGCTGCGGCTACTGGCCTCAGCAAGCAGTGCCCAGTGTGCTCCGAACCGAAACCCAACTTCTGCGAGTCTCTGCGAGACCAAAAGACCAAACCCCGAAACACCATAACTCCCTAACCCAGTAACACCTTGCACAATTCCTGATTTACACAAGCACCGGGGCAACCTCAAATCCCGAATCGCTTCGCTTTCGGGACTTCGCTGCTGCTCAGCCTCAAGCCTCAACCCGCACTGCTGGTTTCCACATCCCGGCTTACCTTCTTCACGAGTCCCTGCAGCACTTTGCCCGGGCCCACTTCAATGAAAGCACCTGCCCCGCCGGCGATCATGTTTTGCATGATCTGGGTCCAGCGTACGGGCGAGGTAAGCTGGGCCACCAGGTTTTCCCGGATCTTCGCGGGGTCGGTCACCGGCTTTGCATCCACGTTCTGGTATATAGGACAGATAGGGGCATCCAGCGGTGCCTGGTTGATGGCCTCGGCCAGTTCTACGCGCGCCGGCTCCATAAGGGGAGAGTGAAAGGCACCGCCCACCTTCAGGGGCATAGCTCGCTTGGCACCAGCTTCTTTGAGCTTTTCACAGGCAATGTCGATACCCTGCTCACTGCCGGAGATCACCACCTGCCCGGGGCTGTTGTAGTTGGCCGGCACCACCACTTCGTAGATCCCGCCAAGCACGCCTTCCACAATATCATCGTCCAGGCCGATGATGGCCGCCATGGTTGAGGGCGTTTTTTCGCAAGCCTTCTGCATGGCCTGTGCGCGCTTGGAAACCAGCACCAGCCCATCTTCGAATGTCAGCGCCTTAGCAGCAACCAGTGCCGAAAATTCTCCCAGCGAGTGGCCAGCTACCATGTCAGGCTGGAAATCTTCACCCAGGGTGTGCGCCAGGATCACAGAATGCAGGAATATGGCAGGCTGCGTCACCTTCGTCTGCCGCAAGTCCTCATCTGTGCCTTCAAACATAAGGTCCGTGATCCGGAACCCCAGGATGTCATTCGCCTGTTCAAACATCTTTTTGGCATCGGCCGACCCTTCATACAGGTCTTTGCCCATGCCGGGAAACTGCGCTCCCTGACCGGGAAAAACGTATGCTTTTTTCATAAAAAACCAGTTTGTTGATTATGGTTAATGACGAAAGGACAAAATGACAAAAGGACGAAAGGACAAAAAAAGACGAAATGTCGAAACGTCGAAAGGTCAAAATGTCGAAACGTCGAAAGTTTTGTTTGGTCGCAAAGGTAATGAAATTACCTGTTTTTCCATCGCAATACCAGCGGGACAATGTGTAAATGGCAAGTTTCCAACCTTAAGTGTGCTGGTAGCCTGCAATTAATTCGCTAAAATCTGAAGTTCCAATACTAAGGAGGCGGCTTTTACCCCGATTTTGCATCGCACCGCGAATTTTTTCAGCCACACAGGCTTTCGGGCAAAGCCCCGCCAGAACATCACCACGCCCAAAGAACTTGGGTTTTCAAGTTACAGTAAAAAAGTCACTAAAATCGGACTATCCCCCCAAAAGGAGGTGGCTTTTACCCCGATTTTTGCATCGCACCGTGAATTTTTTCTGTCACGCAGGCCTGCAGGCAAAGCCCCGCCAGAACATCACCACGCCCAAAGAACTTGGGTTTTCAAGTTACACTAAAGCCACTCCAGCACGGCGGTGAGCAGGTAGAGGTATCCGAAGGCGAGGGCCAGTCCGGTGAGGCCGACGATGCTGCCGACTTTGATCATGTCCCTGGACCTCACAAGGTTGCTGCCGTGGGCCAGGGCGTTGGGAGGCGTGCTGATGGGCATGGCCATACCCAGGGAGCACGAGAACGTGGTGATCAGGATAATAAAGCGCATCCCCCCGGGTTCAACAAGTTGCGGGATGCTTGTACCCAGTGCCACCATGATGGGCAGCAGGAGGTTGGCGGTGGCCGTATTGGAGATGAAGTTGGAGAGCACCAGCGGTATCAGTGCGGCCACGGCAATGACCAGCAGCGGGGCATAGTCTTCCAGCGGGATGCTGTCGATCACGGTCTCAGCGAGGCCTGTCCCGGAGATCGCCAGTCCGAGTGCCTGGCCACCGGCGATCAGCCAGAGGATGTCCCAGCGCATCTTGCGCAGCTCCTGCTTGTCGATGATGGAGGTCACCGAGAAGACCGCCACCGGGATCATAGCCACCACAAAGGCATTCATCCCGTGCACGAAGTCCAGCAGCCAGAGCAGCACGGTGAGCGGGAAGGTGACATATACGACCCAGGCCTGCCAGCTTTGTTTGAAAGATACCTTCATCTTCAGCTCCACCTTTTCCTCCTTGTGGATGGGATAGAGGCTGAGCAGGAGCAGCCAGAGGAAGGCCAGCATCACGATCACGTAAGGCAGGGCAAAGAGCATCCAGTGCCCGTATCCGATGGCGTCATCCCCTTCGAGGAAGCTAATGCCTATGGCATTGGGTGGCGTGCCGATAATCGTGCCGATCCCGCCGATGTTGGCAGAAAAAGCAAGGGCGAGTCCAAAGGCGATCACGTTGTCTCTTTTCTTGCGGAAGGTCGACACCACCGGCAGCAGTATCGCGATCATCATCGCCGCCGTGGCCGTGTTGCTCATAAACATAGAAAACACGGCCGTCACGATCATGATGCCCAGCATCACGAATTTTGGCTGGGTACCAAAGGGCTTGAGCACGTAGTTGGCGAGGTTGACATCGAGTTCATACTTGCTCACCGCACGGGCCAGGAAGAAGCCTCCCAGGAAAAGCATGATAATGGGGGAACCAAACACCCCCATGATCTTTTCGTAATCCAACAGCCTTTCCAGGTCAGCATCTGCAGTGTAACTGACAACGCTGTGGTCCGACAACAGCAGGAGCAGCAGTACGATCACAAGGATGGAAGTGGCATACACCGGCACGGGTTCCAGCACCCAAAACAGCACTGCAAGTAAAAAAACGGCCATCATCAGGTGTTCCACACGGCTGAGCTCTTCCACAGGGATCCATTCCACCGGCATCAGGGCGAAAAGCAATGGAAGGAGGATGGCCACAAGAATTTTGATCAGCCGGGTATGATGCATTTGATGATGAGGTGTTTAAACGGCTATTGGCTTTTAGCTATTGGCTATTGGCAAGAAAGCCAAAAGCTAAAAACCAATAGCAGTCCTGTTGAAAACATAAACATCAGATAGCCAATAGGTTGAAAATTATAAACACATGAAACGCCTTTAGTGCAGGTTGGAGCCAATCAGGTGGATGAACTCCGCCCGGGTCTTATCCGTAAGGAAGGCACCTGTAAAGTCGCTGGTGGTTGTTACCGAGTTTTGTTTCTGTATACCCCGCATCATCATGCAATAGTGATGGGCTTCGATGACAACAGCAACACCAAGCGGGTTCAGCGTTTTCTGGATGCACTCCTTGATTTGTGTGGTGAGCCGTTCCTGCACCTGAAGGCGGCGGGCGTAAGCGTCGACTACGCGTGGCACCTTGCTCAGGCCCACGATGTAATCCCTTGGAATGTATCCCACATGGGCCTTGCCCACAAAGGGCAGCATATGGTGCTCGCACATCGAATAAATCTCAATGTCCTTTACAAGCACCATCTGCTTGTAATCCTCCTTAAATCTTGCAGATTCCAGGATGGCCGCCGGGTCAAGGTCATAACCGTGGGTAAGGAACTGCATTGCCTTGGCAACACGCTCGGGTGTTTTTTCCAGTCCCTCGCGGGTAGGATCCTCCCCTATCAGGCTCAACACCTCCCTGTAATGACCGGCAATTTGCTCGATCTTCTTGAGGTTGTACTGGTCAATTTTTTCATAGTCGTCCATCTTGTTCTCGACGACCATGCCGGTGTGTATTTCTGATGCCATAATTCGTGATGTTTTATAACGTGGTGTTTTATAAGTTGAAGTTGTGAAAAAAGAGTCGAAATGTCAAAACCTTTCTGACTTACAGCGATTGTATTCATTGTTCAGCTTATGAATGCATCCTCAACATTAGATGTGTTGTTTAACAAGTAGACACTTACAGATAAACAAAAAATATGACAGGGTGTTCATGCTCTTTTGATTTGGTTGTGTGTATAGCTGTGATTGTATTCCTGGTTGTAATTTTTAGGATGCGTATGATACTGAACTCCCTCTGATCATAGAATACTTAAATCGGCATTATTAAAAACCAGAATAAAAATCTTGTTTGCCGGCCAGATATGCAAATCCCCATCAATATATAGCACCTCTTATCTGCCGGGGCCAAAATACTCCACGAAGTTTTTTTCGGTTTCCACCACTTTGACGCAGTGCAGCCGGGCGCCCTCATCGGCTACCGGTTTTTCCAGCTGCTCCCAGATGCCGATAGCCAGGTTCTCAGTGGAGGCAAGCCGTCCCGCCATGAAATCGACCTCCAGGTTCATGTTCTTATGATCCAGCTTGTCGGTCACGAAGGTCCTGATGATCTGGCTTAAGGATTTCAGGTTGATCACAAAACCGGTTTCACGACTCACTTCTCCCTCCACGGTCACATAAAGCACATAATTGTGCCCGTGCCAATTGGGGTTACTGCACTTGCCAAACACCTCAAGGTTTTTTTTATTGTCCCAGTCGGACCGGAAAAGCCTGTGTGCCGCATTAAAGGTTTCTCTTCGGGTAATGCGCATATAAACTACTTGTTATTCAGACCTCAAAGATACGAGAATTAATTTTGCAAGACCAATAAACCCCACTCTTACCGGTGAATCAAATAATCATTTTTATTGCCACCACCCATACAGAAAGCTTTCCCGGTTCAACGACACACCCCATCCACAGATCAACAATTCTCTGAAAACATGCCCTTCGACTTTTCGACCTTTATCCTTTTGTCCTTTCCATCGTTTGCCATTTTGTCTTTTTGTCCTTTCCAAAAATTGCGTAAACTTGCAATCAAATTTTGATGTACATGCACAAAGGCGCTTCGATGCACATGCTTTTACGGCACACCTGGCTGGGGTTCAGGCGATCGCACTATTTTGAGCGCAGCATGGGGCTGAAGCTGCTGATGCTCATCGTGGGCTTTTTCATAGCCGGCTATTTGCTCCTTTTCGGGATGTATCTCCCGATGATCCTTGCGCAGGTATTCCCGGACAAACCGCCCCACGAAAGCTTTTTTTCCTTGCTGTGGCTCATCTATGCAGGCGACCTGGTGCTGAGGATCTTCATGCAGAAGCCGCCCAAACAGCTCGTTCAGGCCTACATGTCCCTGCCTGTCAAGCGAAGGATGCTGGCCCGCTTTATCCTGGTACGCTCGTGGTTCAGCCTTTACAACTATTATCTTTTCCTGATCCTGGTGCCTTTCTATCTGCGCGTCCTGTCGCCGCTATCCGGGGCTGCTTTCTGGTTTGCCGTCCTGGGTTCATTTCTGCTTGCTGGCATCAACCATTCCCTTGTGATATGGATCAAAACGCGGCCGGCCGGACAGGTCAAAGGCCTGCTGTTTCTCTTGCCGGTAGCGG
>PWRF01000176.1 GCA_003556325.1 Bacteroidales bacterium | reverse complement strand
GGCGCAGCATGGTATCCGACATGCTGCTGAAAGGCTTCATGTCTATGCCCAAAAAAAGGAAAAGTAATGTGATAAATATTAGTAAGGATAGTATGATTCTCGCTATTCTGAGATGTGCCTGTTTCATTTTTCAAAGTTTTTCAAAAGGACAAAAGGACGAAAGGACAAAAAGACAAAAAGACAAAAGGACAAAAAGACAAAAAGACAAAAAGACAAAAGGACAAAAGGACGAAAAGACAAAAAGACAAAAGGACGAAAAGACAAAGGTCAAAACGTCGAAAAGTCTGGGTCTGCGGCAATCTCAACCTCAACCTTAACTTAGAGCATTACCCTCTTGATGTTCAGCTTATCCAGGTCAATCTCCCCGATGCCCATTTCAGCGCCGATGCGCAGGTGTGCGATCCTTTCGGGGTCATGGTCCATCATTCGTGCGCCGGCAGCGTCTACAGCCACAATGTCTGAAGAAACCAGCAGGCTCTGCATTCTGGCGAGGTCAGCGGTGGATGTGCCACGCGGCCCGTTCTGTGTCATTACCAGGTAAGCATCTACGATGTTCAGGTCGGGTTTCCTGTAGAGGCAGAAATCGGCTATACACTGGTGCAGGTCGTTGCGGTGCCAGAACCGGCGGTCCCACACCACACCCATGAGGTTTTTCATGGCGATGGTAATGGTTGTGGAGGCGTGGTGTTTCATCACCGGGATGTTGATGAAGACGTCACTGGTTATCAATCTTTCATAAACTTTGGCTTTATGCAGTCTTTGGGCTCCGGGAATGTCCACTTCTGTGTAATATCTTTCCAGGTGTGCGTGCAGCATCTGTGCGCCAGCTTTCTCTACGGCCTCAGCTACACCTGAATTGGCGTAGGATCTTTCCCAGTTGTCGCATGTATTGTCGAACACAAGTACACGACGGGCACCTGCCTCAAAACAATCTTCCACTATGGCGGTCATCAGCTCAGGGTTGGTGTTGGCCGCCCGCTCAGGCGGCACATCCCAGCTTGCATTGGGTTTCAGGGCCACTGTTTGCCCGGGCCTGATATACTTTTCCATGCCGCCCATCTCTTCCATGGCCCGTCTGTAAAGCTCAACGGGGCTGCCTCCGCGTACGGCAACAAGATCATAATTGCCCGGCCCGCTTGTTGAGGGCTGCATGGCAAGTGCCGGGATCCTCCCCAAGGTGGAAGCGTACAGACTTCCCAATGCGGAATAAATGGCCCCTTTTCGTAAGAATTGTCTTCTGTCCATATCTAAGGTCTAAATGTCAAAATGTCAAAAAGTCCGGGTGTACCATGAAGCCTGGGTTTTTGGGCATGATTTGGCAGTTGTTGGGTTTGGTTTTCAGCAAGAGCTATTTCTGCAGCATTGACTGAACCGGTGTTTTGCCGCACAGCCCAAGTACTTGCCAACAGCCATTTCCGGCAAAAATGGAACTGGCCAAGTACGGCTTTGAACCATTTCCTGCTGACAGGCTTCTTTTTGCTTCCCGCTTCTTACTGCCTTCTTCTTACTTCCAGTGCCCAGTGCCAGACTTTGTTTACAAATATATCACTTTACCCAAAGTTTTATTATTTTTGAGGGTCCATAAACCTCCCGGGAGGCTTATTTATAATGAGTTTAAGAAAATCGCGATAAAATAAACCACCATGTTTCAAAGTAAACCCGCTGCAGTTGCTGCCATAAGCCGGCCAAATATCCGGGCCCTTGTGTTTGACGTTTTGGCTATCACCTTTATATATCTTGTGCCAACCATATCTCACCTCCTAAGCATCAAGCTGTACCTGCTGGAGCCGATGCGCATCATGCTGATCCTTGCCATGGTGCATACCCGCAGGGAGAATCCGTACATCCTTGCCCTCACATTGCCTTTCTTTTCCTATATGATATCGGGTCACCCGCTACTGGTAAAATCCGGCCTCATTGCCATTGAGCTCACAGCCATGGTGTTTGTTTTCTTTACCCTGGTGCGTTACATGCATCGTTTTGCGGCCATTTTCGCCAGCATCTGGATCAGCAAGCTGCTTTACTACGGACTGAAATACATTGCCGTGCTTACCATACTTCCTGAGGAGCCGCTGGTTGGAACACCCCTGCTTTTGCAGCTGGGCACGTCAACTGTCTTTAGCCTTTATGTATGGATGATGTTCAGGGAGAATCCGCGTAAGACCTCATAAGAGACCGCCCTGGTATCTTTTTCACTATTTTTGTAGCCATGATTATTCTTGGTAACTGTATTCTCTCTGATGACATTTATGAAGAGAGGTTTGTGTGTGATCTGCCATTGTGCAAGGGCGGTTGCTGCGTGCAGGGCGATGCCGGGGCGCCGCTGGAGGAGGAAGAACTGGCCGTTCTGGAAAAGATTGCCGGAAGAGTGGCGCCCTTTATGATTGCTGAAGGCATCGCAGCCGTCGATCAGCAGGGCTATTGGGTAAAGGATGGAGACGGTGATCTGACGACCCCGCTGGTTGACGGCAAGCAATGTGCTTATGTATACTATGATAAAACAGGTATCGCTTTCTGTGCCATCGAGCGCGCCTGGGAAGAAGGCCTGATCGCCTTCCGAAAACCGCTTTCCTGTCACCTCTATCCGATACGGATCACCAAACACCCCGGGTATGATGCCCTGAACTACCATCGCTGGCCTGTCTGTGACCCCGCCCGCCGGAAAGGGAAAATGCAGAAAGTACGCGTGTATCGTTTTCTGAAAGAGGCACTTACAAGGAAGTACGGCAGCGAGTGGTACGAGGAGCTGGAGTCGTATATCCGGTATAGTTACCAGGAGCACCGAAGTTAGTTACTTCTTGCTTCCACTTCCCGTCCACGTCTCCACATCCTCCAGCCTGGGCGCCGGCACATCCAGCTTCTTCTTCTTCCGCAACCCGCAAAGCTGATTAAACACCTTATTCGGGTTGGCCTCCTGCAGGCTGCTGAGGTCGGGGTACCCGGCATCCGGGATAAGGCTTGCCCAGGGCTCCGGGATGCCGGCACCGGCAAACTCGTTGCTGCCTGTTGCGGCACTGCTGCCTTTTTCAGGGCGCATTTGCGGAAAAAACAGTACATCCTGGATGCTGTTGCTGTTGGTAAGGATCATGGCCAGCCTGTCGAGCCCAATACCCAGTCCTGCCGTCGGAGGCATGCCGGTTTCAATGGCACGCAGAAAGTCTTCGTCCAGCACCATTGCTTCCGGGTCGCCGCGGCGGCCCAGCTCCAGTTGTTCCTCGAAGCGCGCCCGCTGGTCTATGGGGTCATTCAACTCACTGAAGGCATTACTGATCTCCTTGCCGTTGCAAATCGCTTCAAAGCGTTCTGCCAGCCCAGGCTTGCTGCGGTGCTTCTTCGCCAGGGGCGACATCTCAACCGGGTAGTCGGTTATGAAAGTAGGCTGAATGAGATGCGGCTCGCACTTTTCGCCGAAAATCTCATCGATCAGTTTGCCACGACCCATGGTTTTGTCCGTCTCCACGCCGATGCTGTCTGCAAAATCCCGCATCGCCTGCTCGTCCATCTCAGACACATCCGTGCCCGTGAAGTGCCCGATGGCTTCATACATGGTATAGCGTTTCCACGGGCGCCTGAAGCTGAGTGTGTGTTCACCCACCTGAACCTCTGCGGTGCCGTGAATTTCAATTACGATCTTTTCGATCATCTCTTCAACCAGATCCATCATCCACTCATAATCCTTATATGCCACATAAAGCTCCATCTGGGTGAACTCCGGATTGTGAAACCGGCTCATTCCCTCGTTGCGGAAATCCTTTGCGAACTCGAACACACCGTCGTAGCCGCCCACGATCAGCCTTTTCAGGTATAATTCATTGGCAATGCGCAGGTAAAGCGTGGTGTCCAGCTTGTTATGATAGGTCTTGAACGGTTTGGCCGCTGCACCGCCATAGATCGGCTGAAGCACGGGCGTCTCCACTTCCAGGTAGCCCTTGTCAAGCAGAAAGTCGCGCATGCTCTGGATCATCCGGGCACGCTGACGAAACACCTCTTTAACCTCCGGGTTTACGATCAGGTCAAGGTGCCGTTGCCTATAGCGCTGCTCCGGGTCGGTGAAGGCGTCATACACCTTACCGTCCTTTTCCTTTACGATGGGAAGGGGACGCAATGACTTGCACAGCATGGTGAAGGATTTCACGTGGATGGTTGTCTCACCCATTTTTGTGGTGAACACGTGACCTTTTACACCAATGATGTCGCCGATGTCCACCAGGCGCTTGAATACCGTGTTGTACATGGTTTTGTCTTCCCCCGGGCAGATCTCATCCCGGTTGAAATAGAGCTGGATCCTGCCACTCTCGTCCTGGAGCTCAGCGAAAGAGGCACTCCCCATGATGCGCCTTCCCATGATGCGGCCTGCTACTTGTATATCCTGGAACAAGCTTTTGTCTTTCGGGTATTTTTCCCTGATGTCCGCTGCTGTGGCATTTACCTCAAAGGTTTCAGAGGGATAAGGGTCAATCCCCAGCTCGCGAAGCTTTTCCAGCGCCTCGCGACGAATTGCTTCTTGTTCGGTTATTTTTGTGTGCATTGTCATTAGCTTTGTAATTTTGCAAAAGTAATCATTTATGCTAAAAGCCAATAGCTAACAGCCAACAACCAAAACGCAGACTTTTAGCCTTTCAATACGAATACTTTAAATATGGGAAGAAGACATAAACGACCATTGCCGCTGCTTGAGCGGGTAGAGATCACCGGTGTGGCGGCAGAAGGCAAGGCGCTGGCCAGGGTCAACGATAAGGTATTGTTCGTGCCGTTTGCCGCACCCGGCGATGTGCTGGATGTGCAGGTCCGGAGATCCAGGAAGCAGTACATGGAAGGAGAGGTGGTCAGGGTGCATAGCCTTTCTCCCATGCGGGTTGAACCTTTTTGCGAACATTTTGGCACCTGCGGAGGCTGCAAATGGCAGCACCTGCCCTATGAGAAACAGCTGGAGTTCAAACAACAGCAAGTCACCGACAACCTTGAACGCATCGGAAAGCTGGACCCTGGCCTGGTAAAGGTGTATCCTATCGCCGGATCGGATAAAACCACATTTTACCGGAATAAGATGGAATACACCTTCAGCAACAGAAGATGGCTGTCGCGCGACGAGATTGATTCGGAGCGTGCCATCGACGAGGTGGAAGGCCTGGGCTTGCACGTGCCCGGAATGTTTGATAAGGTCCTGGATATTAAAAAATGCTGGCTGCAGGAGGATCCTTCCAATTCCATTCGCCTGGCCATTAAAGAGATCGCCCTGGAAAAGGGCTTTTCGTTCTTTGACCTGCGTGCCAATGAGGGCCTGATGAGAAACCTGGTTATCCGCAATACGCCCGACGGACAGGTGATGGTGCTGATGATCTTTGGCCAGGATGACCCGGAAGCGATTGCCGGTACGATGCAGGCCATCCATCAACGTTTTCCCGGATTGCACTCCCTGGCCTATATGGTAAACACCAAGCGCAACCCCAGCATGGCAGACCTGGAGCCGGTCATTTTCAAGGGAAGCCCCTTCCTTGAAGAGCACATGGAAGAACTGGTGTTTCATGTAGGCCCGAAATCTTTTTTCCAGACGAACTCGCTTCAGGCACGGGTGCTTTATGGCGTGATCAGGAATTTTGCAGGGCTGCAGGGACATGAGGTCTTGTTTGACCTGTACACAGGTACGGGCAGCATCGCATGCTTTCTGGCACCAAAGGCCGGAAAGGTGGTGGGCATCGAGTATGTGGATGAAGCTGTGACCCACGCCCGGAGCAATGCCCGTTTGAACAGCCTCGGCAACACTGTTTTCGTGGCTGGCGATATGGCCGATGTGTTCGATGAATCCCTTATGGATAAGGAAGGGTATCCGCACGTGATCGTAACCGACCCGCCCCGGGCAGGGATGCATCCTAAAGTAGTAAAACAGATTTTGCAAAGCGGGGCTGAACGCATCGTGTATGTGAGCTGTAATCCCGCAACACAGGCCCGTGATGCGGAGTTGCTAAGCAGCCGTTACAAGGTGGTGAAAAGCCAGGCGGTCGACATGTTTCCGCAAACACAGCATGTGGAGAATGTTTTGTTGTTGAAAAGGGTGTGAGGTTGCCTGGGGCAGTCCTGATGATTGATGGTGTTGCGGTGCGTTAAAGGGTTACAAGGTTATGGAGTTATGGAGTTAAAGGGTTAACGAGTTATGGAATTACAGGGTTATGGAGTTATGGAGTTAAAGGGTTAAAGGATTGAGGGTTAAAGATATATGGGATTATGGGGTTTGTGTTGGAATGGGTATGGGGGTTAGAGGTTTGAAGTTCCTGGCCGCAGCAACTGGGCTGCGGAGATGAACCAGTAAAATCCACAGAGTTAATGAAGGAGGTATTTATGGAGAAAAGTTTGCAGTTACACATTTTCGGACGCGTTCAGGGCGTTTCCTTCCGGTATTATACACAGCAGAAGGCCCGTGAACTGGGCATCCGGGGGTTTGCAAAAAACATGCCCGATGGCAGCGTGTATGTCGAAGCCACCGGCGATAAGGATAAAATGGACCAGTTTGTGGATCACTGTCGCCAGGGCCCTCCCATGGCACGGGTGGACCGGATTAAAACAGAAAACATTCAACCGGTGCAGGAGGAGATGTTTTTCATTAAATAGACCAATGCTCTGTGCTGGCGATTGTCTGACCTGTTTCATTCAAACCCCTCGCAAATTGTTTCCCAATTAGCGGATCAGTTGTGTAAAACGCTACCGGATAGTGTGGAATATACGTAAAACTCTCCCGGGCAGGCGAGGCAGGTGTGCGCGTTTTCCATTGAAGTTCCCGTCAGGCGTGGAGCTTTCCTGAAAGGTAGTGAAAGGTGTATGGCGAAAATTGTACCCGGCTCCCTGCCATACGGTAAAACCACTTAAAGCATGTGTTGCAGGTAACACTTTTGCCCTTTTTCACCGTTGCAGATAATGATTTTTTGTATTTTAGCTGAATGCTTGCATAAAGCCACGAGCTACCCGGGTGAAGTGCTTTGCTTCTCACCGGGGAGATGCTGCAAGGTAAACGAGCCAGGAG
This sequence comes from Bacteroidales bacterium, assembly GCA_003556325.1. Classification (GTDB taxonomy): domain Bacteria; phylum Bacteroidota; class Bacteroidia; order Bacteroidales; family UBA7960; genus PUPG01. The sequence continues at coordinate 13,487 of PWRF01000176.1, read as the reverse complement.
CTATCCCGGTGAAATGCTTCGCTTCTCACAGAGGAGGCACTATACGGTAAATAGCTGCAGCCGAAGGCAGTCCCTGACCTTTTGACCTTTCGATCTTTTGACTTTTTGACAAAATTTAATCCTATGAACCGAAATCTGATATACATGCTAGTCATTGCCATGATGGCGTCTTGTGGCCCTGTCCCTGAGACAGAAGGCCCTGAACCTCCTATAGCCGAGAAAAGGCCCAGGGAGCTTGTGATGCACGGAGACACCCGCATCGACAACTATTTCTGGTTGCGCGACAGGGAAGACCAGGAAGTACTTGATCACCTCCATGCAGAAAATGCCTACCTGGAAGAAGTAATGAAGCATACCGAACCGCTCCAGGAGAGGCTCTTCAATGAAATGAAGGAACGTATGCCCCAGGATGACCAGTCGGCACCATTTTATGACAACGGTTATTACTATTATACCCGCTACGAAGAGGGTCTGGAGTATCCGATTTACTGCCGGAGACCGGGAAGCCTTGAGGCAGAGGAAGAAATTATCCTTGATGTGAATGAACTGGCCGAACCCCATCCTTTTTACAGGGTCGGCACTTTCGACATCACCCTGGATAACCGCTGGATGGCCTTTACCGCAGATACCGTGGGGCGACGTCAGTTCACCGTGCTGGTCAAAGATCTTGCCACAGGTGATATTCATGAAACAGGCATCAGTAATGCCGGCGGGGATGTGAGCTGGGCAGCCGACAGCAAAACCTTTTTCTACACTGTCATAGAGCCGGAAACACTTCGCTATTACCGGATTTTCAGGTACAATATGGGTGATGACGCTGAGCCGGAGCTGGTTTACGAAGAAAAGGATGACACCTATTACTACATCGGTGTGTCCCGCTCAAAGGATGACCGGTACATGATGATCAGTGCCAATGCCACCCTGAGTAATGAGATCTGGATACTCGATGCAGACAAGCCTGAAGGCGAATTCCAGGTTTTTCAGCCCCGCCAGCGTGACCTCCGCTATCGCGTATGGTCATACAACGGTAAGTTTTATGTGCTTACCAATGACCAGGCCGAGAACTGGCGGCTGATGGAGACAACAGAAGAAAACACACGTATGGAGCACTGGCAGGAGATCATCCCGCACAGGACGGATGTGCTGCTCGAAAGCATGGATGTGTTTGACGACTACCTCGTGATCCAGGAAAGAGAAAGGGGTTTGCGGCAGTTGCAGATCATCAACAAAGTGACCCGGGAAAGTCATCATGTTGATTTTGATGAAGAAGCATACACGGCAAACATAGGTGTGAACCGCGAGATGTCCACACCTGTCCTGCGCTTTAATTATACATCACTTACCACCCCGATGACAAGCTATGACTATCACATGGAAAACCGCGATCTGACCCTTGTGAAACAGCAGGAGGTGTTGGGCGGATTTGACCCGGAAGATTACGAAACCCGCCGTTATTATACGGAAGCCAGGGATGGTACGGAAGTGCCCGTTACCCTTGTATATCGCAAAGGCATTAGCCTTGACGGAACCAATCCATTGCTTCTTTACGGGTATGGCTCCTATGGCGCAAGTGCTGATCCCCGGTTCAACCGTAATGCAATTAGCCTGCTCGACAGGGGGTTTGTATATGCCATCGCCCACGTGCGCGGAGGCCAGGAAATGGGACGGCACTGGTATGATGATGGTAAGCTTCTCAATAAAAAGAATACGTTTAACGACTTTATTGATTGTGCCGAATTTCTTGTTGAAAAAGGATATACCTCGCAGGAGCATCTCTTTGCATCCGGCGGGAGCGCAGGAGGACTGCTCATTGGCGTGGTTGTTAACGAAAGGCCTGACCTTTTCAAAGGGGTCATCGCCGGTGTGCCCTTCGTCGATGTGGTCACTACCATGCTGGATGAAACAATCCCTCTCACAACTTCTGAATACGATGAATGGGGCAATCCCAATGACCCGGTTTATTATGAATACATGTTATCGTACTCCCCTTACGACAACGTTCGCGAGCAGGAATATCCGCACATGTTTGTAACCTCCGGATTGCATGATTCACAAGTGCAGTTCTGGGAACCCACCAAATGGGTGGCTAAACTTCGCGAACACCACACCGGTGACCAGAAAATATTGCTGTATACCAACATGGAAGCCGGGCATGGCGGAGCCTCCGGGCGTTTTCAACGCCTCAGGGAACAGGCAAAGCAATACGCCTTTCTGATCGACCTCGCGGAAAGTAAGTAAACATTGCTGTTGCAAAAAGAATGCTGGCTATATACATGAACCAAAAACAACAATTATGAAACGAATTGCATTGATCCTGGCTGCAGCTGTAATGGCAGTTGTTGTCATTTCGGCCTGTCAGACCGAAACAGAAAAGACGTATGAAACCCGCTGGGCCGGAGAAACCATGGAAGAAATTCTGGCCAATATTGAAAGCCAATTTGGCGGGTTCTCCCAGGCCATGATGGAAGTTAACTACCGCTACAATGAGCTTTATTGGGCCGGAGTGGACGAAAACTGGGGCTATGCGGAGTATCAGTTGGATAAGTTGCTTGACGCCACCCTCAAGGGTTTTGTGCGCCGGCCCGATCGCGAGCCTTCTGCCGCCCAGTTTGTCAACACCTCCACTCCCAGGTTGCTGGAAGCTATTGAAGAAGCGGACAGGGCTGCTTTCCTGGAAAGATTCGACCGCTATGCCGATAGCTGCAACACCTGTCACGAAATGGAGGACGTTCCATTTGTCAGAGTGATCGTACCCGAAAAAAGAACCACGCTGATTAAGTTTTGACCTGGTATGATCTGTTGCCTTATCCTCTTTATACGGGGGATCAGTGTACTTATGATACCATCAGGGCTGCCGGGATGTTTGATCCGGAAAGTACCGGAATGCTGTACAATCCATTGAAGGATATGTTCTTTGGGTTGTACAGCATCTTATTTAATTGGTTATCACAGTGAACCTGTTTTCAAATTGCGCCAGGGAGCACCCAAAATTCTGTAAGACGTGACGAAAGTATTGAAGGTTGCCGTTACCGGTCCTGAATCAACGGGAAAAAGCTGGCTCAGCGAACGCCTGGCCCGTCATTACCAAACCCTTTGGGTGCCGGAATATGCCAGGGAATTCGTGGAGGCTCTGGATCGGCCTTACCGCAAAGAGGACATCCTCACAATATCGAAAGAACAACTCGCACGCGAAGACCAGGCTGCCGGAAAAGCCGGGAAATACCTGTTTTGCGATACCGAACTGATTGTTTCCAAGATCTGGGAGGTATATAAGTATAACACCTGTCATCCCTGGCTCGAAGAGCGCATCAGGGAAAACCGGTATGCACTGTATCTGCTGTGCGATATCGATTTGCCCTGGGAATATGATCCCTTAAGGGAATATCCGCATAAGCGCCGGTTTTTCCTTGACTGGTTTAAGCGTGAGCTTGAACAATATGGTTTCCCATACCGGGTAGTAAGCGGAGGTTACGACAAACGGCTCGGAAATGCCATTGAGATCATCGACCAGTATTTTGCAAATCAGAAAGAGTAACACAATCACAAAGGGATCGCGAACCTGATGAACTCCTGGTTGAAGTGAGACTTTTCCGCATGAGGCGTGGCAGATGTGTTGCAGGAAGGTAAAACAAATGTTGTCATGTGCATGGAGGAAAGCAAATTATGGTTTGATCACAAGCAGAGCACAGGAATTTAGCAAATAATTGGTTTTGTTTGCTGCAGCAGAAAGGAACTTTGGAATCTTTTGTTAAATATTAAAACCCGGTGTAAATGCCCGTTGCGCCCAACTTGCAGAGACATTTTCAGCTTCACAGCGTCGTGGTATTACTCGGTTTTACAGCCATCCTGGGGGCGCTGATCACCCTGTCGGCCATCGACCTGGTATGGTACCGCATGCTTTTCGCTTTTGCCGGCCTGTGGGTTTTCTTCCTGGTGAGAAAGATCCCTTTTCGCCTGCCTCTGAAAAAGATCATCCCGCTTTTTGGGATTGGCGTGGTGGTGGCCTTACACTGGATCACCTTTTTTCATGCCATCAAGGTGTCGAACGTATCCGTCACCCTCGGGGTTTTTGCTTCCACAACTCTTTTTACAAGCTTTCTTGAACCCCTTACCCAAAAACGAAAGATATTCTGGCTTGAAGTACTGATCGGCATGGTCATCCTCGGGGGTATATACCTGATCTTCCAGTACGAATTCCAATACCTTGAAGGCATCCTTTTTGCGCTCTTGTCAGCTTTCCTGAACGGCCTTTTTGTGGTGCTGAACCGCAACATCAGCCTGCGTCATCACCCTTCGGTGATAAGCTTTTATGAAATGATAGGAGGTTTCCTGTTTATCAGCCTTTTCCTCGGAGTGAGCGGCGGATTTAACCCGGGCTTCTTCCAGGTCACTGCCCCGGACCTCTTTTATCTTGCCATCCTGGGATTTGTTTGTACCGCTTATGCCTTCACTGCCATCGTGGACGTCATGAAAGTGCTCTCGGCTTATACCGTTGTCCTGGCCGTGAATCTCGAGCCGGTATATGGCATCATCATGGCCCACTTCTTCTTTCCCGAAGCCGAACGGATGTCTGCCGGCTTTTATATCGGCACCCTCATTATCCTGATCTCCGTATTCAGCTACCCTTTCCTGAAAAGAAAATTCAGAATTGCAAAGTAACCCCCAATGGTTGTTCAGCCTTTCGGCTTTATGTAAACACATGAACCGGGCACTTGCGGGCCCGCCAGAGCCAAACCCCATGACAGGTTTTTTGACACACAGGGGGATGATTATTTTCATTGGGTGCTGAGAGCAAGAAGGCTTTTGGCTATTGTCAAGAAAGCAAAAAGCAAAAAGCCAATAGCAAAAAGCAGTCCTGTTGAAAGCATAAACATCAGATAGCTAATAAGATGAAAAATTAGAAAAACATGAAAACAATTGATAATGACCTGTTGTTATATGTGGGCTAATGTATATATATATGCTTCACTAAAAACACCTTATAATGAAAACACAAGCAAGCGTCATCATACTCGGCATTGTTCTTATCGCTACATTTTTAGTGGCTTCGGCAAATTCACATTCCAAAAGCTCTTTGCATGATTTTGTAGTGGAAGACATTTATTGCGATGCGTTTGACCTGGCCCAACTCGAAGGCAGGAAGGTCATGGTTGTCAACACGGCCTCGAAATGCGGGTTAACGCCGCAATATGAGAAGCTGGAGGCCTTATACCGTGAATACCAGGATTACGGTTTCGTCGTGATCGGTTTCCCGGCGAATAACTTCATGAACCAGGAGCCGGGAACCAATGAGGAGATCATTGCCTTTTGCCAGGAGAATTACGGGGTTAGCTTCCCGATGATGTCCAGGATTTCGGTAAAAGGATCAGATATTGCCCCGGTTTACGAGTGGTTGACAAGAAAGGAGCTGAATGGTTTCAGGGATTCAGAGATCCAATGGAATTTTCAGAAGTTTCTCATTGACGAACGGGGTCAGCTGGTAGATGTTTTATCACCCCGCGAAAGTCCGCTATCCGATGAGGTCGTAAACTGGATCACTGCAAACTGATCGTCTGAATACCATTTATCAACCGCCCCGGGCGGGCGTTTCCCTGGATCATCTCCGCAGCCCAGGTGCTGCGTCTACATGGTTCATTGCTTCATCCCGCCAGCCCAGGTGCTGCGGCAGTTGATTGCGTCTTAATTGTTTCATCTGGCAACCTCAAATCCCGAATCGCTGCGCTTCCCGAATCGCTACGCTCTCGGGACTGGCAGCCCGGGATTTCGCTACCGCTCAGCTTCAAACCTCAACCCTCTTCCTTCTGTGGGTTTACGCGTCAATATTTGCGTACCTGGCATTCTTTTCAATGAACTCCCTGCGTGGCGGTACTTCATCGCCCATGAGCATGGAGAAGGTGCGGTTGGCTTCGGCTGCATTTTCGATATCTACCTGGCGCAATTTCCTGAACTCGGGGTTCATAGTGGTTTCCCAGAGCTGTTCGGCGTTCATCTCACCCAGACCTTTATAGCGCTGGATGCCGATACCGCTTTCTTTGCCATTCTTTGAGAGATCTGCAACGATTGCTTTTCTTTCTTCTTCGTTCCAGGCGTAGCGTCCTTCTTTGCCTTTCTTGATGAGGTAGAAGGGTGGCGTGGCGATATAGATGTATCCCAGCTCTATCATTTCGCGCATATAGCGGAAGAAGAATGTAAGGATGAGGGTTGCTATATGGCTGCCGTCCACGTCTGCGTCGGTCATGATAATGACTTTATGGTAGCGCAGTTTTTCTATGTTCAGGGCTTTGCTGTCGTCGTCGGTACCTACGGAAAGTCCCAGTGCGGTAAATATTGTTTTGATCTCTTCGTTATCGAAGATCTTGTGTGGCATGGCTTTTTCCACGTTAAGGATCTTCCCTCTGAGCGGCAGGATCGCCTGAAAGTTCCGGTCACGTCCTTGTTTGGCGGTTCCTCCTGCGGAGTCTCCCTCCACCAGGAAAATTTCGCATTTTGCAGGATCGTTTTCGGAGCAGTCTGCCAATTTGCCGGGCAGGCCGGTATTGCTAAGGACGCTTTTACGCTGTACCAGCTCTTTGGCTTTACGGGCTGCGTGCCGGGCGGTTGCGGCCAGGATCACCTTATTGACGATTGTTTTGGCATCGCGTGGATTCTCTTCCAGGTAGTGGGCCAGCATTTCGCTTACGGCCTGATCAACAGCACCGCTCACTTCGGAGTTGCCAAGCTTTGTCTTGGTCTGCCCTTCGAACTGCGGCTCAGCCACTTTCACGGAGATCACGGCGGTAAGGCCTTCCCTGAAATCATCGCCATTGATCTCGAACTTGAGCTTCGAGAGCATCCCCGTGCGTTCTGCATAATTCTTCAGCGTACGGGTGAGTGCCCTGCGGAAGCCTGCAAGGTGGGTGCCTCCTTCAATGGTGTTGATGTTATTAACGTAGGCCTGTACGTTTTCTGTAAAGGAAGCATTATACTGCATGGCGACCTCCACCGGGATTCCGGTTTTTTCGGAGAGCATGCAGATGGGTTTCTCGATCAGCTTTTCGCGGGTGTCGTCGAGATAAGCCACAAATTCAGACAATCCTGCTTCTGAGTAGTATATGTCTTTGACGGGCTGCCCGTTTTCGTCGCGCTGCCGCATATCTGTCAGCGTCAGTTGCACTCCCTTATTTAAAAACGAGAGTTCCCTGAGCCTGTTCGTGAGTATTTCGTAGTTAAAGTCCGTGGTCTGGAATATGCTCTTGTCCGGTGTGAAGGTGACTTTTGTGCCCCGAATGTCTGTTTCGCCGGTATGTTTGACGGCGTATTGCGGGATCCCGGTCTTGTACTCCTGCACGTGGATGGCCCCGTCGCGGTGTACTTCAACGCACATGTGCTCCGAAAGGGCGTTTACACAGGACACTCCTACACCGTGCAACCCGCCGGAAACTTTATATGTGTCTTTGTTAAACTTACCGCCTGCGTGCAAGACGGTCATCACGACCTCCAGGGCGCTTCTGCCTTCTTTCTCATGGATGTCGACAGGGATCCCCCTGCCGTTATCAACCACGGTGACGGAGCCATCTTCGTTGATGATCACATCAATCTGATCGCAATATCCGCCCATGGCCTCATCGATAGAGTTGTCCAGGACCTCGTAAACCAGGTGGTGCAAGCCTTTGCTGCTAACATCACCGATGTACATGGCGGGTCTTTTCCTTACCGCCTCAAGGCCTTCAAGGACCTGTATGCTTGCGGCGTCATAATTCAGTTTTTCTAACTTCTCGGGCTTTATTGGTGCCTTCATACTATCTGCTTTTGAATAACAGGCAAAGATACACTTTTCCCCCGACTTTTCCTACTAAAAAAGCAAGAAAAAACAAGGGCAAAAGTATTGAAAATGAATGTTTTAGAAAGCAAAGCTCGCACCGCCCAAAAAGTTGAAGCCCTGGGTGGGATATCCGAGCCATCTTTCGTATTCATCATTGATGATATTGGAGAAGTTAAGGAAGACCGAGAGGCGTCTGTTATAGCGGTATTCGATGCCCAGGTTGGCATCGGCGTAGAAGTCGTGTGCCTCAAACTCTATGACTTCCTGTGTGCCTTCTGTGTAAAGGCCACCCCAGGTCTTGTCACGGCCGAAGATGTCTGCCGTAAGGATGATCTTGTCCTGGATGTTGTACCGGGTATGAAAGCTGGCTTCAAACCTGGGTGCATGCCATGCCCTGGGCAGTTCATCAAGAGTATATTCATAGTAATCACCCCTGACACGCATCGACAGCCTTTCACCAAAGCGGTAAAAAAGCTCTGCCGACAGGTTAAGCTGCCTGATGTCATCATAGACCACGTAAAAGGGTTGCCCCGGTGCAAATCCCGCCTCCTGGACGGGTTCCGGCAACATGCCGGGATCGGGGTAGTATCTTAGCCTGGCGAAGAAGGGGAAATTATCAATATGGCTGTTTCTCATGCCCAGGTTGTAGGAGAAGTGGTTCCCGATGGCGCCATGGACACCGACGTTGACTTCGGCGCGTATGTTGCTGAAACCGGTGCCTGCCATTGGTGTTACAAAAGGATTGTTTTTTGAAAGCTCTTGCCAGCTTTGCTTTTTCAGTCCTCCGCTAAATGCGGCGCTTGCAATAAGGTTTTCAGGGATTATTGCCATCCGGAACCCTGCAAGCGGATAGGTTCGCAGGATCATGTTGCCGCGGTCATCTTCAACAGACAAGTTTGCCCCCAGGTGGAAGCCTATCCTGTCAAATTTGCTGTGCAGTTTGGGTTGCAGGCTATATATTCCGGTATGCGCTGTATCCGCGAGGTTTTGATGGTAAAAATAACGGGCATCCGCCTCAAGGGTGAAGCGCTGCTGGTCCATCATCCCAAAAGGATCTGCTTTTACCTGGCTGCCTATTTCGCCATGCAGGCGGAATTGGTGTTCGTTGCCATCATAGCGGTCGCTTAGCCATTGGTGCTGAAGGCCTGTTTGGTAATGAAGACGGGCTCTTTCACTTGTTTTGTTGCCAAAGCTGAGTTCCGACGACAGGAGCTCATAGCGTTGCCGGGTGCTCCCTCCAAAGGGATCCCATACCCAATCGTTTGTGTCTTTTTTCCCTATTAAAGGATGCATGTAGGGCATCCCGTAATAGTGCAGCACGTGCCGGCTGTAGTCCACATATGCTTTCAGGGTGTGATTGTTATAAAACCTTGTCCCATATACATTTGCCTTGTTTTTGCTGAAGGTGCTGTTTGGAAAATTGTCGATGTCTTCGCCTGATGAGCGGTGTTTGAGGTGCACTCCGAGGGCATAATCACCGGACCTCAGGGTATTGTAAAAGCCCTCAAAGTAAGGTGTCCGGTAGGAGCCGTACCCGCCTTTCACCAGTCCGCGGTATAGTTTTTCGAGCGGCTCACCGCGCATGCGGGCGGGCGTGATGGGTTCAGGGTCGAAGCGTACAAAAGCCCTGCGGGGCTCAATACGGTAGTCAAAATCCATATCCACAGCAACAGTATCTAAGATCACCGGGTCAAGATTGATCTTGAACGCTTCGGAGATGGATGGCTCATAGGGAGCTATCACGTGAATCTCGTCGATATCCAGCTCGCGCTGTCCCATGACATGTTTGCTGTGCGCAATTCCCGCAATTACCAGCAGGGCAGTGATCGTCCTGAAAAATCCTCGTTTCATCTGTTTATATTTTTTCAACTAATTGTTATTGAAATGTTTATGTTCTTGTCAAAAGTTTAGGGGGTTGTGTTGTAACTGTCAAAATGTCGAAATGTCGAAATGTCAAAACGTCTGGCTTTTGGCTTTCCTGCCAATTGCAAAAAGCTAATAGCCAAAAGCCAAAAGCCTTCTTCTTACTCAAGGTCTATCTCAATCACATCCTCTTCCCCTGTTTCTTCCTCTGCCTCCAGGTGTTCTTCAATGAAAGCAATTTTATTCATGGCCTCCTGCCTCAGGTCATCTCCGTCGTAATTCTCGATGATGCTGTTCAGGGTATGCTTTGCCTGGAACGTATTATCGGTTTCGATATACACATCGGCCAGCAGAAGAAGGATCCTTGCCAGCCAGTAATCGTAGGCAGCCAGTTTTCCCGTGTAGGAAAAGATCTCCTCTTCTGCTTCTTCATAGAGTCCCTGGCGGAATGTGATGAGGGCCATGTTGTAGCGGGCCTCGGCAGCTATTCTGTTTTCGGTGATGCCGGCTGCTTTTTCAAATGCCTCCCGGGCCATGCCGGTGTCGCCGGTCTCGTTTGCGGAAGAGGCTTTGATAAACCATGCTTCCTGCGTTGCATCCTGCGACAGCCTGTCGTGTTCGAGAACAAGGGTAGCCATGCTGATGGCTTCGGTATGGTTGCCCATTTGGTAGTGGCATCGCATCAGCCCTTTCCGGGCAGTGAGGATGTTGGCACGGTCTTCCGAAACGTCATCAAGGCGGCTGAAGTGGCTTCGGGCGATCTCATAATCCTCTTTGTCGAATCGTATGCTTGCAGCCCGCAGCAGGGAGTTCTCCAGGAACATCCGGTACGACCCTTCGATGATGAATTCATATCCCAGCAGGGCTTCTGTTGTTTCATTGCCCCTGTAGAGGCATTCTGAGCGGTAATAGTTGGCATTGGCCGCAAAGATGCCGTTGGGAAACTGTGCCAGGTAGTTGGTAAAGCTCTGTACAGCCCCTGTGCAGTCACCCTGCATATACCGGTTTTCTGCCGCCCGGTACATCAGTGAGTCTTCTTCAGCCCGTGTAATGTCAGCGATCCCGATTTGTTCGGTGAATCGGACAAATTCCGGGACGCGGTCCATGTCAACATATATGATACGCATTGCTGCCAGGGCTTCCTGTGCCTGCGGGGTGCCAGGATAATCTTCTACCACCTGCCTGAAGGTTTCCAGTGCCTGTTCGTCTTCGTTCTCGTTGTAATATATCAGGCCGGTTTTTAGCCGGGCACTTTGTGCGTATGCACTTCCGGGATGGTATTCCAGGATCTCATAAAAGTAATTACGGGCTTTGGTGTTGTTGGTAAGCAGGAGCCAGCTGTTGCCGATCTCGTAGCGGGCATCGTCGAGGAAGGCAGATCCCGGATAGTTTGCCAGGAGCCCTTCCAGGGTAGTGATCTTGTCTTCAATGTCGCCCATGATCCCATATACCAGGCCTTTCTGGTATACGGCATAGTCGGTGTCCAGCACATCCATCCGTATGGCCCTGTTGTAAAAATCCATGGCCTGCTGATACTGTTTGCTGACAAAATAGGCGTCGGCGGTACGAAGCAGGGCGTCATTCAACAGGCGCGGGTCCTGGTTGCCGGCAGCAACGAAGTTACGGAATGCCCTGATGGCATCTTGCCAGGACTCTTGCTTAAATTTTGCGTATCCAATGGAATAGTGGGCCTGGTCATAGAAATCGAGGGAGAAAGCTCCCGGGCTCACCAGGAACTCCTGGTGTTTTGCTATCGCCGCCGGATAGTCGCCCGTCCTGTAATGTGCTTCTCCCTGCCAGTAAAGGCTTGAAGCCACAAAATAGTTGTTGTCTCGGTAGCGCCTGGTTTTTTCAAAGTGCGCAATGGCAGCCTGGAAGTCACGGTTGTTAAACAACTCTATGCCCCTGAGGTAGCTTACCCGTTGATATGCTTCACGCAGCCTCCTTGTGTCGTGGTCTATCACCTCCAGCGACGCCAGGGCATCCCGGTAGTTGCTGGTTGTGAGGTAGAGGTCAATAAGGTACTCGTAGGCCTCGTGGATGCGCGGGGAATCCGGGTACTCTTCAATGTATCTCCTGAAAGAAAGGATGGCCTCATTATGAGGGTCCATGGATAGCTCGAGCGACAACAGGGCGTAATTGAACAGGGATTCGCGCCGGATATCGTCATGGAACTCCATCTGATGGGCCTGCTGAAAGGCATTACGGGCAAATCGTTTCTGGTTTGTTTCAATATATGCCGATGCCAGGTGAAAATATGCGTTTTGTGCCAGGCTGTCTTCGCCCCTGGTGGCGTGTTCCAGATGTTGTATTGCATCCTCATATCTTTCGAGAGCGTAAAGAACGTAGCCCAGCTGATAACGATCCGGCCTGCCCGCTCTTGGCCCTGCGTGCTGAATATATTCCTCGAGGTAGGGGACGGCCTCCGCGTACTCCGACCTTTCTATGTGTGCTTCGCCAATGAGGCGTGCTATCTCCGGGGTCCGGCGGGGTATGGCCTCCTCATAGAGTGCCGGGGCATGGGTAAGCAGGGCGTCAAAATCTTCTCTGAGGAAATGGATATGAATGATGTAGTAGGGAATCAGCTGGCCAAAGTTGCGGTCATCCATGATGCGTTCAAAAGATGAGATGGCGCTATCGTAGTTGCCGTTCATGTAGGCGATGTGGCCATAATAATAGCTTGCAGGGGCAAAATAGATAGATTCGGGATCCTGTATCTGCCGGAACAGAGGCCCGGCTTCCCGCAGGTTTTCCTGCATAAAATGGCTGTAAGCCAATTTGAAGTAAAACTCATCCAGCTTCTCACGCTCCATCCGTGTGCCATAAAGCTTGGTGAACCACTGTATGGCCTCTGCGTAATCGCGCTGTCTGTAACTCAGGTTTCCCAATTGAAACCACGCAAGGTCCCTCGCAGCATGTGTGGGATGATCGTCGAGGAAAGACTTCAGCAGCCGGCCGGCATCCGGGTTGAACAGCTCAGACGCGCTGATTGCGGCATAGAGGCGGGCGCTGGCTTTAAATTCGTTATGGGTGTCGCCGGCCTCGTCAGCTGCCTGAAGAAACAATTGCCGGGCGGCCCCATATTTCCCTTTTTCAAACAAATCCATAGCGCTGCGATAGGTGGCGCCGGGATCTTCGTATACCGTTGTTTGCTGGGATTGTGCTGCAAACGGCAACCCGAGCAGGATGACAAGCAATGCTGTAATTGTGTGACGGATCATGACAGGTTTACTATATCGTACGTAACATATTTATCGTTCACGTTTGCGACGGCCATCAGGCTTTTCTGATCGTACCTGATGCCCTGTGCCAAACGAAAAAAAACAAGAGGCAGGCCTGTAAGCCGGGTTCTGTGGCACATCTGACATGTGCTTCCTGTCATTTGTCTTGGACAGCATTCACATGCTGCCTCTAACGGCCTACCCGCCGGGATCGGGCGAGCAACCCTCAGTCCCCGGTATATTTGGCCTTTCAACGCATAAGGTTTACCCCCTTATCCGGTCACCCGGATAAGCCGTGAGCTCTTACCTCACGTTTTCACCCTTGCCGGCCCGGCATCACCGGGCTTAGGCGGTTATTTTCTGCGGCACTTTCTCGCGGCCTGCTTCGCAGACCGGCTTCCCGTTAGGAAGTATGCTGCTCTGTGTTGCCCGGACTTTCCTCATCCTGCCCGAAGCAGGACGCGACAGGACAACCTGCCTCTTGTCTTTTTTACACTTCTACCATATATGCCTTTTGGTGCAATAGCTGGCTGAACGCAAAACTCTCTTCCTTATAAATCTTAACTGGTTTAAACACGATATGGCGGTTGATAGGCTCCCGT
>PWRF01000321.1 GCA_003556325.1 Bacteroidales bacterium | reverse complement strand
CTGTGCTTACCTGGTTTTTTTGCAGAAAGGCTACTGTTTCATCAAAGGTTTCTTTGGTATCGTTGTCAAAACCAAAAACCATAGATGCGTGGATCAGAATCCCCATCTTTTTGATTTTTCTCAGGGAGCTTTCCAGGTGGGCAATCTCTTTAATACCCTTTCGCAAGGTTTTTAATTGTTCTGTTGACACGCTTTCAATTCCAAGAAAAAGCGATTTGCATCCACTTTCAGCTGCCAGCTGCAGTAGTTCATCGTCTTCCACCAGCAACGACACCGATGCTTGTCCACCCCATTTGATTTTCAGCGGCTTAATGGCCTTAAACAGTTCTTTTGCGTATTTTTTTTGCCCAATAATATTGTCATCCAGAAACAAAAAGTTTTTGGCTCCGGATTCCCGGATATCTCTAACCACATTTTCAACAGGAATATGCCTGATTTTTTTGCCGTACAGATTGCTAACGCAACAGAAATCACATTTGTAGGGACATCCCCGGGTAGTCATAACAGGGATGACATGGAATTTGCTTTTGTTGACAACAGTACTGAAATCCTTAGGAACGTAATTCTTCAGGTCCGGATTGGGATTGTGGTATTTTCTTTTCAGATTGTTGTTCTGGAAATCATAAAGCAGGTTTTCCCATACTCCTTCTGCCTCGCCCACTACCACACTATCGGCATGTTGCAAGGCTTCCTCAGGGAGAATGGAGGGATGCACTCCGCCCAAAACGACTGTTTTTCCCCTTTTTTGAAATTCTGAACAAAGTTCATAGGCTCGTGGGGCATTGGCCGTCATGCAGCTAATACCAACCAAATCGCACTCCTGGTCAGGGTCAACAAAGTCTGACTCTTCTTCAATTATGGAGACATCATGCCCGGAAGGAGTTAATCCTTTCAGAATATACAAGGAAAGCTGCGGCATCATCAGCCATTTGTTGGTGCGCTTTTCAGCATCAACAGCAGGTGAAATAAGAAGTATCTTCATCTTTAACCTAAGTTGAGCGTTTTTTAATGAAAAAAAGACAACTTGCTTAATTCATTGATTATATGTATTTTAGACGTGGAAAACAAAAACAAAAAGCACATCACCAATTGGGCGCACAAGACTATCTTTTATAGACACTAAAGATAACAAAACCCGGCATAACAAATTTGATAAAGTCAAAAAAAATGACCAGGCATATGCTAGGGTTTTATCAGATAGGGAAGGTGCGTTTTCCCGTTTTTCTTCAACAGCAACTGAAGCCCAAAAAGGGAAACATCATCCTGCTTGGGGCAGATGATCCGGCGATCTTTAAAGACAAGCCATCTTTAAAAGATCCGGCTGAATGGAACAAAATGAATGACAGTGAGCTTGATGAAATTGATGACAAGCTGATGCAGCAAATCCGCTACCTGGATAAACTGGTTGATGAACTGGCAAAAGGCAAGGCAATGGAAAAAATATTAAGGAAGTGAAGAAATTATTTTTCCTTGCAGTCCACTTATGATTTCAGCCAATCATCATTCGTTGCGGTTTTTGTGTATTTTTACATACAAACCTTTTTATTCTCCGCTATGAACTCTACCATTAAACTGATTTTTCTGCTTGTCATCCTGCTTACAGGATGTGCCACGGAACAAAGAGAAGTTGTCGTCAGCGGCCATTATTCCGGACAGCGATTACCTGGTTTTTCTTGAAAGGTTCAAAACGGAGCTTGAGAAGGGATAGGGTAGGGCGTAGTCTGTAATTCCTGTAACCAAAAAATTCCTCGCTGAAATGAAAAAGAATATTTTACTTTACGTACTATTGATCTCGTTCTCAACCAGTTGTGAGCAACTGGTTGGGGTTATAGAAGGAATGGATGGTCCGCGGCCTTTGACGGAAGCGGAGGTTGTGCGCGGGCTCAGGCAGGCGCTTACCATAGGAGCCGACTCAGCCGCATCCAGCCTTGCGGTTCGTGATGGGTATTATCTCAATGATGCCGTTCGCATCAGTTTGCCGCCGCAGGCCAGCGTGATCACGGAGAATCTGTCCTACCTGCCGGGTGGAGCTGCGCTGGTGGAAGATGTGGTGTTGCGTATCAACAGGGCAGCCGAGGACGCTGCCCGTGAAGCAGCACCGATTTTTGCCGGGGCCATCTCTCAAATGACCATCCGGGACGGGTTTTCGATTTTACGCGGAGAGGATGATGCGGCTACCCAATATCTGAAAGACAATACTTACACAGACCTTTACCAGCTTTATCAGCCCCGGATCAGGGCATCTGCGGAAACACCCATTGTGGGCAACATCTCCACGATGGACGCCTGGAACACATTAACAAGCAACTGGAATGACATAGCGAATTCCACCGTGGGCCGGCTGGGCGGACTGGAAACTGTGGATGTGGAACTGGACGCCTACCTTACCGGGCGGGCACTGGATGGCTTGTTTCTGAAACTCGCTGAGCAGGAGCAGAAAATCCGCCATGACCCGGTGGCCAGGGTAACCGATCTGCTGAGAAGGGTATTTGGCGAGAGCCATGCTGCTGCAAACTAAGCGGCACGTAAAAAACCTTCCTTCGCCGAAAGGGAGATAGAATCCATACGTATAGCAAGCAATGATAAGCAACAAGTGGGTCTTATTCTTCAGGAAGAAATCTTTCCATGACCCATAGCTCTGATTCACTCACCTTTTGACCTAAGGATCTTATAGCGAGTTGCTGGCCGTCAGGATGCATGCTCAGAGAACCCACCCGGTACATTGTTAAGCCCAGCTTCTCAGGCTCACCACCGTCAACCGAGATGCGCCAAAATTCCGCCATGCCATAAGGTAAATCCCCCTGGTCTTGAAATTTGACAAAAATTATAGATTTGTTGTCAGAAGACCATACTGTGGATGATCTCATATTTGCGGGCTGAATGAAGGTATACAATTCACGGGGCTCCCCACCTGAAGAGGGAATGATTTTCATGGTTTTTTCATCGGCACCCGTTATAACTGTAAGCCACTGGCCATCAGGAGAACGCGATAGCGAGCGGCCCATTTGAAAGCCCGATTCAGGAAAACTATACAGTTCCGTTTCCATGCCGGTGTTTAAGTCTCTGCTGACGATGCTGGATCGTATATATGCATCAGTAAACACATAAAATATCGTTGTCCCATCATGCGACCATACAGGTTGCCGCAAACGATCCCGGAATCTGTCATGCTCGCACCGGAAAACCCGAAAGACCTCTTCTGTTTCCATATCAACCCTGGCGATCATGTCGTAGGCTCTCTTGTCCCTGGTATCCCTGGCAAGCCCAATAAGAGACTGATTGTCGGGCGACCATTGAAGCGTTTCAAAAAAATATCCCGGGAAAATAGTTCGTTCTTCTCCGTTTTCAAGCGAGCGTATGCAGATGACAGTCTGCTGGCTACCCTTCGGTCCGCGATGTGATATATACGCAAGGTACCTGCCGTCAGGAGAGTATGCCGGCGAGAAAATGGACGTTCCCAGGTAGGTTATTGGGTGCAAGGGAGGTTCAGTAATTTTTCCGCTTTCACTATCGAGTTTGGCAATGTAAACATTCCAGGTATTTTTGTCTGACAGATAATAAAAAGCACCGTCTGCAGTGAATCCCTGGGACTGTATCATCCCGACTCCCTCTTTGACCAGCTCAGGAGGACCTGTAGCACGGTCTTCAGTCATGGGCAAGCGCCATATATCCAGGGATCCTCTCCGGTCGCTTAAAAAAAGCACATATCTGCCATCAGGTGTCCATTCGAGCAGCAGATCATTGGCAGGGTGTTCAACCAAAGGGCTTTCAGACAAATCCTCCAGGGACAGGGTGAAAATATTTATATTTTTCGATCCTTCTTCCGGAAAATCGTAGATAATATATTCACCACAGGGAGAAAAAAGCATGTTGTTCATTTCATCTGTGCGAAAACGCTTAAAATCAAATTCTTTAAGGGTTCTCGCCGAACCGTCAGAAACAGAGATCAGAATCATACTTCCCACACCGTTTTGCACAGTTGCCGCCAGGATATCTTTGCCGTCCGGAGACCAGTCATATGTGAAGGTGCTGGTGTTTTTGGGATCTTCTGCCTGGAAAAGAAAGCGGAGGTTCGTGCCGTCAGGCTCCACCAACCAGATTTCCGCAGATGATAGTTCATCCCAACTCCACCAGTCAAAGACAATATGTTTTCCGTCGGGAGACCACCTGGAAAAAAATGCCATATCCCCTGAGTCAAGCCTTGCCAATTTGTCGGTCAGGAGACGTTGCTCACCTGTGATCAGATCTTCTATCGCCAGGTTTCCCGTGGTCCAGTCTGAAAAAGTTCGATACTGCCTGTCAGGTGAAACCTTCCCTAATCCTTGAATGGGGACCGGTCTGACTTTACGAATGGTAAAGCCCGGCGCTTCTTCGGCCAGGGCCAGCAATCGCGCCCGGGCTTCCGTGACTGCTTCCAATTGATCGCCATATTGCTCAATAATCCGGTTATACGCATTTACTGCTTCCGCCCTCCCCAGTTTCTCATGGCACCTGCCAACCATAAGCAGGGCGCGCGCGGCCAGGGGTTTGTTTTCCGGAAAATCAGCTGCCAGCTTTTCAAATTTTTCAATGGCCGCTGGGAAATTGCCCAACCCTTCCATCTGGAAAAGGGCCTCCTGGTAACGTTGCTCTGCCTCCTGTGCCTGATCCTGCACTTGCGGCAAAAAGCCCATCAGCAGAAGGGAAAATATGACGAGTGAAGTTTTCATGAAAGTACCTCCCGTTTTTTATTGGTTACATTGTAGCGGCAAGTTACAAGGACATCATGTCAAGAAAGTGAAGATTGTGTAAAGAGATGTAAAAAAACGCCCTGCAAGCCTAACCAAGAAACCTGTAACCCACCCCGTGGTAGGTTTTGATGAAATCCGGATTATGAGGATCGGATTCCACCTTTTTCCTGATATTCAGAATATGCGTATCCACCATGCGCGAATCGGGGCAAAAGGTATAACCCCATATTTCGTTAAGTATCCGCTCACGTGAAACTACCTCCGGCCGCTGCCGGATGAGCAACTTCAAAATGGCAAATTCGGTAGATGTCAGATTCACCGGTTCATCCCTGCAAAAGACCTTGTGGGTAAGAAAATCCACCCTGATATCACCGAAAGTAAACTCCTGCGGGACCTGGTCATTGGATGTCCTCCGGAGATGTGCCTTTATGCGGGCAACGAGTTCGCGATTGCTGAATGGCTTGGTCACATAATCGTCGGCGCCGATTTCCAGCCCCACCACCTTGTCCACCTCCTCGCCGCGCGCAGTAAGCATAATTACCGGGATCGTGATGCCCCTGGCCCGGATTGCGTGTAACATGTCAAATCCATCCCGGCCGGGCAGCATGACATCAAGCAGAATAAGGTCAAAGGCCTCTTTGCCCAGCAGGTCTTCTCCCTCTTCAGCAGAATCGGCATGGGTCACTGCAAACCCATGAAAGTCAAGGGCATCTGATATAGCATCTGCCATAGCATACTCATCCTCTATCAGCAGTATCTTCTTCATGTCTCAAGTGGTATTATCAGTGAAAAAGTACTCCCTTTGCCGGGTTGGCTCTTAACATGCACGTGCCCGTTATGTATATCAGCAATTTCCCTGACAAGAGAAAGCCCTATCCCGCTGCCAGGAACTTTTTGACCTTTTTTCAGATCTATACGATAAAACTTTTCGAAGATCTTCTTTTGTTCACCGGGAGGGATGCCCATACCTTTGTCGCTGACTGAAATCTCCAGTTGCCCATTGGTGTG
>PWRF01000246.1 GCA_003556325.1 Bacteroidales bacterium | reverse complement strand
GGCGAGTTCACCATCCTGGTAGACGGCGTCGAAACCGTGATCACTGCCGTTGACCCGGCTGACGGTCCTGCCTTATACGAGATCACCTACACCTATACCGATGAAGATACCGGTTGCACCAACTCCTGCACCTTCACCATCACCGTGGAGGCACTGCCCGAAGTTACCTGCCCGGCAAGCTTTGCCGTGTGCGAAGATACCGAAGAGATCATCCTGGCTGACCTGGAAGAGATTAGCCCGTCAGGTGGCGAGTTCACCATCCTGGTAGATGGCACGCCAACCGCGATCACCTCTGTTGATCCGGCTGACGGTCCTGCCTTATACGAGATAACCTACACCTATACCGATGAAGATACCAGTTGCACCAACTCCTGCATCTTCACCATCACCGTGGAGGCACTGCCCGAGGTGACCTGCCCGGCAAGCATTGCCGTGTGCGAAGATGAGGAAGAGATCATCCTGGCTGACCTGGAAGGCATTAACCCGTCAGGTGGCGAGTTCACCATCCTGGTAGACGGCGTCGAAACCGTGATCACTGCCGTTGACCCGGCTGACGGTCCTGCCTTATACGAGATCACCTACACCTATACCGATGAAGATACCAGTTGCACCAACTCCTGCACTTTCACCATCACCGTGGAGGCACTGCCCGAAGTTACCTGCCCGGCAAGCTTTGCCGTGTGCGAAGATGACCAAGAGATCATCCTGGCTGACCTGGAAGACATTAGTCCGGCGGGTGGCGAGTTCACCATCCTGGTAGACGGCGTCGAAACCGTGATCACTGCCGTTGACCCGGCTGACGGTCCTGCTGTCTACGAGATCACCTACACCTATACCGATGAAGATACCAGTTGCACCAACTCCTGCACTTTCACCATCACCGTGGAGGCACTGCCCGAGGTGACCTGCCCGGCAAGCTTTGCTGTGTGCGAAGATGACCAAGAGATCATCCTGGCTGATCTGGAAGACATTAGTCCGGCGGGTGGCGAGTTCACCATCCAGGTAGATGGCACGCCAACCGTGATCACCTCCGTTGACCCGGCTGACGGTCCTGCCTTACATGAGATCACATACACCTATACCGTAGGCGAGTGCGAAGACTTCTGCACCTTCGCCATCACGGTTAATGCACTGCCTGAGGTTACCTGCCCGGCAAGCATTGCCGTGTGCGAAGATGACCAAGAGATCATCCTGGCTGATCTGGTAGGCATTAGTCCGGCAGGTGGCGAGTTCACCATCCTGGTAGATGGCACGCCAACCGCGATCACCTCTGTTGATCCGGCTGCCGGTGCCGATGTGTATGACATCACCTATACGTATACCGACGCAAACGGCTGCACCAACTCCTGCACCTTCACCATCACCGTAGAGGCACTGCCCGAAGTTACCTGTCCCGATAGTTTTGCTGTGTGCGAAGATGAGGAGGAGATCATCCTGGCTGACCTGGAAGACATTAGCCCGGCGGGTGGCGAGTTCACCATCCAGGTAGATGGCACGCCAACCGCGATTACCTCCGTTGATCCGGCTGACGGCGCTGGTGTTTATGAGATCACCTACACCTATACCGTGGGCGAGTGCGAAGACTCCTGCACCTTCACCATCACCGTGGAGGCACTGCCCGAAGTTACCTGCCCGGCAAGCTTTGCCGTGTGCGAAGACGATGACGAGATCATCCTGGCTGACCTGGTAGGCATTAGTCCGGCAGGTGGCGTGTTCACTATCCTGGTAGACGGCGTCGAAACCGTGATCACCTCCGTTGACCCGGCTGACGGTCCTGCTGTTTACGAGATCACCTACACCTATACCGTGGGCGAGTGCGAAGACTTCTGCACCTTCACCATCACGGTTAATGCACTGCCTGAGGTTACCTGCCCGGCAAGCTTTGCCGTGTGCGAAGATGAGGAGGAGATCATCCTGGCTGACCTGGAAGACATTAGCCCGGCAGGTGGCGAGTTCACCATTCTGGTAGATGGCACGCCAACCGCGATCACCTCTGTTGATCCGGCTGATGGAGCTGGTGTTTACGAGATCACCTATACTTATACCGTGGGCGAGTGCGAAGACTCCTGCATCTTCACCATCACCGTGGAGGCACTGCCCGAAGTTACCTGCCCGGCAAGCTTTACCGTGTGCGAAGATGGGGAAGAGATCATCCTGGCTGACCTGGAAGACATTAGTCCGGCAGGCGGCGAGTTCACCATCCTGGTAGATGGCACGCCGACTGTGATCACCTCCGTTGATCCGGCTGACGGCGCTGGTGTTTATGAGATCACCTATACTTATACCGTGGGCGAGTGCGAAGACTCCTGCACGTTCACCATCACGGTGAACACACTGCCCGAAGTTACCTGCCCGGCAAGCTTTGCTGTGTGCGAAGTTGACGAAGAGATTATCCTGGCTGACCTGGAAGACATTAGCCCGGCAGGTGGTGAGTTCACCATCCTGGTAGATGACACGCCAACGGTGATCACCTCCGTTGATCCGGCTGACGGAGCTGGTGTTTATGACATCACCTATACGTATGCCGACGCAAACGGCTGCACCGCCTCCTGCACCTTCACCATCACCGTGGAGGCACTGCCCGAAGTTACCTGCCCGGCAAGCTTTGCCGTGTGCGAAGACGACGAAGAGATCATCCTGGCTGACTTGGAAGACATCAGCCCGTCAGGCGGCGAGTTCACCATCCTGGTAGATGGCACGCCAACCGCGATCACATCTGTTGATCCGGCTGACGGAGCTGGTGTTTATGAGATCACCTATACTTATACCGTTGGCGAGTGCGAAGACTCCTGCACGTTCACCATCACGGTGAACACACTGCCCGAAGTTACCTGCCCGGCAAGCTTTGCTGTGTGCGAAGTTGACGAAGAGATCATCCTGGCTGATCTGGGCGCAAGCCCGGCGGGTGGCGAGTTCACCATCCTGGTAGACGGCGTCGAAACCGTGATCACTGCCCTTGACCCGGCTGACGGAGCTGGTGTTTATGACATCACCTACACCTATACCGATGAAGTTACCAGTTGCACCAACTCCTGCACGTTCACCATCACCGTGGAGGCACTGCCTGAAGTTACCTGCCCGGCAAGCTTTGCCGTGTGCGAAGACGACGAAGAGATCATCCTGGCTGACTTGGAAGACATCAGCCCGGCAGGCGGCGAGTTTACCATCCTGGTAGATGGCACGCCAACCGCGATCACCTCCGTTGATCCGGCTGATGGAGCTGGTGTTTACGAGATCGCCTATACTTATACCGTGGGCGAGTGCGAAGACTCCTGCATCTTCACCATCACCGTGGAGGCACTGCCCGAAGTTACCTGCCCGGCAAGCTTTGCCGTGTGCGAGGATGACGACGAGATCATCCTGGCTGACCTGGAAAACATTAGCCCGGCAGGTGGCGAGTTCACCATCTTGGTAGATGGCACACCAACCGCGATCACCTCTGTTGATCCGGCTGATGGAGCTGGTGTTTATGATATTACCTATACCTATACCGTGGGCGAGTGCGAAGACTTCTGCACCTTCACCATCACCGTGGAGGAACTGCCCGAAGTTACCTGCCCGGTGAGCTTTGCCGTGTGCGAAGATGAGGAAGAGATCATCCTGGCTGACCTGGGCGCAAGCCCGGCAGGCGGCGAGTTCACCATTCTGGTAGATGGCACGCCAACCGCGATCACATCTGTTGATCCGGCTGACGGAGCTGGTGTTTTTGACATTATCTATACCTATACCGTGGGCGAGTGCGAAGACTTCTGCACCTTCACCATCACCGTGCACCCTCTGCCAATAGTTACCTGCCCTGAAGAACCCATCTACAGTATTATGTATGATGACCCAATTGACCTCACAGAAGAAGCCGAAGCCCTGCCTGAAGGCGGCGAATACGAAGGTCTGGGAGTGGTAGATAATATATTTTATACGGAAATAGCCGGTCCGGGAAGCCACCCCATCACCTATACCTACACAAACGATTACGAATGTTCCGACTCCTGTACATTTGTCATTATTGTTGCAGCCGATCAACCCGAAATCGCCCTGAGCAAGACGGCCACTCACCTGAATGGTGAGTTGATGAGCCCGGTGGAATACAGCCAGGACGGTGATGAGATTACCTACACCTTCGTAGTTGAGAATAACGGCAACGTGACCCTGACCGGTATTACGGTGAGCGAAGAACAGTTTACAGGAGAGGGCAGTTTGTCTGATATCATCCTGGTTGACTGGAGCGAAGGCAGTTCAGAAGAAGAACTATTGGCAGGCGGGATGCTGACTTTCCAGGCCACCTATACTGTCATCCAGGCTGACCTGGATGCCGGCCTTATCTTCAACGAAGCCACAGCTACGGGTACTTCTCCCGCAGGTGACGATGTGGAGGATACGGACGACGAAACCGTGACGGCGGAGCAGGATCCGTTCATTGCCCTTACAAAAACAGCCCACCCGCAAACCTACGCAGAGGTTGGTGACCAGATCATCTACACTTTCGTGGTAGATAATGACGGCAACATGACCCTGACGGATGTAACGATAGAGGATCCCCTGGATGGTCTGTCTGCCATCACCTTCGTGGGCTCGACCGACAACAGCCCTGAAGGCACCCTGCTCCCCGACGAAAGTGCCACGTATGAGGCCACCTATACCATCACTCAGGCTGACCTGGATGCCGGATCTGTCTTCAACGAAGCCACAGCTACAGGTACTTCTTCCGCAGGCCATCATGTGACCGATACGGATGACGAGACCGTGATGGCAGAGCAGGATCCGTTCATTGCCCTTACAAAAACAGCCCACCCGCAAACCTACGCAGAGATTGGTGACCAGATCATCTACACTTTCGTGGTAAATAATGACGGCAACATGACCCTGACGGATGTAACGATAGAGGATCCCCTGGATGGTCTGTCTGCCATCACCTTCGTGGGCTCGACCGAAGACAGCCCTGAAGGCACCCTGCTCCCCGACGAAAGTGCCACGTATGAGGCCACCTATACAATCACCCAGGCTGACCTGGATGCCGGATATGTCTTCAACGAGGCCACAACTACAGGTACTTCTTTCGCAGGCGAGGATGTAGAGGACACAGACGATGAGACCGTGATGGCGGCTTCTATAGCCCTGTCGAAAACTGCCGATCCGACGACTTACAGTATCGAGGGCGATGAGATCACCTACACCTTCACCGTTACTAACACCGGCAATGCAGTGCTGACCGATGTGATCGTTAGCGACCCGCTGGATGGTCTGTCTGCCATCACCTTCGTGGGCTCGACCGAGGACAGCCCTGAAGGCACCCTGCTCTCGGGCGAGAGTGCCACGTATGAGGCCACTTATACCATCACCCAGGCTGACCTTGATGCCGGATCTGTCTTCAACGAAGCCACAGCCACAGGTACACCTCCCGCAGGCGATGACGTGACCTACACGGATGACGAGACCGTGACGGCCGACCAGCAGCCGTCAATCGCGCTGACCAAAACTGCCGACCCGCAGACTTACGCCGGCGTGGGCGACGAGATCACCTACACCTTTGTTGTGACCAACACCGGCAATGTGATCCTGACCGGTGTAACAGTGGAGGATCCGCTGTCTGGCCTCTCGGCCATCACCTTTGTGAGCTCGACCGAAGGCAGTGCTGAAGGTATCCTGCTCTCGGGAGAGAGCGCCACTTATGAGGCCACCTACCTCATCACACAGGATGATATTCAAGAGGGAAGGGTGCGGAACACAGCCTTTGCCACAACCACCTTCGAAGGCGAAGAAATAAG
>PWRF01000132.1 GCA_003556325.1 Bacteroidales bacterium | reverse complement strand
GAAGAAGGAGGCCACGTGTCGGAAGGGGATGAGCAGGAGGTGGCCGGGGCTCACCGGGGGTGGCCGGGTAGAGGTTGAACCGGGCATAGGCAAGGTCGTTTGCGAGGACGATCTCGGAGGGGGCGGTGAGCACTGTTCAATCGCCACAGATAAGCAATTTTACAACGCCATTGACAGAATCGTGCATTAGAATTATAGAATCATCATAGAATCTATTGCAGAAAAGTGAGGTATGTTGAAGACCTCTATCTATACTTTAATCCATTTTTCTCGATTCTGGAAATAGTCTCTGAAATAATTGTAAGTAGTTCTTCCTTTCTATCTTCTGTTACCAAATCGTTTATCATCAATTTTAGTTCTGAACCTGCACTTTCAAAGCCGCCGAAATTATTCAATTTCTCACGAAAATCATTAACTATAGATTCTCCATTTTCAACCTTCTGGATGATTTTTATAAATCTTGTATAGATGCCTTGGTTTAAAACAGCGTGTGGCGGAAAACCTTGGAGTATGTTGACACGTTCACCATTTAAATCAACATTAAGTGAAAACCCCTTAGACCCCCAGTGTATAGGAAGGTGATTCTTCTCTGCAAATTCAAGCAAGTCCTTGAAAAAATCTTTACCATACGAATTTAATGATTCTAAAAAAATCTGCTTATCAATCTTAGGTAGAGATCCTGAAATTACTTTCTTTATCGAATCAGTATCTTTACCAACAATATAATCGGTAGAGATTATTTTATTTCCGTCCTGATTGGTGAAATATTTAAATGCAAGACAATATATATCGATGCCCGTTTTCCTTAGGAAAATGGCAACCTGTTTAATATCCTTCGTAATATTCTGAGCGATAATCATCATTTTTTGATTTTTGTTAAATGCCACAGCTTCGTCTTCTTGAAGTTTGAAATAGTTTCTATGATAATCAGCCAAGTTTGTGTTTTCATCCCTTATATAGTTTGAAAATACTTCTTCCAACTGCTGGTAAGATAGATCTTCGACAAAAGATGCGTACTCTAAAACCTGAGCTATGGTCTCTCGAGGTGTGCGATCTCTTTTAAGTTCAATTACAATTAGGTCACCATTCTTATCAACAGCCAATAAGTCTATTACAGAATTCAAATTCGTAAAAACTTGACGCCCGATAACTAAAACCATTTCATCCTCGAGTAGACAATGAGGATTGTTCTCGAGCCAGATCTCTAGATTTCTTTCCATATTTTCCTGTTTGAAATCCCTTTCATTATATGGAACCAGACGATCATCTTCTTCAATCTTATAAATCTTCATTTCCCATCCCAACACTACCTTGTTGCTTAGCCCTTTAAAAATATATGTTTCAAAAAATAATACTCATTCTGTTTTTCAGAAAGTACTTTCATATCTTCTCAATTATTGCGATGTGGTTTTTAAGTTGCGGATTACTCAATGTAAGGAAATCAATTCGACCACACTGAAAGAACGCTATCACGTGCCGGAAGGGTATGAGGAGAAGGTGGCCGGGGCTCATCGGGTTCAGGTCGAAGCGGGCGAAAGGTGTGGTCGTTTGCAAGGAGGATTAAGGAGGGGAAGGGGCACAGAAGGGGCAGGGGTTCCTATTATCGTTTATCATTCAATCACCGTTCACTTTCCTCTGATCATTCAGATTGACAATGGTTCATATCCTCTGATCTCGATGAGATATATGTTTTTTTCATGGAATTTAGTCTTAAAATTAGATCAGCCTTATTTACCCCAAGGAAAGATGGGCCATTTTATTTTTATCTTGGTTGCCTGTGGTTCTTGTGGGTATCATAAGCATTATTCTCTATAAGGAGTTTTTAATATGCTTAATAGTTTTAAAATTATTTTTTAATTGCTTTAGATGCTTGAAATCTATTTTGCTAGACAAAACCATGATATGTAGGATGTTGCCGTATCCATATCACATCTGTATATGGGTATTGATCGATTGATCATCAGGGAGTTATTGAAGATCGTAAACGACTTGCTATCAAGTCAAAAATGGAGGTTATTAAGCCACTAACATTCTTTTCGGAGATACTAATCAACCGAATAAACTATCAGACAAGAGATAAATAAATCAATGATCTAATGCAGAAAAAAATCCGGGCGCTCCTCCTTCAGCATAAAAATAAGCGGATTGCCCTTGGCGATATAAACACACTCCTCAAAGACGATGGAATCAACCTCTTCACAAACACCGAGAGGCAAAAGCAGTTCATCTTCGCTATCCAAAACTTCATCCAGGAGGGCGTGCTTGTCCCACTCAAGAATGCACGGTTGCTCACCGTATATGACGGACTTCCTGACAAATTTATCATCCGGCGTGACCTGATCATAAAAAGAGAAGCATCTCTTTCTGCGGAGCATTATAATGAACTCTATTCTCTTCCCCATCCAATGTGCATTGATTACTACGCAAAACATGCTGACGACTACCGCAAGGACCGGGACGCCGTCCTCAGGATCAGGGATCTGATCCGCAGAGATGATGATGAGGTTCTGACCGTCAAAGAACGCTCCTATGAGATATTTGGCGACGAGAAGGCGATCGACGAACCCCGGCATTCATCAGTCAACGGCGAAGCGATTCTCAGGAATCTTGGTCTGACACTCGAAGACATCAGGGCGAAAAAGGTGTTTGAACCCTTTTTCTACATTGAGAAGGGCTTCAGCGCAGAGCAGGGGAAGGCAGCGAGAAAGGTTCTGATTATTGAGAACAAGGATACCTTCTGGACCGTGCAGCAGGCGCTGACTTCAGGAGAGTTTAACGGCATAAACATGGTTATCTATGGTGAAGGGAACGCGATTGTGAAAAAATTTGAGTACATCAAAACCGTAGGTGGGAAACCGAACGACCTTTATTTCTATTTCGGGGACATTGACAGGGAGGGGATTGCAATCTATAACCGCTTACAGGCACGCTACCCGGACTATGGCATTAGGCCTGCTACATCCCTCTACACCGCCATCCTAAAGAAAGTGGGCCCCCAAAATGCCCGACCTCTCAGGACAGAACAAAACCGATCTCAGATTTCTCTCTTTCCATTTATAGATGCTTTTAACGATGAGAGCAGGGCGGCAATCGAGTGGATCATTACAGAGGAGAGATATCTCCCACAGGAGGCCCTCACCTCCATGGAACTCAGGAGGATGAAGGACTTTGGATTATCAGAGACATTTTAAAGATATCAACGAACGCATGGAGCATCTGGTGTGTTTTTATCCATTTTTTAAGGCCTATGGCCAGAAAAGGGACTATGACGCACCCTTCCTCTCCCTTGGCGTATTGACATTTCTCATCGAAAAAGGTCGCCTACAGGGACGTAACGTCAGACCCGAAGAAGTCCGGGGATATATCGAAGGTATGATGAAAGAGATGTACCCTGGGCAAAAGTTTGACTTCCAGGAGGTCACACGGACCGTGCTCGGCGATCTTGAGACCACACCCTATGGTGAACTGTACCGATTTCAGTACCTTGATCCTGTCAGAAACCAGCAGGTCGACCGCTATGTCCATCTCGTCGAGTACAACGTGAGCGATGGCGCCTATCAGATCACCGACGCGGGCCTTGAGTTTATGATCACCATAAAGGAACTCCCCGAAGAGTCCAGAGTCACGATCGCTCTGATCCTCTTTAAAAAGCAGATAGAGAGTGGATCCTTCAGGAACGCCCTTGAAACGGTAAGGAACCTCAACCTCGAAGTACATAGGAAAAAGGGGAAAAGACAGGCCCTTATTGACAGTATGATCTACGGAGACCCCGACGTCGTGGAAAAATTCACCACCTACACGAGGGATGTTATCTCTCAGCTTGAGCAAGAAGAGGAACTTTTTGGTCAGGTCCAGAATACTCTCCAGGCTATCTCCGAGGATTCGAAGAGGATAACTGATCATTCCCGCTCCTTTGGCGCCGAAGAAGACTTCATCACCATAAAAGAACTCTCAGATGAACTGGACAGCGGCTATAGACTCCATAACAAACTTCTTGAAGACTACACAACAATCCCCTCGGAATATGAACATATCAAAAATGTCAGGTTGCACTCGCTGTTTGACCGCCGCTATCAGTTCCAGAAAACCCTCGAAAACCACATACAATTTAACCTCCCAAACGACGTACAGGTGGTGGAGATGCTCCCCCTACTCCTCCCTGATCCCGGTAAAACGTTCAGTCTTTGCAAACTATTCGAGCCTCAGAATATCCTCGGAAAGAAAGCAGAGATTGCAGAGACACGAGTAAAAGAGGAGTGGGATGATACAAAGAAATCACCTGACGATATAGTCCGTGAACGGCAGGTGAATACATTCACAACCTATGCATCAGTGCTTCTCTATGCCCTCTTTGAAGGGGGACGCCTTGACTTACCCGGGTTCCTGGATCTGGTCAGAGAGCACTATGGGTGCTAGGGAGTGGCTCATATCGATCTGATCCCCTTTTTGATCGAGTTGAATAAGGGCGTACGGCAGGAGGAGAAAGAACCATATCAAACGGTCTTTGATCTCCACACACCTGAAGAGCGGCAGGGACCGATCGAGAGGATCCTTATCTCTACTGCAACCGAAATGAAAGCAAAGGTTGACACGATCAGGGTCAGATCCAGGCCAGAAATTAGAGTGCCCCTCACCGATGAGAGAGACGTGTACGTCTCGTACCTTGAATTTATAGGAGAACGACAGAATGAAGTTTGACGAAGAAAATCTTGGGGCAGCTCTCGATATCTTTTATTCCATCCTGAAGAATGGGTCGATCACACGTAGTGATAACCCTCGCGAATTTTTATGGTATGACCAGGAAACCGAGGTACGGGAGGCGCTGGAGATCTGTGCGAGAAAGCAGGGACTCATCCTGTGCAGGTACCACGATGCATTCTATCTCAGCCCCGGCATAAACAACCCGATCTTTGGCCTCTCAAACACCGAGATTAAAAATAGTCTGGGGTACGGGTTCAAAAATCCCGAAATGTACACGGCATTCTTTATCATGCACGTCCTCATAGCAGAATTTTATCGTGACTCTAGCCGTGAACCGTATCTGGAGAAGGTGCATAAAAACCGTCTCCTTGAGGTGATCGAGAAGAAAATAAAGGCAATGGAGGCACTCGAGGATCTGGAGATGACCAGCGAAGGCCATCAGTTTAACTTTAAAGTTATTGCTGAAACATGGAATAGACTACCTTCGGCAGAATTCAGGCCAGATGAGAGCGATGAGATAAAACAGCGAGGTATAAGTTCAAAGAATGCTCTGGTTAACAGCACCATCGCCTTTATGGAGAAAAACCAGATTGTCAGGGAGCACGACGGGGCTGTCTACCTCACTCCCCGGTGCAAGGCGATCATCGCCTGGACCTACAGCAATGAGGAGATCCAGGCCGACCTGAGGGCCTTCATTGAGGGCCTTGGCGAGTCCGGGGGAGAAGGCGATGCCTAAACTCCAGCATGTAAGGATTGTGAATGCCCAGTTCGACGACGGGAAGGGTGTATATGAAGACTTTATAATGCCCTTCTATGGCAGGAACGCCACATATGAACTGAGGAATGGCGGTGGAAAGTCTGTCCTGCTGATGCTCATGCTCCAGTGCCTCCTCCCGAACACCTCCCTCGACACAAACCATCCATTCAAGGATATGTTCCGGGGCGGAGACCAGAATCGCACCACTCACGTCCTAGCCGAGTGGGAACTGGAAGAGGGCATTGCAGAGAAAAAATATCTTTTGACAGGTTTTTGCGCGAAAAGAAGGTCAGACCAGGATGAGGGAGAGAAAAATGATGG
>PWRF01000039.1 GCA_003556325.1 Bacteroidales bacterium | reverse complement strand
TGTTGGTGGCGCCGAAGGCATCGGCAGCCTCCACAAGCTCTTTGGGAACCTGGCGAATGCCAAGGTTTGTCAGGCGGATCAGCGGTGGCAAGGCAAAAACAAAGGTTGCCACAACGCCCGGAACGAGGCCCAGCCCAAAAAACATCACCGCCGGTATCAGGTAAACAAAGGCCGGCATCGTTTGCATGAAGTCCAGAATTGGCCTGATTATGGAGTTGGCCCTGTCACTTCGTGCAGCATAAATGCCCAATGGTAAACCAACTACCATGACCAATATTTCTGCAGTAAGCACCAGCGCCAGCGTCTCAACAAACGGCACCCATAAACCAATGTTCTCGGTTAAAAGCAGGCCTACGATGGAAAACAAGGCAATCTGCCATCCTGCCATACGCCATGCCAGAAAAGCGATGATGGCGATCAGGATCAGGGGATGCAAGAAAAGCATGCCATCCTTCAGGTTATTCACAATGAAAAAGATGAAGGCGCTGAATCCGTCAAATATTGCACCAAACTCGCTTACCAGATAATCGACAGCTGCCGATATCCAATCTTTTATTGGTATTCGAAATGGAAACATGTATCAAGGTTTTAGTTTACATTATTTTTCTTCTACTGACTGGCCGGAAGACTCAGGGGCATCAGGCTCAGGAAGTGGCGACTCCGTCGACTCTTCCTCGTCGCTGGATAGTGCCGCAATTATAGCGCCTTTTACGACGACGCCCTCTACCCTGTTGTCCTGATCGATCACAACCAATGGACCAAATTCATTTTCATTGTAAATATTGATCACCTCATTGAGCGGCATATCCTTGTCTACCGTAGTAGGTTGCCGGAGCAGTTTCTCGTCAAAAGGCACTTTTTCCTGGTCTTTGTGCTTGTTCAGGTAATCGACCAGCTCCTGTGCACGTATGTAGCCTTTCAGTTCCCGCTTGGTATCGGTCATGATGATTCCAGTGAGGTGATTCTTGCGGATTTTCCTCAAAATGGTACGCGGGCCGTCGCCGGGAAAGGCTCTTTCTTTTAAAGGCTCCATGATGGCACCGGCAGTAAGTACTGCGGCGCGGTTCATGTCTTCCACAAAGGCGCGAACATAGTCGCTCGCTGGTTTGGATATGATCTCCTCTGCAGTACCTATTTGTTCTATCCGGCCATCCTTCATAATGGCAATTCGATCGCCAATTCTGAAGGCCTCATCGAGGTCGTGCGTTACAAAAACAATGGTTTTCTGAAGCTTGTTTTGCAACTCGAGCAACTCATCCTGCATCTGCCTTCTGATCAAGGGGTCCAAAGCACTAAACGCTTCATCCATGAGCATGATACTGGCATCTACAGACAGCCCCCGGGCCAGGCCCACACGCTGCTGCATGCCGCCTGAAAGCTGGGCAGGAAGACTCTCTTCGTTACCTTCCAGGCCAACCTGTTTGATCACCTTCATGGCTTTTTTACGGCGTTCCTCCTTGTCAACACCTGCCAGCTCAAGGCCAAATTCCACGTTTTCGAGTACTGTACGATGCGGCAGAATGGCAAAATTCTGGAATACCATGCCACAAAAGTTCTTTTGACGGAACTCGCGAAGCTCTTTTTTGCTGAGCTTGGTAATGTCCGTTCCGTCGATGATGATCTCTCCGCCAGTAGGCTCATGCAGGCGGTTAAGAAGTCTTTCCAGTGTGGATTTTCCGCTGCCGGACAAACCCATCAGGACGAAAATTTCCTTTTCGTATACTGTGAAAGATACATCCTGCACCCCTACCACATGTTTTAATTCGCTGAGAATTTCTGCCTTTGACCTCCCCTTTGCCAGGGCGTCCAATGCCTTTGATGGTTGCCGGCCAAAAATTTTGCTCAGGTTCTTAACGACAATTTTTTCTTTCATATACAAACAGAATAAAGAGTGCCTGATAAAAGGCGTACCTCTCTTTAGTGAGCCATTGCACACCTCTTATCAAGCACTGTTATTACATCTTGTTATTTCCCTATATGAATGTCAGGATCGGATCATGGCAACCAGGCGTCAACAACTTCACGGTTATCGGCAATCCATGTCCTTGCTGCATCCATAGGCTCCATGCCATCCTCGATGTAACCCATTACCACACCGATTTGTTCGGGTGTCCAGTAGAAGTTATCAAGAAGATGATACACATCGGGATGTCTTTCCTGCAGGTCGGGGGTTACGACGGTAGCGATATGCTCCTGATCACCAAAGACCAGTTTCGGATCTTCCAGGTATTTCAGGTCATAAGCTGCAAACTTCCAGTGGGGTGTCCAGCCGGTTACTATAATCCACTCCTCTCTTTCGATGGCACGTTCCAGTGCAGCTGTCATGGCAGCATCTGACCCGGAGAGCAGGTTGAAGTCAAGGTCATACTCCTGAATGGCCTCTTCTGTGGCAGCCATAATTCCGGCGCCCGGGTCGATACCGGTGATATCACCGCCAAACTCATCGACATAGTCATTCAACTCTTCAATGCTGTTGGCTTCCACGTAAGCCGGGACAACCAGGCCGATACGTGCACCGTCAAGGTTTGCGCCCAGGTTCTCCACATCATCCTGGGTCTGCTCGTAATAGGCGGCATGTGTTCCTGGCAACCAAGCAGTTACCATAGCGTCAAAGTCGCCGCGGGCTACGCCCATCCACATCGGGCCGGCATCCACGGAAGTCACGCCAACTTCCTTGCCCAGCTCGTCCTGGATCAATGCAGCCATCACATGGGTAGATGCATTGGCGCAGTCCCACAGCACATAACCCAGTTCAATCTTTTCGGTCTCGGGTGCACACGACTGCATGTTTACTGCCACACCCAGCATCATCATGCTTGCCAGGATCATTGTGGCTGTTTTTTTCATTAAGCTTTTAGTGATTCTCATAGTTTTCCTCCTGTTTTGGTTTGGTATTCTTTACATTCAAATCTATTATTCGTATCAGAATGGCTGACGCTGCCTGAATGCACAGACAAAACTCCATTGTACTTAGATCAGCCTTTCTGGTTCAACCTCATAAGTTACAAAAAAAATCTGGCAATTCAAAATTTTAGAAGTAATAGCCTACATTGATGTTAAAGCGCAGGTTCCAGTCCATGTCGTCAACGGGGATCGGCCTGCCATTGTCATCAAGATGGCCGGCACCAAGGCCTGAACCAAACTGGCTGGTCAGCCAGGGATGGTTTTTGCCCATGGCAAAGTCGACATATGTCCAGATATTTCCGGCGGTGATAAGGAAGCCGGGCACCAGCATATGGCTGTCTTCAAAGTCGAACATCTGGCCGTCAACCTCCAGTTGATCGTCTTTGGTCATCAGTGCATAGTCTATGTAAGGCATGATATTGGAGATAGGGCCCCAGTCAACGTCAATTCCGCGGCCAATTCCGGCAGAAATGATATTGGCACGGGCAGCCACGCCATCACCATAATAGGGGTCGCCATAAGCGCCCATCTGGACACGGTCCATCAGGTTGCCCGCATTGTCCTTTGCCTGATAGTCATAATTGATAAACTGAGCCTTGGCACTCCAGTCGCCAAAGGTACCTGCTGCATGGGCAGCAAAGGCATGGCCGTATTCGGTATCATCCAGTGCCATGTTGTGTATACCCTGAAGTTGTCCCGAAGCACCCACCTCAAGACCAGGCCTTACTTCATAGCCCAGACGGATATTAAACTGGTTCATTTCCATAATATCGGCGTCTGCCTCGGAAAGTTCACCAGCAGCGGAAGGAATTACATTATAGGAATAGGTACCCGCACCGGGTCCGGCATAAGGGGCTACATTATGTGCAGGTCCTGCAGGCTCCTGCTGGCGGAAGTAGGCTGCCATGATGTTCAGCCGGTCACCCACGTCGTAGCTGAACTTCACACCCATGTTGAAGTCATCTTCCAGCCCCACGTAGTACCCGGTCATAAACCACCAGCTGTGGGAGTTGTACATCAGGTTGCCGAAAGGCACCTGGGTCACACCCAGTTGCATTCCGAAATCGTCAGAGAAATCATAGCCCAGCCAACCTTGTTTAATGAAGTGGGTGTTAAACGTGGGATAGAACCTATACTCAAATTCCAGCGTTACGTCACTGTACCGGGCTGACACATTCAGACGCCACGTGTCCCAGGTGGCATAGTTGTCGGTGCTGACGCCATCGAGATCATAAACCTCATTGCCTCCATAATGCTGGCTTACCACATTGTAGCGTACCGCACCACCCAAGTTCAGGTAATCTTCGTCCTGGGCAATAGTATTGCTGCCCAAACCCGTCGCAATCATCAACGCAAATAAAATCGTAAGTTTTTTAAACTTCATAATACAAATGTTTGGTTTATAAAATGGTTAAAAAAGAGTTCACACTCTACGACCGTTCGCCTAAACGATTCATGATAACCGGATAAGAAACTGATTCACGGTAACACGGGGTGAGGGTGTCACCTGATTTGGCATAAGGCAGGTTTTCATGCTAAGAAAACCCGAGTGCAGAAATTCGCTTAGCGAACATTTTACAAATATAGGGATTGATTTTCTTCTTTCCAAATATATTATTTCCTGTTCGCATAAAACGGGTAAAGAACAAAAAACCAAAATATCCTAAGATATTATCAACCAATAAACTGTAGCTTTTTATCAAAGCGGGCATAGATTCAGCCATCATTTTCAAAAGCGGAGTTGATGACGAAGCGGGGAAAGCACTCATTCCAGGATCATCTCAATGGCTTTATCAATGATGGGATCCCGCGTAAGCAGGAGGTTGTCATTGACTTCAGGGATCTCAGCATACACATCGGGGGGGACACCTGACTCGATACTTTTGCCGGCAGGATCGTAAAATTTGCTGCTGGAGACACGCAAAAGCCAGCCATTGGGCAAATCGCGGAAGGCAGGCAAGCCCGCACCCCCTCCTGTGGTATCTCCTACCAGTGTCACGTTGTCGAGCTGGCGCATGTATTGGGCAAAATAGGTCGTGGCGCTGTAGCTGCGACGGTTGGTCAGCAACATCACCTTTCCGCTGAAACGCGGACCGTCGTGAGGGTCTATGAATACACGATGCTCACTGAAATCATCGTGACCAGGACCGCTTTTTATGAAATTTGTGCCGGCAAACACCCGCTCATTAGTAAACCGTCTTGCTATATTCCGGCCGTTCGTGGGATCTCCTCCCCCATTATGACGGACATCAATGATCAAACCATCCAGGTCCTGTATACTGTTTATGATCAGATCCAGGTTGTCCTCGCTGACAGGATTGGCAAAACTGCCATAATATACATAGGCCACCTGCGGATTCAGG
Organism: Bacteroidales bacterium; assembly: GCA_003556325.1. GTDB lineage: Bacteria > Bacteroidota > Bacteroidia > Bacteroidales > UBA7960 > PUPG01. The sequence continues at coordinate 513 of PWRF01000039.1, read as the reverse complement.
AAAACAAACTGCAAAGGCCCGACATAGCGTTGGTTGCCTTGCAAATAATGGCGTTCGATGATGGAATAATAAAAGTTCTCCGGACTGTCAAGATACCATTTCCAATAGCGCGAACGGTCAAAACTACTGAGCAGGTTAACATGGCCGTCGCGCAGTTCATACAACATATCGGCGCAGAGGTCAAAAAGGTCAACAGGATTCATGTCCGGTTCAACCTGGGGCCTGTATTCATCATACAATGCATCCCAATCGACCCCTTTTTCTTCAAAAAATGAATAATAGCGGTCTGTGAAATCCCATATCTCTTCAAATACCCGGACCGGATCCTCTGATGGATCAGCCTCCATGAAGATCTTCTCACACGCGGGCAAGAAAACACCCAGTATGGCAATGCCCCAGATAAACATTGCTTTTTTGTGGGTGTTTTTTTTCAGGCGCGTAGTTTCCGGACTGTGTTTTTCTGGCAATAAAGTGTTCCTGGTCATAGACATATTGGTTTTACCTTTAAAGGAC
>PWRF01000253.1 GCA_003556325.1 Bacteroidales bacterium | reverse complement strand
TTGCCATGGGTAGCGCACTTGCCTTGCCATCAGGTTTCGTTGGGCTTGCGGTTCATTTTGGCCTCTATGCTAAGTGTGGCGTGAGGCACGCTTCTGAGCCGTTCCTTGGAGATGAGCTTGCCCGTTACGCGGCATATGCCATAGGTGCCGTTTTCAATGCGGATGAGCGCATTCTCAAGGTCGCGGATAAACTTCTGCTGCCGGGCGGCAAGCTGGCTGTTCTCCTCTTTGGACAGCACCTGGGAGCCTTCCTCCAGGATTTTAAATGACGGCGAAGTGTCGTTCGTGTCGTTGGCATTCTGCGTGGTATATGCTTCCGTTAAAAGCTTCAGTCCGTCGCGGGCCTCTTCAAGCTTTTTGTTGATGATATCTTTGAACTCCTGGAGTTCCTCATCTGAGTAGCGTGTTTTCTCGCGCTTGTTTTCCATCTTTTTGTCCTTTCCTATTTTGTTGATTTCTTTTTTATCAGTACATGTGTTTTAAGGTCGCCGGTCAGGTCCACATGGACTTTGCCGTCGTCGTTTATTTCATCGGTATAGCATAGGTCAGATGCAAGTGTTTCCGAACAAATATAATCATTATTATTTAGAATAGCGTCGGTCAAATTATCGTGCTTTTCTATTTTTAACTCTATCTTGTCGGTAACTTCAAAACCCTTGTCTTTCCTGAGGTTTTGGATCCTGTTGATGAGCTCCCTGGCGATGCCTTCGTTGCGAAGTTCGTCTGTTACGGTAATGTCGAGTGCCACGGTCAGCATGCCGTCGTTGGCGACCAGCCAGCCGGGGATGTCTTCCGACAGGATCTCCACATCGCCCAGGGTGATCTCCAGCTCCTGTCCTTCCACCTCGATGGCTATCCTTCCTTCCTGCTCTATCTGCCGGATCTCTTCCTGTCCGAAGCTGTTGATGCGTGCGGCAATGTGCTTCATCATCTTGCCGTAGCGCGGCCCCAGCGCCTTGAAGTCCGGCTTGATCTTTTTCACCAGCACGCCCGATGTGTCGTCGAGGTATTCGAGCTCTTTCACGTTCACCTCCGACAGGATAAGCTGCTCAACGTCCTGCAGCTGCGCACGGAAACGTTCGTCAAGCACGGGCACCATGATCTTCTGCAGGGGCTGGCGCACCCTGATGTTGACCTTCTTGCGGAGGGCCAGCACCATCGAAGAGATCTTCTGTGCCAGCTGCATGCGCTCTTCCAGGTCTTTGTCTATCATGGCCGGGTCTGCTTCCGGGTAATCGGTAAGATGTACCGACCCCACCTTGTATCTGCCGGTAACCTTGTTCAGGTCCAGGAAGATCCTCTCGCTGAAGAAGGGTGCTATCGGTGCCGAAAGCATGGCCAGCACTTCGAGGCAGCGATAGAGGGTCTGGTAGGCAGAGATCTTGTCGCGCGTGTAGTCTCCTTTCCAGAAACGGCGGCGGCAGAGGCGCACGTACCAGTTGCTCAGGTGCTCGTCGACAAAGGCATGGATCAGCCGGCTGGCGCGGGTGGGCTCAAAATCTTCGTAACAGGCATCGGTTTCCCTGATCAGGGTGTTCAGCTCCGAAAGGATCCAGCGGTCGATCTCAGGCCGCTTCTCATACGGCACCTCCTCTTCGCTGTATGTAAAACCGTCGATGTTGGCATACAGGGCGAAAAAGGCATAGGTGTTGTACAGGGTGCCGAAAAACTTGCGGCGCACCTCTTCCACACCCTCAAGGTCAAACTTCAAATTGTCCCAGGGCTGCGCGTTGTTGATCATATACCACCGCGTGGCGTCGGGGCCGTATTTTTTTATGGTTTCAAACGGGTCGATCGCATTGCCGAGGCGCTTCGACATCTTGTTGCCCTCTTTGTCGAGCACCAGGCCGTTGGAGACCACGGCTTTGAAAGCAACAGAGTCGGATATCATGGTGGCGATGGCGTGCAGGGTGAAAAACCATCCCCTCGTCTGATCCACCCCTTCGGCAATGAAATCTGCCGGGAAGTTGTCATCAAAGAGCTGCCGGTTCTCAAAAGGGTAGTGGTATTGCGCATACGGCATGGCGCCGCTGTCAAACCAGACGTCGATAAGGTCCTGCTCGCGATACATCTTTTTCCCCGACGGCGATACCAGCACCACGTCGTCCACAAAAGGCCGGTGCAGGTCGAAACGCCTGTAGTTCTCCTCCGACATGTCGGCGGGATCAAAGTCCTTCATCGGGTTGTCCTTCATGAACCCGGCCTCCACCGATTGTTCAATGGCCTCTTTGAGCTGCCGCGCGCTTCCTATGCACACCTGCTCCTCCCTGTCTTCTGTCATCCAGATGGGGAGAGGGATGCCCCAGTAACGGGAGCGGCTCAGGTTCCAGTCCTGCAGGTTTTCCAGCCAGTTGCCGAACCTGCCGGTCCCGGTGCTCTCCGGCTTCCACTTGATGGTCTTGTTAAGCTCTATCAGCCTGTCTTTGATGGCCGTAGACCGTATAAACCACGAGTCGAGCGGATAATACAAAATGGGCTTGTCGGTACGCCAGCAATGCGGGTAGGAGTGCTCGTATTTTTCGGCTTTGAAAGCCCTGTTTTCGGTTTTCAGTTTGATGATGATGTCGACATCGACGGGGCGCTCTTCCGGCTCATCATTTTCAGTGATGTACTCGGGCTTAACGAAGCGCCCGGCAAACTCGCCCATCTCATCAACAAAACGGCCCTTCTTGTCTACCATGGTAAGCGACCCCAGGGCATACTGCTGGCCGACCTTGTAGTCGTCGGCACCAAAGCTGGGAGCGATGTGTACCACGCCGGTTCCCTCTTCGGTGGTCACAAAGTCGCCCAGCACCACGCGGAATGGATCTCCATCTTCCGGCTGCGCATAGGGCAGGAGCTGCTCGTAGCGGATGTTTTCAAACCGCACGCCTTTGTAGCTTCCCACCACTTTGTAGGGGATCTTTTTCTGCCCCGGCTGGTAGTCTTCCAGCTCCATATCCGCGTGCTTCGGGTTAAAGAAGCTGTCCATCAGTTCCCGGGCGATCACCACGAAGATGGGCTTATGGGTGTATGCGTTGAAGGTCTGCACCTTCACGTATTCGATGTCTTTACCAACAGCCAGGCCGGTGTTGCTGGGAAGCGTCCAGGGTGTGGTGGTCCAGGCCAGCAGAAAGACCTCTTCGTCGTCGTCAAAAAGGAACTCCGACTGCTCGTTACGTATCACCTTAAACTGGGCGGTAAGCGAGTTGTCTTTAACGTTGCGGTAGCAGCCGGGCTGATTCAGCTCGTGCGTGCTGAGGCCCGTGCCGGCCGCGGGAGAATAAGGCTGGATGCTGTACCCCTTGTACAACAAACCCTTCTCATACAACTTGCTGAGAAGGTACCATACGGTTTCAATGTATTTGTTGTCGAAAGTGATATAAGGATCACTCAGGTCAAGCCAGTACCCCATGATACGGGTCAGCTCGTCCCAGGTGTCCTTGTATTTCATCACATCCTTGCGGCACGCCTGGTTGTATTCTTCTATGGAAATCGTCTTGCCAATGTCTTCTTTGGTAATGCCCAGTAGCTTTTCGACGCCGATCTCAACGGGCAGCCCGTGGGTGTCCCATCCGGCCTTGCGTTTCACGTAATAGCCCTTCTGGGTGCGGTAGCGGCAGAAGATATCTTTAATGGCACGGGCCATCACGTGGTGGATGCCCGGCAAGCCGTTCGCAGAGGGCGGCCCCTCGTAAAACACCCAGGGCTCGCTGCCCTGGCGCAGCCGGAGGCTTTGCTCAAAAACCTTGTTTTCTTCCCAGTAAGCGCTGATCTCCTCCCCCAAACGGGGAAGGTCCAGCGAAGGATATTCTCTGTATTCAGACATGGTTATTTTAATATGATTGACGATCCCGGTATCCGAAAACAGGGGCGACTGCACTGTTTTTCAGAAAGTAAATCGTTTTTTAAACCGGCAAAATTATAAAAAAACCACGAATAAGTCACGGCTTTCTTTACCATAAAGGGCATTTCTTCAACATAGAAGGCACTAAAAGCGCAACGGTTGCTTTACCGGTGGGATTAATGTCGAAATGTCAAAACGTCAAAACGTCGAAATGTCGAAACGTCCAGAGGTCTTATGATAACTTTTTGCCGGGTTAATTGTCAACATGACCCAACCTGGTTTTTGTTTACAAAAAGTGTAAACCTATTTCAGGACGAGACATGTCTCATAATCCTGATTTTTGTTTACAAAAAGTGTAAACCTATTTCAGGACGAGACACTGCCTCTTACATTTTTCATTCTTCATTTTTCATTTTTGCACCTTACTTCTTCCTTCCGGTGTTACTGCAGATAAATCCCCTCTCCCACGCCAATAGGCAGTCCGAGTCCGAACCATACGAACAGCAGCACGAGCCACATCACGAACAGGATGATGGCATAGGGGATCAGCAGCGAGACGATGGTGCCGATACCAATGTTTTTGTTGTACTTGTGTATCCATCCCAGGAGCAGGGGGAAGTAGACATAGAGCGGGGTCACACAGTTTGTTATGGAGTCGCCTACTCGGTACATGAGCTGCACGAAGGCCGGGCTGTAGTTCAGCTGGGCCAGCATGGGGATGAATATGGGTGCAAAGATGGCCCACTTGGCGGATCCGCTTCCCAGGAATATGTTCAGGATGGCCACGATGATCATGTACATCACAAACATAAGGGGCCCTGTAAGCCCTGTGTTTTGGAGGAAGTCGGCACCTCCGATTGCCAGGATGGTGTCGAGGTTCGACCAGCTGAACAGATTTATGAACTGCGCCACTATCAGCATCAGCACGATATATCCTGAAAGCTCTTTCATGCCGTGCTCCATTTGTTTCAGCACGTCGTTGGGCTTTTTGATGGCCCCGGTGGCTTTCCCGTAGAAATAGCCGGGGATGGCAAAGAAGAAAAAGAGGATGGGGATCAGGCCCCTGAGGAAGGGCGAAGGCACAAGCCCGCCTGTTTCCTGGTTTCGCAGCGGAGCATCCGGCGGCACGACCAGGGCCAGGATGATGATCACGTACACAAGGAGTGCCAGTCCGGCGCGACGCATACCCTTGCGCTCTTCCGGCGAAAGCTTGCCGTCGGTGATCTGGTGGTCGAAGGTGCCGATAAGCTCAAACTTGTCGCAGCGGGGTATGGTATACCGCCGTGCGATGAAGGCCCCTCCGAAGGCTAGCATGAAAGTGGAGGCGATCATGAAGTACCAGTTTGCCGTGGGGCTCACCTCCACGCCGCCGGGCATCTGCGATGTGATCTCTGTACTGATACCTGCCAGCAGCACATCCGTACCTGCAATAAAAAAGTTGGCCGTAAACCCTGCCGTCGCCCCGGCATAGCCTGCCACCAGGCCCGCGATAGGATGCAGTCCCATCTGGGTAAAGATCAGGGCGGCAATGGGCGGCACGATGACCACCCCGGCGTCTGAACCTACGTTTCCGACAGCTCCGATGATGAAGATCACGGGCAGAACAACCTTTTTGGGAACGGAAAAGGCAACGGTGCGCAGTGCGACGGCGAGCAGGCCGCTTCGCTCAGCAATGGAAACGCCCATGAGCATCACCAAAACAAGCCCGAACGGCGCAAAATGAGCAAAGTTGGTAACCATCTCCTCCATGAAACGCCGCAGCCCCTCTCCGCTGATCAGGTTTTTTGCCTCTACAATGCTGCCATCGTCAGGATGAACGGCACTGACACCCAGAAAGGCCGTCAGGGCACTTAAGAGGATGATAAAAATAGTGATCCAGAGAAAGATCCAGAAGGGATGAGGCAGCTTGTTCCCCATCACCTCGATCCATCGCAGAAACCCTTTTGATCCGGTATCTACCGCCTGACCCTGGGCTTCCTTTCC
>PWRF01000171.1 GCA_003556325.1 Bacteroidales bacterium | reverse complement strand
GCACAAAAAGTAAAATGGCTGCAAATACTTCCGGGTGATGAAAAACTGGTATCTTTGAAAAATCGTTGAGCCTGTATAATTTTTGCTTTTCATGCAGGTGGGAACAGTTCATGAATAAAATGCCCCAAGATTATGTTTCTTACTGAGGCCCTGATTATGATTTTTTCGTCGGACGTATTGTTTGTTACGGGCTATATCGATCCCGGTACGGGCAGTATTATACTGCAGGCGGTTGTAGGTGCCATTGCCGGCATTGCGGTTGCCGTAAAGCTCTTCTGGCACCGGATCCTGAAATTTTTTGGGGTCAGTAAAAATTCCGCCCTGGATGAGGAAGAGGATTGATGCAATGCCTTTCCGGACATGATCCCTGCGTGCAACCGCATCATATGCTGCAACTTAAGGGAGTTTGTTTGCATAAAGTTGATCTGACGGGTGATGGCCGCGTAGAACAGGCAAAGGAACACGAATTATCGGACCACAAAGGATACTTCTCGTTTAAACCATAAAAAAAAACAAATTATGAGAAAAAAGATCGTCGCCGGAAACTGGAAAATGAATCTTAGCCTGGAAGAGGCAAAGGCTTTGGTAAGCGAGCTGAAAGTGAAAATTGACAACTACCGGAACAGTTCAGAAGGCCGGGAAATGCCACAGGTGGTATTGTTTCCTCCCTTTCCTTATCTAACGAGGGTTGCTGATGTCTTCGTCAATTATGACCAGGTATTTCTGGGCGCGCAAAATTGCCATAACGAAGATCAGGGAGCGTATACCGGCGAGGTATCTGCAATGATGATACGTTCGGCCGGGGCAAGTCATGTGATCATTGGGCATTCGGAGCGAAGGAGTCAGTTCGGCGAAGGCGGAATTGTTCTTGCGGAAAAGACCCGGCAGGCTTTAAAGAACGGCCTTACCCCGGTGTTTTGCTGCGGAGAGAAGCTTCCGGAGCGGGAAAAAAACGCACATTTCAAGGTGGTCGCCGATCAGCTTCTGGAGGGCTTGTTCTGGATGCACAAAGACCAGCTGAGTAAAGTTGTGATTGCATATGAGCCGGTCTGGGCCATCGGGACAGGCAAGACAGCCACACCGGATCAGGCACAGGAAATGCATGCCTATATCCGCAAATTGCTGGCAGATACATACGATCAGGGGCTGGCCGACGAAATGTCCATCCTTTATGGCGGCAGCTGCAACGCGAAAAATGCTGCCGACATCTTTCGCAACAGCGACGTGGACGGCGGACTGATCGGGGGTGCTTCGCTCAAACCTGACGACTTTTTCAGTATCATCACCGCCCTGAAACCATAGCATCTGCTTTGTGGCGGGCAGACCTGCATGCCACAAGGAGGCAGCACCCGGCACCAGCTAGCTGTTTAATCCTGTGCCCGGGCATTCGAATTTTATCTAATATGATCTCTTATGGATTACATCGAAATCCACTGCCAATCTGAACCTGTCGAGCCCTGGTCAGACATACTGATCGCTGAACTCGCCGGCCTGGGCTTTGAAAGCTTCAGCGAAGAAAAAGATGGTTTTCGCGCCTATATCGGGGCATGCAGCTACCGCTCCCGTCCGGTTGCAGATCTTTTTGAAAGGTTTCGCAAAAAAGGCCCTGAAAAATTATCGTTTGAGGTGAACCGGCTGGGAGGTAAAAACTGGAACGCGGTATGGGAAAGCAACTTTGAACCCGTCAGGATCGAAGACAAATGCATGATCAGGGCCCCCTTTCATGAGACAGTACCCGGGGTGCAGCATGACATCCTTATTGAACCCAAAATGTCTTTCGGTACCGGCCACCACGGAACCACCGTGCTGATGATAAAGTTTATGCTTGAAATGGACTTTGCCGGCAGATCTGTCCTTGACATGGGCTGCGGAACAGGGGTGCTGGCTATCCTGGCGTCACAAAGAGGGGCAGACCCGGTTACGGCAATAGATAATTATCTGTATGCATACGAAAATACAATGGAAAACGCCCGCCGTAACGGTATTGAAAATATGGAGGTATTGCACGGGGATAGCTCTCTCCTGGGCAAACAGACATACGATGTCGTAATTGCCAACATTACCAGGAACGTGCTGCTGGAAGATCTGCCCGTTTACCACGACGTGCTTAACCCCGGGGGATTCCTGGTCATGAGCGGATTTATGACTTTTGATAAAGATGTTATATTTGCAAAGGCTACTGGTCTGGGGCTGAAAGATGCCGGAGAGAAAAGCGAAGGAGACTGGACCGCACTGAAATTTCAAAAACCCTAACCCCCTCTTCAGATGGCAAATGTTTACCTGATGATGGCTTTGCTGGCAGTGCTGGCCTATCTGCTGGGCTCCGTGCCCACGGCAGTGTGGCTGGGCAAGTGGATCAAAGGCCTGGATGTAAGAGAGCATGGCAGTGGGAATGCCGGTGCCACCAATGCCTTGCGTGTGCTTGGTCCCAGGGTCGGATTGGTGGTCCTGGTCATAGACGCACTGAAAGGCATTGGCGCAGTGAGCCTGGCACATCTGATCAGGCTGGATTTTTTGATGGCCGAATGGTTCGTTGTGTATCAGATGTTTTTGGGCGCAATGGCAATCCTTGGACACGTTTTTCCGGTATTTGCCTCCTTCAAAGGCGGCAAAGGAATCGCCACACTCGTAGGCATCATCTTTATTCTTTTCCCAGAAGCATTTCTTATCTGCCTGGCTGTATTTCTGACCGTATTCCTTACCACCCGCTACGTCTCGCTTGGATCGCTATCCGCCGCGATAGCGTTGCCCATCGTGGTAATATGGGTCAAGGATATCACCATGATGCCAAAAGTGCTGTTTGCGATCCTGGTAGCATTGTTTGTCCCTATCACACATTTAAACAATATCAAAAGACTTATAAACGGCAAAGAAAACAGGATCTCTTTCAGAAGATGACCGGTTTGCCCGCCTTTTCTGCCCCTGGTACCCATCTCCCGGACACCCTTTTATAGTGAATCCTTATATTTTTGTTTGGCCGTGCTGCTAATATGACCAATGTATTGTTTTTTTTGGTTATTTTTGTTTGATATATTTCGATGTGGTGTGTAATCTATTGATAATGAAGAAGAACATCTGTTTTGCCATGTGCCTGATCTTGCTGGCGTCGTGTGCCACTGTCCCGATAACGGGAAGAAGGCAGGTTCGGATGCTCCCGGAAGGGATGCTCGGCAATATGGCTTCAGCGAATTATCAGTCGTACATGGCCGCAAACACCGTGGTTCCCTCATCAGATCCCAGGGCTCAAATGGTTCAGCGAACCGGCGAGAGAATATCCGATGCGGTTGTCGAATATCTGAAAAACACAGGCCAGTCGCGCCGCGTGCAAGATTTCAACTGGGAGTTCTCGCTTGTGGACAGCGATGCGGTGAATGCCTGGGCAATGCCCGGGGGCAAGATAGCCATATACACTGGAATCTTGGATCTTACGCAAGATGAAGAGGGGCTGGCAGTGGTGATGTCACATGAAATTGCACACGTAGTAGCTCAACATGGAAACGAAAGAATGAGCCAGCAGCTGCTTCTGACCATGGGCGCTGTAAGCCTGGATGTTGCACTCAGAGAGCAGCCTCAGCAGACGCGCGACATTTTTATGCTTGCTTATGGCGTGGGAGGCACACTGGGGTCGCTGGCCTACAGTCGCCAGCACGAATACGAAGCAGATGCGCTGGGTATGACATTCATGGCTATGGCAGGGTACGACCCGGAACATACCATCACTTTCTGGGAAAGAATGCTGGCCTATTCCGGCGGTGCACAGGTGCCCGCTTTTCTAAGCACGCATCCTACCAATGAGGACAGAATCAACGCGGCCAGGGAGTATCTGCCCGAGGCCATGAACTATTATAAACCCTAGATGCTCTGCCTTGCAGGCAAAGCAGCATTGAACCCTTGCCTGCATTGGTTGTTTCTTTTTTAAGATACTGGTCAAAATGGTCTGGTTAATTGTTGTCAGTCTTATTGTAGTCGGAATTGTATTCCTGCTTCTGGAGATCCTGGTAGTGCCGGGAGCCACTGTCGTAGGTATTCTCGGTGTGGCGCTGGTCGTGGCCGGCAATGTTGTATCGTTCAACAATTATGGCACCGAAACGGGTGTCATCACAATACTGCTTACCCTTGTGGTAAGTCTTGTGGCCATTGGGATCGCCCTGCGCTCCAAAACCTGGAAAAGAGCCATGCACAGCTCCGTCCTGGAAGGGCGGGTGAACGTTTTTGAAAAAGATAAAGTATTGAAAGGAGACGAAGGAGTGTCGATCACCAGGCTGAACCCCATGGGGAAAGCCCTTATAAAGGAAGAGTATTACGAGGTGACCTCGAAAGACAACTTAATACCTGAAAATACCACCGTTGTGGTAGTAAAAGTAGACGGAAACAAAATCATTGTCAAATCTAAAGAAGAATAAAAATCATGGATTCACAAATTGCTGTTATTGTAGCCATAGCCCTTGTAAGTATTGTCGGTCTGTGGATTATCTTTTATTTTATCCCGGTAGCCTTGTGGTTCTCCGCACTGGTGTCGGGTGTACGGATCAGCCTGCTTCAGCTCGTGCTGATGCGCTGGCGTAAGATCCCCCCGGCTGTGATTGTCAACAACCTGATATCTGCCACCAAAGCCGGCCTGACATTGAACCGGAATGACCTGGAGGCACACTACCTTGCCGGTGGACGTGTGAAAGCCGTGGTAAATGCCCTGATCAGCGCAGATAAGGCAAACATACCGCTCGATTTTAAGACCGCCACTGCCATCGACCTTGCAGGACGTGATGTGCTCGAAGCCGTGCAGATGTCTGTGAAGCCAAAGGTGATCAACACCCCTCCCGTCGCAGCCGTGGCAAAAGACGGAATCCAGCTGGTTGCAAAAGCCAGGGTCACGCTGCGCGCCAATATTAAACAGCTTGTGGGTGGTGCCGGCGAAGAGACCATCCTTGCCAGGGTGGGTGAGGGTATTGTAACATCCATCGGTTCGGCACAGCACCACAAACAGGTCCTCGAAAACCCCGACAGCATCTCCAAGGTGGTTCTCTCAAAAGGCCTTGACTCAGGTACGGCGTATGAGATCCTCTCTATCGATATCGCTGATATCGACGTTGGTAAAAACATCGGTGCGATGCTGCAGATCGACCAGGCCAATGCCGACAAAAACATTGCACAGGCCAAAGCAGAGGAACGTCGCGCTATGGCTGTCGCCGCAGAACAGGAAATGAAAGCCAAAGCACAGGAAGCCCGCGCCAAGGTTATCCAGGAAGAGGCCGAGATCCCGAAAGCCATCTCTGAAGCCTTCAGGAGCGGAAACCTGGGTATCATGGACTATTATAGGATGCAAAACGTAAAAGCAGATACCTCGATGAGAGAACAGATCAGCAGACCTGGCACCTCCAAAGGAAAAACAGACCAGGATCTCTCTTCAGATAAATAATCTGACCAATCCATAATAACAGGCCATCTGCTATGTTTATATTGGTAGATGGCCTGTTTTTTGAACTTGCAACAGGAAAGAAAGCCAAAAACCAGGAGCAGACCTTTCGACGTTTCGACGTTTTGACCTTTTGACATTAATGTAACCCTATGAATATTAGCTTGATATATGACTACCCCGCCTGGATGATACTTCTGTGCATTCTTTGCGGATTGCTTTACAGTGGCATTTTGTATTTCCGGAATCCACGGGCGGAGTTTGGCAGGGGATGGAAAAGGCTGCTGGCTGCGTTTCGCTTCGTCAGCGTAACCCTGCTGGCTTTCCTTCTACTGGCCCCGCTGGTGGAACGCCGCACACGCCATACGGAAGAGCCCTTGCTGATCTTTTTGCAGGACAACTCCTCTTC
>PWRF01000190.1 GCA_003556325.1 Bacteroidales bacterium | reverse complement strand
GATGGGCGGCGGAACCTGCCTCGCAGGAGATTTTATGGGCATGGGCGATTATTCCTTCGAAAAACCATTGAAACCAGGGGATAAGGTCGTGTTTGATGATATGATCCACTATACCATGGTCAAAACAACCTTCTTTAACGGTGTAAAACACCCGTCAATAGGCATAATAAGGTACGACGGACGTTTCGAGTTGCTCAGGGAGTTTGGCTACGAAGACTACAAAGGCAAGCTTTCATAAGGCTCCGTCATGAAAAACCACATCAAAAACCCCTATTCTTCCAGCTGATAGGTTTTTTCCTTGTTTTTCTCATCGCGCTTCTTCCGGCGATCGCGATACAACGACCAGAGCCAGCTGCTCAAAAAACCAAGGAGGAAAATGACCGGATATACAAGGAAGCCATAGCCCTTGATCTCGAGCCATAAAAAGGTAAAGGTTACCTTGTCCCAGTTCTGGATAATGAAAATAATGATCACAAGAGCTATCAACCCATTGACGACCCAAAACAGAATGCTTCGCTTTTGTTGTTCCATGGCAAGTAGTTTTTCTGGTTTCTCAAAAATACGTATTTTTAACCTTTCGTTCAAATAATGTGCAACTAACTTGCATAGTAACCTGTTATAATAATGCAGGATTCATAAAGACCAAAATAATATTGACGGTCTTTGCCTTTTGCAGCGATTATTGTGCAATTATTTACCAAATTAATTAAATCTGAAACGAGAAATTCCAGCAGAGTTGACGCACAGGGGAATGGTTATTGGACGCTAAACCCAAAAGCCAATTGCAAACAGCCAATAGCGAGAATTTTCGACATTTCGACAATACGTAAACACATGAACCGACTATTTTTCCAAGGAATTTTACTCATAGCCGCGCAGCTGATCATTTCGAATCACCTGATTGCCTTTGATTTTGATAAAGAACAGGTAATTGACCGGCTGAAAGAGGATGTATATACCCTTGCCGGGGACGATATGGAAGGGCGTGAAGCCGGCACGGAGGGCGAAAGGAAAGCCGTTGCCTATATAAAGCAAAAGATGCAGGAGGCCGGCCTGGCCCCGCTTTTTGACGGGTCGTTCTACCAGGAGTTTCCCTTTCCCGGGGAATGGGTATGGGGGCCTGAAAATGAATTCATCTACCAGGATTCCACTTTCGAACACGAAACCGATTACTATATCATCCCCGGTTCACCTTCGGTAAGCATAAGTGCACCGTTTGCGCATATGGGGTATGGCCTTACCGGTATGGAGGAGATAGAAGGCTTTGAGGAGTTTGCTGACTATTGTGACTATGCCTTGCATGATGACCTGGACGGACATATTTTACTAATGGAGTTTTTTACTCCGGCACGATTGGATACCCTGACAGACAGGCAGGTATTTCGTTTGTGGTTCAGCAAAATAAACAACGCAACAGCAAGGGGAGCAAAGGCTATCATCTTTGTCAACACCGATGAGGATCGCGACGATCCTCCCATCGACATGCGTATGTCGAGAATGAATTTTGATATTCCGCTGTTGTTTGCCCATGACAATGTGTTACATGCGTTGATGTCGGACCAGGGAGGCACCATTTACCTGACGGTTGACGCTTACCGCGAGGACCACACGGCTGTCAATGTAGCCGGTTACATCGACAACGAAGCTGAAACCACTGTTGTGATCGGCGCCCATCACGATCATGTAGGGTGGGGAGGGCAGGGCTCAATGAGTCCCGGAGTATATGCCATCCATCCCGGAGCCGACGACAATGCCAGCGGAGTAGCCGGCATGCTTGAAGCGGCTCGGTACATTCAGCAGCAGGGCTGGCAAAACCACAACTACCTCTTCATAGGGTTTGGGGCAGAGGAAAGGGGTTTGCTGGGTAGCCGCTACTTCACACAGAGCGATGCGTACGACATGGACCGGGTGATGTATATGTTTAACCTGGATATGATAGGGCGTATGGAAGACGAGACACTAACCCTGATCGGCACGGGTTCGTCGCCCGACTGGGACTACCTTATCGACACATACGCTCCTGACCATTTCAACATCCGTAAAAGTCCCGGGGGCCGCGGCGGATCTGACCATACCTCATTTTATGTAATGGACATTCCCGTTTTGTTCTTCTTTACCGGTGTTCACGAAGATTACCACCGCCCGGGCGACACACCCGAAAAAATAAATTATACCGGTGCTTATGAGATCACGCGTTTTGCCCTGGACATGGCAGAGGCACTCGAAGGCCGCGATCAGCTGGCGTTTTCCAGTACCGCTGCCCGGGATTCAGACCGCAGGCGCAGCCGCGGTGTTACGCTCGGCCTCATGCCCGACCACGGGTATGATGGCGAAGGTCTGCGGGTGTTGTCCGTTACGGAAGACAGGCCGGCTGCGAGAGCCGGGATTGTCGACGGGGATGTGATCGTACGTATCAACGGCAACCCCGTGGTTGAGATACAGACCTATATGGATGCATTGGAAGGGCTTGACGAAGGCGATACGGCGCGCGTGGTGGTGATACGGGGCGATGAAGAACATAAAGTAGAGGTAAGCCTTTAGTCTTCGGAAACAAAAAAGCGTCATGCAGGATTTACAGGCAGCAGTGATTGGTTCAGGCAGTTGGGCAACGGCCATTGTGAAGATCTTGCTCAACAACGTGCAAAAGGTGCACTGGTGGGTGCGGGAAGAGGATATCGCCGTGCACCTGAAGCAGTTTGGGAACAACCCGAAATACCTCAGCTCCATATCCTTTGACCCGAACCGCATCGAAGTGTCTCACGAGCTCAACCGTGTTTTGAAGCGTGCCGATGTGCCCGTGTTTTGTATCCCCGCCGCTTTCCTGCAACCTTCGCTGAAGGGAATGCATGCCTCGCTGCTGCGTGGCAAGCCCGTGGTAAGTGCCATCAAAGGGATCATCCCCGGCGACAACGACATCATGTCCGATTTCTTCTACAAGCGCTACGGTGTCCCTGTCAACCAGTTCGTGGCGGTCAGCGGGCCGAGCCATGCAGAGGAAGTGGCCCAGGAGAAGCTTACCTACCTTACGGTGGCATCCGAAAACCGTGTCAGCGCCGTGGCTGTGGCAAACCTCTTTTCGTGCCGCTATATAAAAACCAGCGTGACGGACGATATATTCGGTACTGAATTTGCCCCGGTGCTCAAAAACATCATCGCTATCGCCACGGGAATCTGCAGCGGATTGGGATATGGCGACAACTTCCAGGCTGTGCTGATCTCCAATGCCCTGCGTGAGATCAGCCGCTTTGTCGACGTGGTGCGGCCGAACAACAGGGATATCAACAAATCGGTATACCTGGGCGATCTGCTGGTTACCTGCTATAGCCAGTTCAGCCGGAACCGGCGCTATGGCCAGATGCTGGGCCGGGGATATAGCCCGCATTATGCCCAGATGGAAATGAACATGGTGGCCGAAGGCTACTATGCCACCAAATGCATAAAGGAAATGAACGTCCGGTACGAAGTGGACATGCCTATCACAGATACCGTGTACAAAATCCTTTATGAAGGGAAAGACCCCGCCAAAGAGATGCAGGCGCTGCAGGACAAACTGTCCTGACGGACTGCCTTGCCCCCCGGGATGCTTCTCAGCACCTTTGCCTGCCTTGCTTTACATTGCTGCAGCTTACCAAACCATGATCCCATCCTTTTTCAGGTAATGGCCGTGCCCTCCCGGATGGTGTTTTGCCTGCATTGCATAAGCCCGGAACAGATTTTGGGCGGGTGAGCGGTTTTTTAGGCACCCCTCCGATTTGCGGAACTCCATCACGGACTTCCGCGCCTTTTTTTGACTTGCATTACACATTGCGGCAACTTACCAAACCGTGATCCCATCCTTTTTCAGGTAATGATCGTGCCCTCCCGGATGGTGTTTTGCCTGCATTGCATAAGCCCGGAACAGATTTTGGGCGGGTGAGCGGGTTTGCATGCGCCGGGTTGTTCTACCTGAACTCCATGGTTTCACGTGTGGTGATCTTCTCGCAATAGTGGCATTTCAGGCGGGTATCCTCTTTGTCGACCACGGCAAAGATGGCCGGGATGTGCTCGATGTTGGTGATGCAGTTGGGGTTGAAACACCTCACTATTCCCTTTATACGGTCGGGTGTCTCCACGACGGTTTTCGTCTGCACCTGGAAATCCCGTATTTCGATGATGGAGGCGTGGGGCGCTACCAGGGCGATCTTATTCAGCTCTTCCGGTGCGAAAAATTTGTTGCTGACCTTGACGATACCTTTTTTGCCGTATTTCTTGCTTTCCAGGTTGGTAGCAAACAGAACCATGTTTTCAAACGCTTCCAGTTTCAGGATGCGGATAACCTGAAACACGGCGTTGGAGGGGATATGATCGATGACGGTGCCGTTTTCGATAGCCGACACCTTAAGTTCTTTAATCTTTTTGTTTTCCATGATGTGCTGTTTTTTTTATTCAAATGACAGATGACCGTGGTGTTGATGAATAACTACTTGATTCCCAAAATGGAGGCCATCAGGGCCTGGCGGACAAACACCCCGTTGAGGGCCTGTTCAAAATAGTAGGCCTTCGGGCTCTTATCCACGTTGATGGCGATCTCGTTTACGCGGGGCAGCGGATGCAACACGCGGAAATTCTCTTTGGTATCTGCGATCATATCTTTATGCAGGTTGTATACGTTTTTGATCCTCTCGTATTCGAGCGGATCGCTGAAACGTTCGCGCTGGATGCGGGTCATGTAGAGGATGTCCGCATGGGGCAGCACCTCATCCATCTCCGTGTACTGGTGATAGGTAAGCTTTCTTTCTTTAATATGCATTTTCACTGAGCTGGGCAGCTTGAGTTCCACGGGCGACACCAGGTGGAAGGTTGTGTTGTAGTTGCAAAGGGCGATGACCAGCGAGTGGATCGTGCGGCCGTATTTCAGGTCGCCGACCATGGCGATGTGCAGGTTGTCGAGGGTGCCCTGCGTCTTGCGAATGCTGTATAGGTCGAGCAAGGTTTGTGTGGGGTGCTGGTTGGCGCCGTCGCCGGCGTTGATGACGGGCACGGGCGAGATCTCCGAGGCAAAACGGGCGCTCCCTTCGACGGGGTTTCGCATCACGATGAGGTCGGAATAGTTGGCTACGGTCAGGATGGTGTCGCGAAGGGACTCTCCTTTTTTGACACTGGTGTTGCTGGCTTCGGAGAAACCGACAACTTTTCCGCCCAGCCGGTTCACCGCACTTTCAAAACTCAGTCGCGTGCGCGTGGAGGGTTCAAAGAACAAGGAGGCGATCACATAGTCTTGCAGGATGGTTTGCACCGGTTTTTTTTCAAACTCCTGCGCGATGTCAAGGATGCGCAACTGTTCCTCTTTGCTGTAGTCGTTGATGGATACGAGGCTTTTGTTTTTCATTGCAGTGTTTTTGATGTGATTTGGAAAGTGATGGTTTATGTGTTGGTAATTTTTTCAGGAAATTTAGCAACAGGGCAAAAAAAAGGGGGCGGAAGCCCCCAATAAAACTATTTGCAACCGCAGTCTTTGCTGACCAGCTTCCTTTCTTTGAGGAAGTCGCAGACCAGGTCACACAAGATGGGGTGACCTATTTCCTGCAGTTCGTAGCCCACCTTGACGGTCGGCTTATCGATCTTCACGACCCGCGAGAGGTCGATAGGCGTGCCGATCACCACGGTGTCGCATTCCGTATTCTTGATCGTTGCCTCCAGGTCTTTGATCTGCTGATCGCCATAGCCCATGGCGGGAAGCAGTGTGCCGATCTCAGGATAGATGTCGAAGGTATCTTTCAGCCTGCCAACGGCGTACGGACGCGGGTCGACGTATTCGAGTGCGCCAAATTTCCTGGCGGCAACCGTGCCGGCACCGATTTTCATGTGGCCGTGCGTAAGG
>PWRF01000040.1 GCA_003556325.1 Bacteroidales bacterium | reverse complement strand
TTTTTTTGAAAAAAAGGGCCACGAAATATACAGGTCGGCACCCATGGTGGTAAAAAACGATCCAACGCTCATGTTTACCAACGCGGGTATGAACCAGTTCAAAGATATTTTCCTTGGGAACACCACCCCTGCGCACAAGCGTGTTGTCAACTCGCAAAAATGCCTCCGTGTATCGGGAAAACACAACGACCTTGAGGAGGTCGGCCACGACACCTATCACCATACCATGTTCGAGATGCTCGGCAACTGGAGCTTTGGTGATTACTTCAAGAAGGAGGCAATAGCCTATGCCTGGGAGCTTCTTACCGAAACATTCAACATTGAAAAAGACAGGCTGTATGCCACGGTATTTGAAGGTGCTGCTGAAGACGGACTGGAGGAGGACGCTGAAGCCTATGATCTCTGGAAGCCTTACCTGGATGAGTCGCATATACTTTACGGATCAAAAAAAGACAATTTCTGGGAGATGGGCGAGACGGGACCGTGCGGCCCCTGTTCTGAAATACATGTCGACATCCGCAGCGACGAGGAACGCAGGAAGGAGGATGGTGCCGGGCTTGTGAACCAGGATCATCCGCTGGTTATTGAGATATGGAACCTGGTGTTTATCGAGTACAACCGGATGTCTGACGGGAGCTTGAAACCTCTTCCATCCAAACATGTGGATACGGGAATGGGCTTTGAAAGGCTCTGTATGGTGCTGCAGGATAAGAAATCAAATTACGACACAGATGTCTTTCGGCCCTACATCACGGAGCTGGAGAGGCTCACCGGGATCACATACGGCGATGATCGGGATGCCGGTATAGCCATGCGTGTGGTTGCCGATCATTTGCGTGCTGTCTCTTTTGCCATTGCCGACGGGGAACTTCCGTCAAACAACAAGGCAGGCTATGTGATCCGGCGCATCCTGAGAAGAGCCATCAGGTATGGCTACACGTTCCTGGGGCTAAAAGAACCTTTCGTAAACAAATTGGTGCCTGTGCTGGTGACCACTATGGGCGATGCCTTTTCCGAGTTAAAGGCACAGGAAGATTTGATCACCAGGGTAATAGCAGAGGAGGAACAAACCTTTCTCCGAACCCTTGATACGGGCATCCAAAAGTTTGAACAATACCTTCGGGAGCATCCCGGCAGCAAGGTCATCGACGGTGGTTTTGCTTTTGAGCTCTTCGACACCTATGGGTTTCCGGTAGACCTGACGGCACTCATGGCAAAAGAAAAAGGCCGTGAAGTGGATATGGAAGGCTTCGACCGGGGCATGGAGAAGCAAAAGTCGCGCAGCAGGGCAGCTGCATCTGTCGACACCCATGACTGGATCCAAAGGGTGGAAGGTCACCAGGAAGACACCCGCTTCCTGGGGTATGAGTCTCTCGAAGCCGAAGCCAGGGTGATAAAATACAGGAAGGCCAGCAACAAAGGGAAGGACATCTACCACGTGGTACTGGATCAGACGCCTTTTTATGCGGAGTCGGGAGGCCAGGTCGGCGACCGTGGCCACCTCCTTGCCGGGGGCGAAAAATTTCCTGTAACGGACACGCGTAAGGAGAACAATCTGACCATCCATGTGATGCCAAAGATCCCCGCAGAATGGCCTGAAAAAGTCACTGCCGTCGTAGACGGCGAAAAGCGAAAACTTACCGAAAACAACCATACCGCCACCCACCTTTTGCACTCGGCGCTGAAAACCGTGCTGGGAAGCCATGTGCAGCAAAAGGGCTCGCTTGTCGATGACTCGCGCCTGCGTTTCGATTTTTCTCATTTTGGAAAGATGTCCCCGGAGGAGATATATGCCGTGGAGAGCCTGGTCAATGAAAAGGTACGTGAGAATATCTCCATGCAGGAGCATCGCGAACTCAGCATGGAAGAGGCCGAAAAGATGGGTGCGGTGGCCCTTTTTGGTGAAAAATACGGTGAAAAGGTGCGTGTGGTGGCCTTTGACGATAAATTTTCTTCGGAGCTGTGCGGCGGTACGCACGTTCAGGCTACCGGCCAGATCGGACTGTTCACTATCGTCTCAGAAGGTGCTATAGCCGCCGGGATACGAAGGGTAGAGGCCGTGACGGGTAAAACCGCCGAAGAGCACTTGCGGGCCAGGCGCGAGGAGCTGCAAGCCCTGCATGAGTTGCTCGATCAGCCCAAAAACAGCGTGAAAGCCCTCACGCAGCTGCTGGAACAGCATCAGAGCATGAAAAAACAGCTGATCTCTCTTCAGCAACAGCAACTTAGTCGCCAGGTCGACGAGCTGGTGAGGGAAGCAGAGAACATTGACGGCATAAACTATATTGCCACCCGCGTTGATTTGGAAGCCAAAGCCGCCAAGGACCTTGCTTTTCAGCTGAAGGGACGCATCGGCAACCTTTTCCTGGTGATAGCGCACCTGGCAGATAACAAGCCGGGCATCACGATCATGATCTCCGAAAACCTGGTAAAAGAGAAAGGCTTCCATGCCGGCAACCTTGTACGTGAACTGGCGCAACACATCAAAGGCGGCGGGGGAGGCCAGCCGTTTTTTGCCACTGCCGGAGGAAAAGACCCGGGTGGGCTTGACAAGGCCCTTCAGGAGAGCAGGAAACTGGTCACCGGATAGGCTATACCCCTGATAATTTCTATTTTCGACCTTATGGCTGCAGGTGCGGCCCGGGTACGGTTGGCCCTTATGCCGGCCTTGCAGCCCCGGGGTAAGATCTGCACAATGCAGCCCCCGGGCACCAAAATAATAACGCCCTGTCGAATTTCTGGTTGG
This sequence comes from Bacteroidales bacterium, assembly GCA_003556325.1. Taxonomy (GTDB): domain Bacteria; phylum Bacteroidota; class Bacteroidia; order Bacteroidales; family UBA7960; genus PUPG01. The sequence goes on along the minus strand of PWRF01000040.1, from coordinate 3,114 downwards.
CAACGCCCGCCCGCCCCCGGCATCCTGCAGCGTATCTGCCTGTAGCAGATGTCATACAATGCCGATGCCTTTTACCGGAACAACTACCATCGAAGGGAAGGCTATGCAGTTTGTTGCGTGAGAGACGATTAATGCCTTCTGCACGAGACAATGAAGGGGCAATACCTGCAGCTTTCTTCGTTTTCGGTTTGCAAAAACGGCCTGGAGGGATCCAGTATCTCTGTGAGCAACTTCCGGAGTGCTTCCTCGAAAAGGGAAAGATGGCCGGCCAGTATGATGCCTTTGCCCTCCGGGTGGGTGAGAGTCATCGGGCCGTTTGCCGGTGTCCGCGTTGAGACGATGCCCGGCTCCAGGCGTTCCTCTTCCGGATAGTTTTTGTGATAGAGCCAAGCATAACACAGCAGCTGGAAGCTTTTGGCTTTTGCCGGGTCCGTCAGCGGATCCGCCCAGTCTTTGAAGCTGAGTTCTCCCGGCTTTACCGTGCCTGTCTTGTAGTCAATGATACGCACCGCACCCCCTTTCCTGTCTATCCGGTCAGCAAGGCCCCTGATGGTCACCTCCCGCACACCGGGAGCACCGGGTACCGGCAATGCCGTTTTAAGGGACTCCTCTACCGAAAGTAAAGAAAGAGGCTGCCCTGCCGCAAGAGAAGACCTGATCTGCCGTTCTTCCGCCTTCAGCATATTATAGAGGTACCTTTTGGTAAGATGGTACAGGAGGAGGTTTTTCCCGGTGTCCATTTTCCCCCCGCTGTATTCTTTCTGAAAACATATCTCCGTGACCTTGCCGAGCTTATCCTCCATCTTCAGGATGTGTTCGGGTTTAATCACTCGGCCGGCAAGCGGGCGATACAATTCCTCCAGCACTCCGTGTATCACGCTGCCAAGGGTGCGTGCCTCCATGGTTTCTTCCACGCTGTCGGTCTCTTCAATACCTGCCACCCGCTCGAAATAATAGTGGAGCGGACAATTGATATACCTTGACAAGGCCGATGGAGAGAATCCTTTCGTGGCAATTTCCCCCAGTTTTTGCAGAATATCGGGTGTTTTTTCAATCATGATGTCAGCCGGCTTCGGCTCAGCGGGCGGGGGAAGCGACACAATTTCCTCGCTGACCTTTATCCCGGGGTTGCAGGCCGGTAATTCATACTGCAGCTGTGTGATAAAACGGCTTTTTTCGCTGCTCCCCATGTCCTGGGTCTGGGTGTTGTATACCAGGGAAACGTTTTCTGCCCGCTGCAACAGGCGATAAAAGTGATAGGCAAAGATCGCATCCTGATCGTGGTAGAGCCGCATCCCGAAGCTTTTCTTAACATCGTAGGGGATCAGCGAATGGCTGACTTTGGCTTGCGGGAGAATATCCTCGTTAACCGATAGGATCAGTACATTTTTGAAATCAAGTCCTCTTGTTTCCAGCATTCCCATGACCTGAAGCCCTGCCAGCGGCTCTCCCGTAAAGGGAAGTCTCACTTCCGATGCGGTCTGGCGGAAAAGCCGGTATAGCGTACTGCCCTTCAGAAGGAAAGGGAAGCGCACAATGAAGTCCTGCATCTGCCTGAACATTTTGGCAAAGTGATACAGCGACTCAAAATCAGCAAAAAACGGGGTTTTTACGATGTCCCGGCCCTCCCTGGCGGCTTTTTCCCTCAGCAACCGGTCAAAACGTGCCGTCATCCCGGTCAACAGAGTGAAGATGCCGGATGAGTCAGCGTTCCAGTCGGTGGCAAGAAAGGAAAAGGCATCTCTGAAGCCCCGGTTGTCTTTGGCCAGCCCGCAGAGGTCTTCCCAGCTGCAATAGCTGAGATTGGAGCTGCTGATGGCGTTCAGAAGCTCAACAGACCAACTCCTGCCTTTCTCTGCATGCCAGAGGAGCATGGCCATGCTGTGCGAAAAAAAGCGCCGCAGGTCCTTATGGTGATAGGCATGGCCACCTTTTGCGGATGAGGATCGCAACGCATTCAGCTGCAGCTTGAAAAGGCTGTCGAAAAACTCAAACATGTTGGTTTTGGAGAGGGGGTATCCCATGGTAACGTTAACGCTGCTGATCGATTCGGGCAGCGCGTTAAGCAAGGGGATAAGAAGGTTCTCGTTGGCAAGCACCACCGCCGTGTTGTCATCCGCTGTGAGGCCTTCACCCCTTTTTAAAAGATTGCCTGCCAGGCGAGCCTGGTTAACCTGCCTGGCCACACCGTATATCCTGATGTTTTTGCTTCCGCTGCCAAAATAGTCCTTGTCCCTGTATGCGTTCTGCAGGCCGAATTTTGCGCTGTACTTGCGTATAAACCGCCCGGCTTCGTGCATGGGGTCGCTGGCATAGAAGGGGTCGGCATCGATGCGGTAACTTGCTTTGCCCTGTTTGAGGAGGCTGCTGACGACAGTCTCTTCCGCCCGGGTAAGGGCATTGAAACCGGTAAAGACCACCTTTTGCCACTCAAGGTTCGCTTCACCCGAACTCACGAGCTGTGCGGCCCTTCTTGATGAGAGGCCCTGCCATGCCATCTCCTTGCCGGTAAGAAGGGTGGCCAGCTCATTATGGTATGTTTTCAGCTTTTCAAGGAAGCCCAGGTATTTTTTCTGAAACGAGGTCAGCTCGCTGCCATCAGGGTTCCATGTGTCAATATATCGTGCGCTTACCAGGTGGTCGTATATCTTATCGCGATCGGCCAGGGCGTGATCGATATCGTCAAAGTCGCGCAGCACGGCGGGAGCCCACGAAAAAAAGCTGTCCGCTTCTTCTGCCTTTTCTTTCTCAATGTCTTTATAGACCTGGTAAAATTCCAGCATCAGGTGAAGCTTGTCGCAGATGGTGTATCCTGTAATGCGGTTGATGAAGTCTTCTATGCTGAACATGTCGGGTGCCCATACCGGCTCCTTTATTCGCCCTGCCAGGTATTTCCTGAGAAAAAGCCCTGCCCGGCGGTTGGGTGTTACGATGCAGATCTCTCCGGTTTGTCCGGGATAGTTTTCGAGGATGTCATCAATGATCTCTTCAAGAAAGGCAGCCATACGGTTATATTTATGATCCGGGATTTGTGTTGCTGGCCATGCGTCCGGCCTTACGGAGGTTCTCCGGGCTTCCGATGTCGATCCACCCTTCCGGGCTGTGCTCGTAACA
>PWRF01000267.1 GCA_003556325.1 Bacteroidales bacterium | reverse complement strand
TGGTTGAGAATATCGTCAGCAATTTCCCTGAAAGTGCGGTGGTTGCCGTCCTCTCCCAGGATGAGCTGGCTCAATCCGATATGATCATCCTTTCCGGTGCACGGGCCTTTATCATCTACCCATACCAGGAAGGCAAGTTGGCTCACACCCTCAATCGGGTCGTTGAACTCACCAGCCGGGTACAACCATCTGCTACCGAAAAGAGCGCACCTGAAGAAGGTCAACAAGCAGAACGCACCGATAATAGAACGATCACCGTCTTCAGCCCAAAAGGCGGTACCGGCACCACCACCATCGCCACCAACCTGGCCATCTGCCTGCATAAGGCGGCTAAGGAACAGGTACTGCTGATCGATGGCAAACACCTCTTCGGACATGTCTCCCTTTACCTGAACCTGCGCTCCGGAAATTCGATCAATGACCTGATCACCCATGCCAGCATGCTTGACCAGCAGCTGATCGATCAAGTTGCTGTTAAACACAGCTCGGGCATCAATGTGCTGCCCAGCCCTAACAAAATATCACTCGCCCAGGACATCCGCCCAGACGCCCTGTTTAATGTCCTGCAAGTGCTTAAGGCCGTTTACCCCTACATTGTCATTGATGGGGGCAACCACCTGGATGAAAACACGGTCACCTACCTGGATTCCTCAGACAAAATCCTGCTGGCGCTCAACCCCAACCTGGCCTCAATGCGTGATGTGCGCATTTTCTTAGAAATTTCAGATTCACTCTCTTATCCCAGGGATAAATCCTTGCTCCTCGTCAACCTGGCCGGTCATAAAGCGGAAATCCGCCACAATGAGATTGAGAAGATCATCAAGTTACCCATCTTTGGCACCATCTCGGCTGATGAGAACCTGGCCCTCAGCAGCCTGAACGATGGCGTGCCCATTCTGCTCAAAAAACCTCATCACCGCATCAGCCGTGAATACAAAAAGATCAGCAAAAAACTTTTAAAAACCTTTCAAGCAGGGCTTTCCTAACCCTGGAAACGGGTTGATCCGGGTAGGCTTGGCATAATAGTTGCACATAGGAATCAATATGACACCTGATCTGATCACCATCACATTATTGGTTGTTTTCTTCCTTTGCGCCTTAGGCGTGGTTTTTTTGGGTTTATGGATCTACCGTAAAGGGCCTGAATCTCGCATGCAAGGGCGTGTTGAACGCTTTGTCACCCCGATACAGGAGGGAGAGCAAGAACAAGGAACAACACAACGAGTTTTCTTGAGTATCACAAACCAGGAAGTCAGTAAATTCAGAGAGCGCTTAAACAATGCATTAAGGATCTTCTCTTCTGAAAAAATGCACGTCCAGCTCTCCAGTGCCTATTGGCCAATAACCGATACGGAATACATTCTCATTCGTGTCCTGGGTGCCCTTCTGGCTTTTTTTCTCGGATGGCAAATCACGAGCAGTATCCTGGGGGGAATCCTGATTGCGGTAATTGCCGTGATGCTTCCGCCGATCATACTCGATCGATCCATTCTCCAGCGTCAAAAGAGGTTCGGCAATCAACTGCTGGATGTCCTGGTGATGATCCATGGTGCGGTTCAATCGGGCTACAGTTTTCTACAAGCTCTTGATCTTGCCATCAGCGAGGCGCCTGCGCCAGCATCAGAAGAGTTCAACCGCGTTCTGAACGAAATCCGCCTGGGGCTCTCTTTGGAAGGTGCCTTGTTTAATCTGGTTGAACGCATGGAGAATAATGATTTACACCTGGTGGTGACCGCCATCATCATCAACGCCCAGGTAGGCGGTAACCTTTCCAATGTATTAGATGCCTCTACCAAGACCATCCGTGACCGACTGCAGTTGATGGGTGAGATTCGCTCACTGACATCATACAGCCGTTTTGTCGGCAGCATGCTCACCCTGATGCCATTTCTAGCAGGATTAGCGATCTTTCTTATCAACCCGGGTTATTTTGATACTGTCATGACTTCACTGTTTACCCAAATTGCCTTCTTAGGCGCCTTTTTTAGTGTGATTATCGGCAACATCTGGATGAACCAGATTGTGAAGATCAAAGTTTAATAAGGGACTGCTGATGAGTATTGAATTGATTAACATGGAGTTGCTTTTTATCTTTTTAGGTGCAACAACTGCAATCCTCGGGCTAACATTAGCCATATATGGTATTGTTTCCTGGATAAAGCGGTCAGTAAAGGTATCCACCCGGGTCGATCAGTACATCACATCTGGTTTTCAATACCAAGAAGATCCCAAAGCCAGCCCAATCATCCATAGAGAGGTCAAAGGGTCTTTTTTAAGCCGCACGGTCGGTACCTGGCTTATGAAATTGATCGCTTTCCTGGGTCGTCTAGCCCCCCAATCGATGGTTGAACAAGTCGAACACTTGCTAATTATCGCTGACCATCCCAATAACCTGAAGGCCAACAGTTTCTTTGCTATCCGAATGTTGTTCCTGTTGTTAGGTTTTTTCCTGGTATATTTAATTAATCAAGACCTCTCATCGATTGACTTGAACTCTATTTTGCTCACCATCCTGATCATCGCCAGTTTTTGGATGCTGCCCATGATTTGGCTGCGAGGCAAAGCCCGTACCCGTCAGGAGGAAATCCAGCGCGGCCTGCCGGATGCACTGGACATGCTCTCAGTATGTGCCAGTGCGGGTTTAGGGTTTGATCAGTCGCTGCAGCGTATCAGTGAGTACTGGGATACAGAATTTGGGCACGAGCTTCAGCGGGTTACTCAGGAAATGGAAATGGGGGTTTCCCGCTCCGAAGCGCTCAGAAGCATGAGTGACCGCCTCAATGTTGATGATCTAAAACTGTTTGTCTCCACCATCATCCAGGCTGAACGGATTGGCATGAGCTATGCAGATGTGCTCCATACCCAGGCTGAACAAATGCGCATTTTACGCCAGCTGCGGGCAAGAGAAATCGCCAATAAACTTCCAGCCAAGATGATCATACCCCTGGCACTGTTTATCTTCCCTGCCATGTTAATTGTGATCCTCGCACCGGCAGTCCCTACGCTTTTAGGTGCTTTTTGATCCAATCGACGAATAAGAGTAGAATTCAGCTATGAACAATCCGTCGCAAACACAAAATGAGGAAACCAGGCCGTTCATGATTGACAAAAACACGCCAGCGAATGGCCGTGCATTTGATCTTGATCGCGACCCGGAATATCAAAATTTATTGATGAGCTACCAGGCGGGTAATTTTCACAAATGTGAACATCAAATTGAAGAACTCCTAAAAAAATACCCCGGGCATCCATCGCTTTTTAAATTCCGCGAAGAGCTCGCTTTGAAACTATCTGTCAAGGCACTTCATTCAACCATTCAAAAAGAAGAAAAGAAAATCAAACGCACTTCCACCCTGAGTTTGAGCCTGGTGGTTTTGATTGGCATCATTGTTATATTGGTAACACTGTTTTTATCCCTGCTGTTCTTTTCCGATTCGCTTTCTTTACCGGATTCCGCGGGCCGTGAACCAGCAGATGCTTCTACCGCGATGCAGCTTGATCTGCTCTACCTAAAGGCAGAGGAACTGCTGCAAGCTGGACAAACCGAGCAAGTCACCCGAATTATTGAAATCTTCACAGAGCTTAGGCCTGATTACCCGAACCTGAATTCGTTACAGGCGCGATTGGGAACGCTTTCAGAATTAGAAATGCGATACCGCACAGCCGTAAACCTGGTTGAGGAGGGTGAGATTAATAACGCACTTGAAATTTTTGAGAGCATTGAGGCTGAGCAACCCGGATTATGGGACGTAAACCAACAAATAGCTGCCATCGAAGATGTTGCCCAAATAGAAAGTTTACTGACCGATGGTCATACCGCCTTTCAGAATGAAGACTGGTCGCTAGCTATCAACGCCTATGAAACACTCCTCCTGTTGAACGAGAACCATTTCGATAAAACCATCATCAATGAACGGCTGTTAACCAGCTACCTGAACCAGATGCGCCAAATCCTCACCAATCCTACGTTGACGGTCGAAGAAATCGAATCAGTAGAAGACTATTACCAGAAAGCGGCCAAGATCATATCACAAAATCCAGCATTTGCCTGGGCAAATGATGAGCTTAATCAATTAAACAACATCCTTCAGGCCGTCAAAGAAAATAACTCGCACTCACCAGATACGGTTACCCAAACAATTTGCACTCTGAATGATGAAATGATTGGTCTGATGGGCTTTACCTGGGATCAGCATGCCGTGCCTGAGGGAGAAATATCTCCAGCATATTGAACCAAAGGTTCGATCAAATCCAGGCTGATGCTGCAGTAGCAAACTCAATCGCATTCATCCAGCCTTTTCCAATTGAGGCAAGCTAACACCTTACCCAAAGGGCTGCCAATTTGTAATCTTAATCATTGTAAATGGTCTGGACTGGTCCAAAGCGTTTATAATTACCTGCACAAAGATTCTTTTAGGAGTACCTGATGTTCACCAACCGCCCCGCGATGCGAAAAGAAACAACTGCAAAATCTCCACAACAGTCCCAAGTAAACATTGATGATCTGAGAAGAGATTTTTTAAGAATACGCGATTCTGTTCAAAAAACACTCCTTTCATCGAATACCACCCGGGAAAAGAAAATAGAACCGGAAGAAATGCGCAAGGAAATTGAAGCTTCAGTAAACCAGTTTTTACAAGAAGAAAACTTGCTCTACAATTTTGGAACACGTGAGAAGTTACTTGAATGGATCATCGGTGATATCCTCGGGTATGGCCCTATTGAACCATTGTTAAAAGACCCGGATATTACCGAGGTTATGGTTAATGGCTACAACCAGGTATATGTCGAACGTTTCGGTTTGATTGAATCTACCAATGTGAAATTTGAAAGCGACGCCCACTTAATGCGCGTCATCGACCGTATCGTCTCTCCGATTGGTCGTCGAGTCCATGAGTCCTCCCCAATGGTTGATGCCCGGTTGCCCAATGGTTACCGGGTCAACGCTACCATCCCGCCCCTATCGATGACAGGCCCAATTCTAACCATACGCAAGTTCGCAGCCCGTCCTTTTACCGCACAGGAGCTGGTTGCCAACAATACCATGTCGCTCCAACTTGTTCTGTTTCTCAGGGCTTGTGTTAAAGCCAACATCAATATCACCGTCTCCGGCGGTACCGGTTCAGGTAAGACCACCCTTCTGAATGTCCTCTCATCTTTCATCCCCGAGAACCAACGGGTGATTACCATTGAAGACACAGCCGAACTGCAGTTATCCCAGGATCATGTGGTGCGCTTAGAAAAACGTCCGGCAAATATCGAAGGCAAGGGCGAGATCACCATCCGCCAGCTGGTGATTAACGCCTTACGCATGCGGCCTGACCGCATCGTGGTTGGCGAGTGTCGCGGCGGAGAGGCCCTTGATATGCTGCAAGCGATGAACACCGGTCATGATGGGTCGATGACAACCGTCCACAGCAACAGCCCACGGGACACCCTGCGCCGTATTGAGACGATGGTACTTATGGCTGGCATGGATCTGCCCCTTAAGGCCATCCGTGAGCAAATCGCATCCTCGATTGAGCTGATCATTCAAATCGACCGAATCCATGACGGCACTCGCAAGGTGGTTAAGGTGTCAGAAGTACAGGGCATGGAAGGCGAAACGATCGTCTTGCAAGACCTGTTTGTCTTCAAACACTTGGGAATTCAAGAGGGCAAAGTGGTGGGTGAACTCAAATCTACCGGTCTGCGCCCACAATTCGTTTCTAAATTGGCTGCCCACAATGTTCAACTTCCTGATTCGCTTGTTGATAAATGAAGCAAGAAATTGTCCGGGTCTGGGGACATAACAATCAACACATTAAAAGGTTGCTCAGGGCTGAATTAACCCAGCAGTCGGTGCTTAATGCTTCTTTCATATCTTCGTTCACTTTAGCAGGTGGTGTGTGAAAACGGTAACCCTTCACGCTGAATCA
>PWRF01000094.1 GCA_003556325.1 Bacteroidales bacterium | reverse complement strand
TTGTCCGCCCGTCTGCAAGACCACAAAACAGATTCCCGCAAGCCTGCCGGCAGCGTTTGGCTTCGCCGGGCTCGCAAGTGCTCGGTTCATCTGTTTATAATTTTTCAACTGGTTATTGTTGAGGGATTTATGTTCCCGGAAAAAATAGAAGGGTGGTGTTGCAACTGTTTGAAGTTTGAAGTTGCCTCGGGTAACCTCAAACTTCAAACCCATTGCATATTCGCAAGGTTTGACCACAGCCCGGGTGCTGTGATGGTACAAAGCATTATTCCATTCGTTTTGCTTCGTCCCAGAACACATCCATCTCGGCCAGGTTCATCTTTTTCATGTCCTTGCCTGTTTTTTTTGCTTGTTCTTCGAGATGTTCAAATCGTTTCACAAACTTTTTATTGGTGCGCTCCAGGGCATTTTCAGGGTTTACTCCAATAAACCGGGCATAGTTGATGAGGGCAAACATCAGGTCGCCAAATTCTTCCTCAATTTTTTTCTGATTCGTCCGGCCAGGGTCCTTTGAAGTCTTTTGTGTGTCGGAATTCGCTTTCTGATCCCGGATTCCCCGGTAATCAGCGGCTTCTTGCCTGTCGACCTCTGCCTTGAGCTCCTGCATTTCCTCCTGTACCTTGTCCCATACCTGGTGCGGTTTTTCCCAGTCGAAGCCCACTCCTTTCACTTTGTCCTGTATCCGGTAGGCTTTGATCATGGCCGGCAAGGATTTGGGCACCCCGGAGAGCACTTTTTTCTTGCCGGTTTTCAGTTTGATCTTCTCCCAGTTGTCTTTGACCTGCTCTGCGGTCTCTGCCTTTACGTCTCCATAGATATGGGGATGCCGCCTGATGAGCTTTTCATTGATGCCATCCAAAACGCTCTTAATGTCAAAAGCTCCTTTCTCGCTGCCTATCCTGGCGTAAAATACGATATGCAGCATCAGGTCACCCAGCTCTCCCCTGATGCCATCCAGGTCTTCGTCGAGGATGGCGTCAGCCAGTTCGTAGGTTTCTTCGATGGTGAGATGGCGCAGGCTTTCAAGGGTTTGTTTCTTATCCCAGGGGCATTTCTCTCTGAGGTCATCCATGATGTTCAGGAGGTGCTCAAAGGATTGCAGTCTTTTATCCATAAAGTAATGTGATTATCAATGGAAAGGTCGTGTCCAGGCTGTTTAATTCGCCAGGGCAAAGCTCTCATCACGGGTTCATAAAATATCGGAAAGGCAAATATACAAAAAGAAGGAAGGAGAAAATGACAAAAAGACAAAGTTCTACCAATCAACGCCCTGCCCTGGTGGCCCGGTTCTTTGCGTCGAGGGTGTGGAAGTTCATGAAATTGGTTCTTCCCGGGCGGATGTTCGCATCCAGGTGCAGTGTTTTTGCTACGTTTCCGTTGGGGAGGAGCAGTTCCAGGCTAAGCTGGTGTTCCCCTGCCGGGAGGGTCTTCCGGGTGTAAAATATGGAGTGGGGAAGGGTTTGCCAGTTGCGGGTATCGGCTTGTTCGGCTACTGCTCCCAGGATGCCGAAGATGGCTCCCAGGCTTTCGTCTTCTTTGCGTATGCGCTGTTCGGCGGCTTGCCGGACAGCCAGGCGAAGCAGTGCGGAGCCCATTTCACGCAACATGCGGTCCTGAAGGGACTGAAAAGCGACAGCATTCAGGTTCTGGGCCAGGTGAAGTTCCGTCTTGCGGCCGCCGGCTCCCAGCCGTGCACCGGTATATACGGGTTCACGTTCCACATACCTGGGGAAGGCCACCCGGACAACCCGCAGGTCTCCAAGCTTGCCCGAGGACTCTTTGGCTTCGGACGCCGGTACCGGGAAAGACATGCCCATCTCCTCGTTTTCAAAGTACATGGCACCACCGGCACCCCTTACAATGGTAAAGGTGATACTCTGTTCGGCCTTCACGGGGCCAAGTCCATTTTTCCAGAAAAACACCAGGTCGCCCTCATCATCAGAACGTTTGTGCTCATAGGTCATGTCGAAAGCCGCTTCAAAACGTCTGACCTCATCTCTGAAGCCTGTGAGATAGGCTGTACGCAGAAGGTCTTTTTTGAGTTGTTCCGGTACGCCCACATTGAAAAGGCGGCTGTAGTCGTCCTGGTAGATCTCCAGGGCATTGCGGTAAGCGATAAAGGCATTATTGTAATCCCCGGAAGCATCGTAAAGGATGCCCATAAGGGTATGTATGAAGGCGTCGCGCCGGTACCTGTTCTCATTGTTATACCTGTCGCTTAACGCATTCAGCGCAATGTTCAGGCGGCGGCACTCCACCAGGGCGGCATCCAGGTCTCCCAGCTGGATAAAGTTCATCGCCTTATAGTAATGGATCATGAGCAGCTCGAAGGGCTCGCCCCGGTATTCTGTGACGTTTGGGTTGATCAGCAAAGCAAGTGCCTCGTCACCGAGGTTTCTTCGAAAATCCTCTCCCAGGATATAGGCTTCTTCGAAAAAGTCGTTGCTGGCAGCATAATTTCCCAGCATGTGCTGTACCACGCCCTGGTTCATGAGATGCAGCAAGCGTGTGCGGCGGTTCTCCGCCCGGCGGTCGCTCTCCAGCACCTGGGCTGCCTGTTCGATGTTTCCGGATTGAAAGTGACTTTGGAACTCCTGCTGACGCTGATAATAGGTGCGACAACCCGGCAGGACAGCCATGATGGCCAGCAGAAAAAGCCACCATCGACGGCCGGGCTCAATACGTAAGTTATGACCAGGGGCGTTCATTTGTTTAGTATTTCTCAGGTTGTTGGTTATCTGATGTTTGTGCTTTTACCACCAGGACTGCCTTTGGCCCCCAACCCCCACTAATTCCGGATGGTCTTGCGGATCTGCTTTTCTCCTATCCACACTTTCTCGTTGGTTTCCATGTGGGTAAGATCAAGGTTCACCTGGTAAAACACCACTCTGTCGCGGCGATACTGGTCGACCATAGAGTTCATGGTACCAGTAAGCATAAAATCAGCGCCTGTTTCCCTGCGCCACTGGGCCACGGTCTCGGGGTCCGCAAACTCATGCTGGTCGGCCCTTTCCTCCCTGATCTGCTCTCTGAACTCCGCATCCTGAACCAGACGTACCATGCCGCTGTTGATAAACTCCCTTTCCATGTTACGGATGAAAGTTTCGGCATCAATATGCTCATGGCTCCGGTTGCGCACATCGCCTACAATAACGACGGGTGCTCTGCCATTCTCCTGTGTAAAACGATCCAGCCACGGGCGGTTCAGTGCATCATCGATCATTTCCTCTGCCACCAGGCGTGAATCCGTGTCGTTCCAGCGACCGCTCAGATCAATGGCCGTGTCAGTATCCACGCGTGCGACCCTGCGCTGACAGCCTGTTGCCACCAGCAAAACTGCTAACAGTGTGTAAATCAAAGCTCTTTTCATGACGATAGGTGTTAAAAATTTCTCCACGAATGTAAATAAAAAACTTTTTATATCCTCATCAAAAATTACACCAAAATGGCTTTATGGTTTGAGGTTTAAGGTTTGAAGTCATTAATCCCCAAAACTCAAATCCATATTCCGTACGCTGTGATACACATACTGAACGGTAGCGGACACTTTTCCCGTGCGGAGGCCGGGGCAAAAATCACATCATATTGTTTTTCAGGGCCATGCAGGACTTGGCACAAAATTCGATGCTTTTTTGGCAAAACCATAAAAACTGTATTTCCATGGACAGGAAAATTGAAAAAAAGAAATGGACATTTAAAAGAGTGGGCACGATGGCTGCGGTAGCAACGTTTGGCCTCTTTATCATTTACCTGATATTTTTGCGTGACACAAGCAGCAGGTTATATGTAGACAAAGACAAAATGACCATAGCCACCGTACAGCAGGGGCGCTTCCAGGAGTTTATCCCGGTCGACGGTGTCGTGCGGCCCATTGCTACCATCCATATCGATGCGGTCTTCGGAGGCAGGGTGGAGGAGATATACCGGCGCGACGGTGCCCAGGTTGACGAAGGAGACAAGATCCTTCGCCTGTCGAACGCCCAGATTGAAATGAATTACATGCAACAGGAAAACGCGGCACTGGAAGTGCTGGACCGTTACCAAAACACGCGCCTGGGGCTGGAACGCAACCTTTTCTCTCTCCAGCGCCAGCTGATAGACCTGGAATATCGTCTCGATATAGCAAAGAAAAACTACGAACGCAAGAAGCGGTTTTATCAGAAAGAGGTAATCTCAGAAGAAGAATATGAGAACGCTTACCGCGAATACCATTTTGCCACACGGAATTACGAGATCGGATTGCGCACGCTCGAACACGACTCAGTATACGTGGCCCAGCAGATGGACGCTATCAACGAATCCATCGACAGGGTACAGAGTAACATTCACATGCTCCATCATACCCTGGACAACCTTATCGTCCGGGCACCGATAGCCGGCCAGCTCTCCTCTTTCCATGCTGAACGCGGTGAAACCAAGTCTCCCGGACAAAATCTCGCCCAGATCGACGTACTGGACGGATACAGGCTTCGCGCCCGTATCGATGAACGGTATGTGAACCGCACGTATGTCGGGCAGCCTGCATCGTTCGATTACGGTGGCGAAACCTACAATTTGGAAATCAACAAAATATACAGCGACATCACGGGTGGTGCTTTTGAAGTAGACCTGCAGTTCAACGGCAGCGAGCCTTCGGGCATACGCAGGGGACAAACCATACAGCTGAGGCTTGAGTTCAGCGGCGTTGCTGATGCCCTGATCATCCCAAGGGGTGGGTTTTACCAGGCCACCGGCGGCAATTGGATCTATGTGCTGGACGCCTCCGGGTCCCAGGCGGTGAGAAGGCCGATACGAGTCGGCAGGCAGAACATCCACCACTATGAAGTGATGGAAGGACTGGAGCCCGGCGAACAGGTGATCGTATCCTCCTACGACGGCTATGGAGGTAAAGAAAGACTCGTTTTCAGATAATATCCATGACCAGAAAAAAATGTAATTTCATCAATCCTTTTTTGTAAACAACCACAATCTTAACCCATTAAAAAATACTGCCATGATCAAGACCATTGAATTAACAAAAGTGTTTCGTACAGAAGAAGTAGAAACCACAGCCCTTAACCAGGTTTCATTTGAAATACGCGAAGGCGAGTTCGTCGCCATCATGGGGCCCTCCGGATGCGGCAAGTCTACATTGCTCAACATCCTGGGCTTGCTTGACAACCCCTCTGACGGGCAATACCATTTCCTTGACCAGGAGGTTTCGGATTACTCCGAAAAGCAACGGGCCAACCTGCGCAAACGCAATATCGGCTTCGTTTTCCAGAACTTTAATCTGATCGACGAGCTGAGTGTGTTCGAAAATGTGGAGCTGCCCCTGATCTATCTGGGATACAGCGCATCTGAGAGGAAGCAGCGCGTAGAAGAAGTGCTGGAGCAGATGCAGATCATGCACCGCAGAAACCACTTCCCGCTTCAGCTTTCCGGTGGCCAGCAGCAGCGCGTAGCCGTTTGCCGGGCCGTAGTGGCCAAACCGCATATCATCCTGGCCGACGAGCCGACAGGTAACCTCGACTCTACCCACGGCGACGAAGTGATGCACCTGCTGGAAGAGCTCAACAAAAACGGAACCACCATCATCATGGTGACACACTCCCAGCGCGACGCTTCCTATGCACAACGCATCATCAGGCTGTTCGACGGACAGATCGTCACGGAAGACAAGAGCACGGAGTTTGTGCTGACAGCCGCAGCTGCCCATTAACCGACGACCGGAACTGACAGTCGAAAGCAAGAAGAATGAAAAGCGTTTCGTCCTTCATTAAAAACACCCGGATAGTATGTTCAGAAACTACATCACCATAGCCTGGCGCAACCTGCGCAACACACTTTTATCAAGCAGCATCAGCATTCTGTGCCTGGCAGTGGGTATCTCAGGGGCCATCATCATGACCCTTTATTTAAACCATGAGCTGGCTTACGATACGCACCAGGAAGA
>PWRF01000002.1 GCA_003556325.1 Bacteroidales bacterium | reverse complement strand
TGGCCTTTCCGAAGCCTTTCATAACATCTTCGGGCAAGAGTTCCGGCAGCCTTTTCAGCCGGATTGCCTCCGGGTTGAAAAAAACAATGGCTTCCTGGGCATTGTCCATCGAGTTGCGGTATTCTGCCAGGAACTCCCGGCTTAAGCTTGAGTAAGTGTGCAATTCCATGCATGCAACCTGTCTTTTGCCGGGATATTGTTCTCTTACCGCATTTACGGTGGCCATCAGTTTTGAGGGGGCGTGCGCAAAATCACGGATGATGAGCGTGGACCCATTGTCAAACAAAGTTTCCATGCGCTTGCTCGCGCCACGGAATGATTGCATGGCGGTAAAAAAATCATGATCCTCAACGCCTAACTCCCTGCAAACAAGCCGGGCCGCTTCTGTGTTAAGCAGGTTGTGACGGCCAAACAACCGCAGGGGATAGGAAACCCCGTTTTTTAAAACCTTCGTAGTGCCATTCTGTATTGCATAATCAGGCAAAGTGTAAGGTATAAGATCAACTTTGCCTGTCTTTTCGCCCCTGCACAGGCGGCTCACCACTTTATCGCTGTCATCAAAAATCAGTTTCCCTCCCTCTTCTATCTGATGGATGAATGTCCTGAACTGGTCGACATACGTGCCGAAGGTATTGAATACATTGATATGATCCCAGGCTATCCCGCTGATAACGGCGATATTGGCTTTGTATACGTGAAATTTCGGACGGGGGTCTGTCGGGCCACTGGGATATTCGTCACCCTCCATCACCATCAGACCGGCATCGTCTGACATCCTTACCATAACATCAAATCCATCCAGCTGCGCCCCTACCATAAAGTCGCTTTTGATGCCCCTTTGCCGGAGCACGTGGATGATCATCGAGGTAATCGTTGTTTTGCCGTGACTTCCCCCTACTACCACACGTACCTTGTTTTTAGCGTGCGCATACAAAAATTCCGGATAAGAATATACTTTCAAGCCCAGGGCTTTGGCTTTCAGCAGTTCCGGATTGTCCGGTTTCGCATGCATGCCGGCTATCACAGCATCCAGCCCAGAATGTATCTTTTCGGGAAACCATCCCGTTTTTGCCGGCAACAATCCATGCTTTTTTAACCGGCTGCGCGACGGGTCAAAAATCTCATCGTCGGAGCCTGTGACAGTATCTCCTTTTTTATGAAGGGCAATGGCAAGATTGTGCATGGCACTGCCTCCTATAGCGATAAAATGATGCTTCATACCGTGCCTTTCCCCGAATTTAATTTCTGATAATGAGATTAGTAGAACTGTTGTTTTTAACCCGGCCAGGGTCGGGGCATTAAGCAGTAACGCCCTTCAGGCCACTCAAAGGTAAAATTTTTTAAAGATTCAGGTATGGACACAGTATATTTCAGGATGCTTGCAATGTTTTTGTAAATTTGCGTATGCATATCTCAAGTATTCAAGCATTAAAATAGTATGGTATGAAGCTATATCCTGTTGTAGCAGAAAACTTCAAGATGGACGGCGGTGCTTGTTTTGGCGTGGTTCCCAAGTCGATTTGGGAAAAGTACGTAGCTGCCGACGAGAACAATATGATACCCCTGGCGTCGCGTTGTTTGCTTGCCGACACAGGCGACCGCCGCATCCTCGTGGATGCAGGCATGGGTGACAAGCAAAGCGAAAAGTTTTTCAGTTACTACTATCTTTTCGGAAACGACAGCCTGGAAGGCAACCTGTCGAAACACGGGTACAAACCTGAGGATATCACTGACGTCATTCTGACGCATCTGCATTTCGACCACGTTGGCGGAGCCGTAAAATGGGCGGAAGACGGGAAAACGCCCCGTCTTACTTTTCCCAATGCCACCTATTATTGCACAAAAAAACAGTGGGATACTGCCAACGAGCCCAATCCAAGGGAAAAAGCATCTTATTTCGAAGAAAACATAAGACCGCTCTACGACTCTGGCCAGCTTGAATTCATCCATGAAGAAGGCCCGCTGTGCGAAGGGGTATTCCTGGAGATCAAAGATGGCCATACGGTGGGGCAAATTGTACCCATTTTTGACTACAAGGGTCTCAAAGTGGCTTTTATGGCTGACTTTATTGCATCGGTTGGAAATATTCCACTGGCGTATGTGCCCAGCTTTGACATTGACCCTGTTCTGAGCATGGAGGAGAAAAAGACTTTCCTGGACAGGGCTGTCGACGAGAACTATATTTTGTTCTTTGAGCACGATTACGACAACGAATGCTGCAATGTTGAGCAAACAAAGAAAGGTGTCAGAGCCAAAGAGATATTTACCCTGTCTGACATCGGATAGGGGGAAAGTGGGGCTTGCCAACCCTTTATTGTGCCGCGTGCCGGCGGGTTACACGTTGGCGATGCTTTGCCTGGCAAGGTGAATGGGCTCTCCGGTCATCCAAAGTGTGAGTGGTGCCCGATTATAAGAACAGCTAAAAACTACTAAGGCTTTATCATTATGCATGCAAGTAAGATCAAAGAGTACAGGGACAGGTTTCGTGATGCATCACCAGCGGAAATGCTTTCTTTCCTTGAACGACAACATCCTGGTAAGGTTGTTTTTTCATCAAGTATGGGAGCTGAAGACCAGGTTATTACACATATGATGGTTGACGTAATGGATGCCCCCCGGATTTTTACGCTCGACACCGGGCGCCTTTTCTATGAAACCTACGATCTTATTGAAAAGACGCAAAAGCGGTTTGGAGTATCTGTCCGTATCATGTTTCCTGACAGAAAGGCTGTTGAGGACATGGTAAATGAGAAAGGGATAAATCTTTTTTATTACAGTGTGGAAAACAGGAAGAAGTGCTGCCATGTTCGCAAGATAGAACCTTTGCAAAGGGCATTAAAGGGTCAGGAAGTCTGGATTACCGGTTTACGCCGTGAGCAATCCCCAACACGTAACGATTTGCAGCTTGTGGAGTGGGATGAATCAAACCAGATAATCAAAATTAATCCTTTGCTTGAATGGTCGGAAGCCAGGGTATGGGATTATATTCATGCTCACGATATCCCATACAACTCCCTGCATGATGAAGGCTATCCGAGCCTTGGCTGCAAGCCCTGCACACGGGCTGTTATGGACGGGGAAGACATACGGGCCGGACGTTGGTGGTGGGAGCAGCCGGAATCCAAGGAGTGCGGCCTGCACGTGAAAAAGTAAGAGTCAGTGTGGCAGGGATAAAAAACAGCATGCCAGGGTCAAAAAACAGAAAACAAACCACATAGGATAATTGATAAATGTACCATTATCTATGCTCCAGTCTGCAAGTCTGGCTCCATGAATTGAAAGATACGGACTCCGGTCTTATTTCTTTGGGGGTATCAGGTCGTTTTCCACCATCACGCCACCGTCGGCTGCGATGATGCTGCCCGTGATCCACGAGGCTTCATCCGACAGAAGGAATGTCACCAGGGCCGAAATGTCTTCGGGTTCGCCTATCCGGCCAATAGGATAACGTGGCCTTGCTTTTTCAAGCATGGCCTCATAAGACTCCCGGTCAGCAAAAACCTTGTTGTCGAGATGGATGTGAGTTCTTACCAGCCCGGGATTTACTGAATTGACACGTATGTTATAAGGGCCCAGGTCGCCGGCCAGAAAACGGGTAAGCATGTCGAGACCCGCCTTGGAAACCGAATACGCTACACTGGTGCCAGGTTTTAATCCCGCAACGGATGATATGTTCACCACGGAAGCCGAACCTGCATTACGCAAGAGGGGCAGCATGGCCCTGGTCAGAATATAAGGCCCTGTGAGATTGACGTCCAGCGTAAACTGCCAGTCCTCCACACTGACGGTCTCTATGGTGCCCTTGGTGAGGACACCGGCATTGTTAACAAGACCATCCAGCTTTCCGTATTTTGCTTCAATCTCTCTGAATAGCCTGTCGGCATCACCCGGATCCGAAATATCGCCGTTGACAAAATCGACCTCATCCTTCAGGTGGGGCATTTCCTTCAACGCACGTTCTACTTTTTCAGGGCTTCTGCTTAATGAGATTACCTGATGTCCGTCTTGAACGAGCCGGTCTGCAATTGAAAGCCCTATGCCGGAACTTCCTCCGCTGATTAAAAAAACCTTCCTGTCCATAAAATGAAAACCTTTACCTGTTTATAAACAACTGTTACTTGCAAATATAACAAAAGAACGCCGGATAAAGTTTTTCCGGCCCGGGTTATCCAGATAACATCCTGTTCCTTTGATTGCTTTGCCCGCAGTATGGCCGGAGCCTGTGTGTCACAATTGCCAAAAGCAGACCTTTCGACGTTTTGACAGAATTTATAACAGATCAAACAGAATCCTAAGCTGGCATAAATGTGTGCTATTTTTGAATAGAGCCTTCACGAAGTAAAGCAAAGCGGTTTTCAGGAAGATTAATAATAAGTCATTAATCATATACTTCATAAATACTACCTTTGCTGCAGATCTTCTGACTTTCGCTTTTTTTTTACAAAATACACCAGGTATGAAAAAAATTATCACATCAACTACGACAATCATCATGGGAATTTTGTTTGTATTCCCTCTTATTGCTGCAGCTGATGAGGCTGAGGTGGAAAACGACAAGGAAGAATGGGTTTTCAGCGGTTTCTTCAGCCAGCAGCTGAACCAGGTATCTTTCAGCAACTGGGCACAGGGCGGAGAGAACAGCATAGCGTCAACCTCAGTAATTAATCTCACAGCGAATATGAAAAGAGAGAGGTTTACATGGGAAAACCGGTTGAACATGGCTTTTGGCATATTAAAAACAGAAGATACCCCGCTTCGTAAGAACGAAGACCGCCTGCATCTGATCTCAAAAACAGGCCGGGAATTATCTCCCAGGTTCAGTACCTCCGTCCTTCTTGACTTCCGGAGCCAGTTTTACAAAGGCTATAACTATCCCAACGACAGCGTGGTAGTTTCCCGTTTTATGTCACCGGGTGTTCTTACAACCTCTGTGGGTATGGAATACAAGCCCTGGGAATTCCTGTCTGTATTTTTGTCGCCAGCTTCCGGAAAATTTACCTTTGTGCTGGACCAGGACCTGTCTGACAAAGGTGCTTTTGGGGTTGATAAAGGCAGTAATGTAAGAGCCGAGTTCGGGGCCTTGCTTTCATTGATGTTTGACAAGGAGGTGTTTGAAGATATAAGTGTTGAATCAAGACTTACCCTATTTAACAATCTTATTGACGAGGACAGCTCGAATCGGAAAAACACAGACCTGGACTGGGAAACATCGATTAATATGAAAATTAACAGGTATATCACAGCCAGTTTTTTCGTTCACATGATATATGATCATAACACTCCCATACCTGTTTTGGATGACGATGGATTGGAAACCGGAGATTTTAAGAAGAAGCTGCAGGTAAAACAAATGCTTGGCCTGGGCCTGTCATACCGTTTCTGATTCTGGTGCGATCTGCACTGGCCCGCCCATGGTGTTTGCAGTACTTAAGTGATATGTTGTGCTATATAACACTTTAAGCCATAGCGTGTCGAATTGTTTTGAATGCGATGCGGGTGTGCCTTTCCTGCGGGAGCGCCTGGCAGCCAGTCGAATTCGTCATTCCAAACCCTTAGCGGTTCTCTGTGTAGTTCTTGATGAATGAGAACACTGTTTGCACTTTGTCTTCCTCCGGTATTGATCCGGCGATCCAGTGAATCGTATACCCCTTTCTTTCCATGCGCCTGAACCAGGTCATTTGCCTTTTTGCGAACTGATGAATAGCGGTATTTAGCTTGTTGAACATTTCGTTGTATGAGAGAGCCCCGGTAATATAATCGGTCACAAACCTGTACTCCAGCCCATAAAACCTCAGTTGTGATGCATCCAGGCCGCTGTTGAGCAATTCGCGCACTTCCTGGATCATGTCTTTTTCGATCCGCTTTTCCAGCCGTTCTGTGATGCGCCTGCGCAGTTCCGCGCGCTCAAAATGCAAGGCAAAAAGTATGGGGTTTACCCTGGGGTACTTCAGGTCTTTGTGGTTGTGCTCTATTTCATAGATGGCAATCTCAAGAGCTCTTACCAGTCGTTCCCGGTCGGTAATATCCGTTGTGTTGTGCAATTTTTTCATGCTGCTGAGCATTTCAACCAGTTTGTCCATTGGCACATCACTCAACTCCTTGCGCAACTCTTTGTTCTCAGGCACGCTGATGAAGCGGTACCCGCTTATGGCAGCTTCGATATATAATCCTGTGCCCCCGCATAATATGGGCAGTTTCCCACGGTCGCTGATGTCTTCAAACGCTTGCAGAAAGTCGTTTTGAAATTCGTATACATTGTACTCGTATCCCGGCTCTCTGATATCCACCAGGTGATAGGGGATCTTTTCCCCTTCTGCAACGTAATCCCCGAGATCTTTACCTGTGCCGATATCCATCCCTCTATAGACCTGTCGTGAGTCGGCGCTGATGATCTCTCCATCCAGCCTGCTGGCAAGCTTTGCTGAAAGCTTCGTTTTGCCTGTTGCAGTCGGACCGGTTATCACCACCAGCGATTTTTCATCGTAAACTCTCATATGCGTCCTTTTTTTGGTAATCTTGTTCTATGTCCCTCAAAATATTCCTGATTGTATCCAGCAATGGAACAGGAGAATTCTGAAAATCCAGCTTGTTGAGATCACTCTCCTGCAGGTTACTGGCCTTCTGAAACTGCCCTTCGGATTCCGCCCCGGCAAGCATCCGGGGGTAGCAGGTTTTAAAAAAGTCCTTCAGATTTTGCTCGTCGCTGCCGGCAAGCTTTGCTGATTCAGTTTTCAGAAACTGCAAAGTTCTGAGGCCGTCTACTTTTTCATGGCAGGCATGTACGAAGTGTTCTCTGCCGGAGGCGTTTTGCCTCAGGGGCTCGAAGGGGTCTTTTTCTCTGAACTGCGCAGCAAGGAAGGACGACATGGGCGTGTCAGGTTTTTCCCTGTAAAGCTTTGGGAAGCAGTCAATGGTCTCTTTTATCCTGTTGAACAATTTATGGCTGTATATAGGATAGCTCTTCCAGTCGCCCTGGCTCCCTTTTATAAGGGCTGGTCCTGTGCCAAAAAATACACGGTCGCTGTATCGTGTGCCCGGATACACATTATGAGTGTTATAGTTACATATCCAGCCAGTTTTACGCAGTTTTTGAAGGAAGTAAAAATCCTCACCGCTTTTTTTCGCTGTGATACCGCCTGCTTTGCGGTAGGCACGGATGGGAACGGCTATAGCGGATCCCAAAGCTGTGAAGTTGTAGGGCGATCCAATGCGCCACATGTTCACGGCATAATGCCGCATGTAGATCTCGTAACGAAGCATGGCCCTGTCAAGCCTGTTGTCGCCGCTAAGCTTGTGATAGTAAGGGTTTGATAGTGCGATTGCTTTCTCGTGATGTGCAAAGCACTCTCTTATGGACGCTAGGTAGCCCGGGTCAAAGGTGGTGTCTGCATCCATACTCACGATAAGGTCATCAGCACCGGAATTTTTGTTGATTGCATCCATCAGCACCTTTCGTGCCTGGCCTACGCCATGGCGTTTGCCAGTCCATCCATTGCCGTGACTGCTGCGATCCAGTACATGCAAATTGTCTGCTTTCAGCCCGTTTAAGAAGTCGAGGGTTTTTTGGTTGTTTTCACAGACAGATGATTTATCCGGGTCATTACGGTAGGTCTCCGGCTGGTTTACACAGATCCAGATCCTTACATTGCGTGTATCTTCTTCCCTGATATGACGTAAAGTGACAGGAAGCCAGTCTGCTTCGTTCATCGCAGGTATTGCAATATGAATGGTTTTTGGATTGTGCATAGGCGAGGGTTAAAAGTTGTAAAAATTTACATCCCTGATTGCCCTGTCTCCGGCTATGATCAGCCGGAAGTGTAAACAAGTTTGCTGAGTTGCCTTTCATCGAGCACCTCGTTGGCAACCTCCATCATTTCTTTGCCGGTAACATTTCCGATGCGCTTATTTATCTCATCGAGGGTGTCGCAACGGTTGAAATGCAGCATTTGTTTGCCGATATAAAGCATTTCGTTGAGGTTGGATTCCCGTGCGATATTCACTTGCCCGCATAATTGGTTTTTTGCCCGCTTGATCTGCAGGGAACCAAGGGGCTTCTCCCTGAGTTTGCCCAGTTCTTTGTGCACCAGTTTCATGGTTTTCTCAACAAAGCCGGGGTCGGTTCCAAAATATATACCCCATATACCCGAATCCGAATAGGGCTGGTACATGCTTTCGATATGGTAGCAGAATCCGTGTTTTTCCCTGACCGACATGTTGAGCCGTGCGGTAAGACCCGGGCCCCCGAGTATGTTGTTAAGAAGCTGAAGAGCCGTTTTGTGCTTGCTTTGCAGGCTGTAGGCAGGGCTTCCGGTCATGCAGTGTGCCTGGTGATTCTGCCTGGTAACGGTTTCGCTTCGTTTCCTGTAATCCGAGGAGGGTTTTCGGTTATGGACCCTGCTGTTTTGCTGCAAGGCACCAAAATATTTGTCGGCCAGGTATATAAGCCGCCTGAAGGGGATATTTCCCACTGAGCAGATCACCATTTCTTCGCTTACATAATGCCTGGCGATAAAATTTTGGATGGAATCCCTGTTGAAGGTTTTCAGGTGTTCAGGTGTTCCAAGGATATTTCTCCCCAGCGGGTGCGTATCAAAAACGACTTCGTCAAAATCATCGATGATCTGTTCGGAAGGGGTGTCCAGGTATGAGTTTATCTCATCAATAACAATGTCTTTTTCCTTCGCCAGCTCTTTGTCGGGAAACGATGAATGCAATGTAATATCAGACACGACGTCGAACCATCTTTCATAGTAGGGGTGCATGAAAGAACTGTATATGCAGGTTTCCTCTTTGGATGTAAAGGCATTTATTTCGCCACCTACGTTTTCCATGTGGCTCATTATGTGGAAAGACTTTCGCCGGTGCGTGCCTTTAAAGATGACGTGTTCTATGAAATGTGCCAGCCCTTGTTCTTCAGCATGTTCATCGCGGGAGCCAACATTTACGAACAGGCCGCAATGGGCTACCGGAGAAGTGCTTTGTCTGTGAATCAACCTGATGCCGTTCTGCAGGCGATGTGTCTGATACATTTATCGTTTACCTCCTCTAAGTGGAAATTTCATTGGATAATTGACGCTTACCAATCCCCTGGAGATGTTGCTCAGTTTCTTTCTCAGCAATGTCTTCTTTAATGGTGAGATATGGTCGACCATAAGCTTGCCTTCGATATGGTCGTATTCGTGCTGTATGATACGAGCTGCAATCCCTTTGTAGGTTTCTTCATGCCGGTTAAAGTTCTCGTCCTGGTACCTGATGGTTATCTCCGGCTTGCGCTGCAGGTCTTCCCGCAGTTCGGGAAAACTCAGGCATCCCTCATTAAAAAGCCACTCTTTGCCTTTTTCTTCAGTGATCTCGGCATTGATGAACACTTTTTTAAACCCATCCAATACGGGGTCTTCCCCGGCAAAAGGATTGGCATCAATGACAAAAAGTCTGATGCTTTCCCCGATTTGCGGAGCGGCAAGTCCAACCCCCTCGGCGTTATACATGGTATCCCACATATCTGCAATAATTTGTTGCAGGCCTTGATGATCTTTATCGATAGGGGAGGCTTTCTTTTTTAATACAGGATCGCCATAGGCTACAATAGGTTTTATACTCATTTTCTCCTGTCGCTTTCAATTTTTTGCAAATAATACTGTAGGATGATCGTAGCGCTTATGGTGTCAACCAGTGACTTGTTCTGCCTGGCTTTTTTTTTCAGCCCGGCATCAATCATAGTGCGCATTGCCATCTGAGATGTAAATCGCTCATCTATTCTTTCAACGGGAATATCCGGAAATTGTTTGCGAAGGTGTTTGACAAAGGGCTCGATGTATCGTGATGCGTCGGATGCTTTGTTTTGCATGTCGAAGGGCTCACCCACCACGAAGCGCTCAACATTTTCCCGGCTGCAATAGTCTTTAAGAAATGCAATGACATCCTTTACATGCACCGTGGCAAGTCCGCCGGCGATCATCTGCATCTCATCCGTTACAGCCAAACCCACACGTTTCTGGCCATAGTCTATGGCTACTATGCGTCCCATCTCATTTTTATGCAAAGATACATAACTATGACCAGAATTCTATTTCTCTTGCAACAGGCCAAAATAGTGCTATCTTTGCAAGGCAGCTTCAAAGGCCCTGCGGGGTTACTCCTGTTATTGAACCCACTCGCCGGCTTAATGTATTAAATGGACCGGATGTTCATCTGTAGTCGTTTCAGGCCTTGGGTTGCCAGTTGATAAAACCCTGCAAACCGTATTCAGCAATGAAAGAGATACAGGAAATTATTGAGAGAGCATGGGAAGACCGGGATTTGTTAGCCCATGACAATACGCGCGATGCAATCACAGAAGCTGTTTCCATGCTTGACAGGGGGCTTTTGCGTGTTGCTGAAAAACACGAGGGGGATTGGATAGTGCATGATTGGGTGAAAAAAGCTGTAATTCTATATTTTCCTTTACGAAAAATGCAAACGCTGGAAGTAGGGCCTTTTGAGTTCCATGACAAAATTCCCCTGAAGAAAGGGTACAAGGATATGGGCGTCCGGGTCGTGCCCCATGCGATTGCAAGACATGGCGCATACCTTGAAAAAGGAGTTGTGATGATGCCGTCATACGTTAATATCGGTGCTTGGGTAGGATCGGGGACGATGGTAGATACCTGGGCAACCGTGGGTAGTTGTGCCCAGATTGGACGGAATGTGCACCTTAGCGGAGGAGTTGGTATTGGAGGGGTGCTTGAGCCGGTTCAGGCAGCGCCTGTAATTGTTGAAGATCATAGCTTTATAGGATCCCGCTGTATTGTTGTGGAAGGGGTCCGTATTGAAGAGGAGGCTGTACTGGGCGCCAACGTTGTACTTACAGCATCCACCAGGATACTGGATGTCAGCGGGGATGAAACCATAGAATACCACGGACGTATACCCAAACGTTCGGTGGTGATCCCCGGAAGCATCCCCAAGGAGTTTCCATCGGGGACATATCACGTCCCGTGTGCATTGATAATCGGTAAGAGAAAAGCAAGTACCGATAGAAAAACCAGTTTGAATGAAGCCCTTCGGGAGCACCAGGTGGCAGTGTAAACCCGTGATACAGTAGGTTTTATGGCGATGATGCAAATAGTGGCAGAGAGTTGAGGGTTTTGGCATAAGAATTGAAACATATCATTTGATTGGATTTGTCCCATCAAGTATTCAGGAGATTGTAATTATGTCAGTACATGAAGATATAAACAAAGCATGCAGTGTTCTGGAGAACGGAGGCACTATACTGTATCCCACTGATACGATATGGGGTATAGGCTGTGATGCCACGAAGGTTGTTGCTGTGGAAAAAGTGTTTCGCATTAAGGAGCGTGTGCGCGAAAGGTCACTTATTATACTGGTCAATGACCTTGACATGTTGCGGCAATATGTTAAACACGTTCCGGAAATTGCTATTGAATTGCTGGCCAGTGTTTCGGAGCCCCTGACCGTCATATATCCCGGTGCGCGCAACTTGCCACGCAGTGTGGTTGCCGAGGATGGCTCCGTTGCCATAAGGATCCCCAGGCACGATTTCTGCCAGCGTTTGCTGGCAAAGCTCGGAAAACCCATTACCTCAACATCTGCCAACGTAACGGGTGCTCCAAGTCCGTTTTCGTTCAGCAACATTGTGGAACCCATCAAAGAGGCTGTTGATCATATAGTACCTGTGAAATACCAGGCGATTGCCAGGCCGAAACCCTCTACCATCGTTAAAATCGACTCCCACAACGAACTGCAGATTATCAGGAATTAATAGTGATCCGGATGAACGAGGAAAGAAAAAAGCATGACGCTTTTGAAGCTCACCTTGACAATGAGTTGATCCGGCTTATTGCTGATGCAGCTCGGGATATGCGGCGGCCTGCTTACCTTATCGGCGGATGGGTCCGGGATGTATTGCTGAACCGGAACTCAAAAGACCTGGATGTAGTGGTGGTGGGCAACGGTATTGAGCTTGCTTCACGTGTTGCGGAAAAAACAGGGAAGAAGGGAAGTGTCAGAGTGTTTAAAAACTTTGGCACCGCCATGTTGCGTTACCGCTCATGGGAGGTTGAATTTGTGGGCGCCCGGAAGGAGTCCTACCGCGCTGATTCCAGAAAACCCCTGGTAGAAGACGGTACCCTCGAGGATGACATGCGCCGGCGTGACTTTACCATAAACGCCATGGCAATAAGTCTCAACAAAAAAGATTTTGGCACACTGCTCGACCCTTTTAACGGCATCCAGGATCTTCAGGACAAGGTGATTCGCACACCCCTCGACCCGGGCATTACCTATTCCGATGACCCGCTCCGTATGATGCGTGCAGTGCGTTTTGCCACACAACTCAACTTTGAGATTGACCCTGCTTCGTTTGACGCCATTATCCGGAATGCGGAGCGACTCAGGATCGTGTCGGCAGAGAGAGTAATGGAAGAATTTAACAAGATCATGCTTTCTGATGTTCCCGGACGGGGGATTAAAATGCTCAGGGCAGCAAATCTTTTAAAACAATTTTTCCCTGAACTGGACGATCTCCATGGTGTGGAAATTGTCAATGGAAAAGCTCATAAAGACAACTTCTATCACACCGTGCAGGTGCTGGACAATCTCGCACAAAACACCGGGAACCTTTGGCTCAGATGGGCTGCCCTGTTGCACGACATTGCCAAACCGGCCACAAAGCGCTACGACAAAGAGGCCGGATGGACCTTTCATGGCCACGAGTATCTCGGCAAAAAAATGGTCCCGGGGATTTTCCGGCGGCTAAAGCTCCCCATGAATGAGAAAATGAGGTATGTACAGAAACTGGTACACCTTCATCTGCGGCCTATCGCACTTACAGAAACCGTTGTTACCGACTCTGCCGTGCGCAGGCTTCTTTTTGAGGCGGGTGATGATATCGATGACCTCATGCTCTTATGCGAAGCAGATATCACCTCCGGCAACCGCGACAAAGTAAGAAAATACCTTGACAACTTCCGCCTGGTCAGAAAAAAGCTTGTTGAGATCGAAGAAAAAGACCGCTTGCGTAATTGGCAGCCTCCCGTTTCCGGCGAAGATATCATGGAGGCCTTTAAAATACCTCCCGGCAAAGAGGTGGGTATTATTAAAACGGCCATTAGAGAGGCCATCCTGGATGGTAAGATACCCAATGAACGGGAAGCAGCCCTTGAGTTGATGGAAAAAGAGGGCGAAAAATTGGGACTAAAAACAGACCATTCAGCATATTAATCCTTACTTTTGTAAAAAAGCTGATTTTTTACCCAGGAACAATATGACAACGGCATGCTTATTTATCGTTTTAAAATAACATTTGAGGATCACGAGGATTTTCTCAGGGAGATTGAGTTGCTGGCCGATCAGACTTTCGAAGATTTCCATCAGGCCTTGCTGGGAAATCTTGGCCTGGACCCCGGAATGCTTGCCTCTTTTTTTATTTGTGACCATCGCTACCGGAAGCAAAAGGAAATTCAGCTTGTGGACATGAATCCGCAATCGCCTCCCGGAGAGGAATCAGAAACAGAAGAAAGCGAAAAGCAAGGCGGTGAGGTGGTCATGAACGAGGCTTTGTTAAAAGATTATATTGATGACACCCATCAAAGGTTGTTGTTTGTATACGACAATCTGAACGAATGGAATTTTTATATCGAACTTACCAAAATAGAACCCGCCAGCGACAAGCATAGCTATCCGCGCATCAGCAAATCCCTGGGAGCCGTTCCGCGCGAACTGATGGCTACTCCCAAGCAGATCCCGGGGGTGGAAACACCGATGGATTTCTCATACGGCGATGGAAACGCTCCCCCGGAAGACCTTTCTGACTTTGACCAGATAGAAGGCGGTGAGGATTATTATGATGACGAAGGCCCGGAGCCTGACAAAGATGAGTCTGAACAGTAAGAAGCATACCCTCGTTCTGATCACAGGCCCTACTGCTGTGGGTAAGACAAGCGTCAGCATCCGGATAGCTAAAGAGCTCAACACACATATCCTTTCTGCCGATGCCAGGCAGTTTTATCGTGAACTTTCCATTGGCACTGCCAGCCCCTCCCAAAAAGAGCTTAACGAGGTGCCGCATCACCTTATCGGGCATCTCTCCCTGCACGACTATTACAATGTATCCATGTACGAGAGAGACGCCTTAGCTAAACTTGAAACTTTGTTTCAGCATCACCATACGGTCATATTGACAGGCGGCTCAGGTTTGTATATTGATACACTTATGCACGGCATCGATGATATTCCGGATGTCGGCAGCGATATACGAAAGGAAGTGCAGTGCTTTTATGCGCGCGAAGGGCTGCAGGGTCTCCGAAGGTGGCTTAAACAAACAGATCCGCAATACTATGACCTGGTTGACAAAGCCAATCCGAACCGCATGATGCGCGCCATGGAAATATTTTTAACCACCGGGAAGAAATTCTCTGCTCTCAGGAAAAGCTCAAAAAGGGAAAGACCCTTCAACACAATAAAAATTATTCTCGACAGGCCCAGGGAAGAGCTGTTTGACCGCATCAACAGGCGGACATTGCAAATGGTTGAGGACGGGTTGGTGGAAGAAGCCTGGCAGCTGTTTGGCTTCAGGAATTACAATGCCCTGAATACCGTAGGCTATAAAGAGATATACGCTTGGTTGTCAAATAAATGGAGTCTTTCAGAGGCGATTGAAAAAATCAAGACAAACACACGGCGCTATGCCAAAAGGCAATTGACATGGTTCAGGCGATACGACGATGCCCATTGGTGCCATCCTGATGAGAAAGAAAAAATACTCGGCCTCATCGTCGACAAGACCCGCCGATGATTAGTTTTCCAGGTGATATTTTATCAATCCTTCCATGGGCGATACCATGATGTTTTCCACCACAGCTTTATTTTCGGCGGCCACCTGACCGAATACATCCCGAAAGTGATAGGCGACCGACCCTATGCATCCCAGGTTGTATTTCCTGAAGGCATAAAAACGGCTCACCTGTTCTGAGAAGAAAGCTTCAAAGCAAGATTTTACCAGGTTATGAACGTAAGGGTGGCTGAGATGCTCTTTAAGGAAATGGGTAAATGACGCCAGAAAGCGGTTGGGGTTGGATTTTCTGTATATTTCCGTCAAAATATCTTCCCGGCTTAACCCGTAGCGCTTTGCGAATGCAGTCATAATTTCGGGAGGCGATTTTTCCTTCAGGTGATCAGCGATGTAGGTTTTGCCAAGATGTGCCCCGCTGCCTTCATCACCAAACATATACCCCAGTGAGAAAAGGCTTTCAGATATATCCCCGCCATCGTAAGCACAGGCATTGGAACCGGTACCGAGAATACAGGCAATACCAGGCTTGTTGGCAAACAGTGCCCGGGCGGCTGCCAGCATATCGTGCTCGACCTCTGTCTTTTTTCCCGGGAAAACAGCCTGGAGTGCATCCTCAACAACCTTTTGCTTGTCTGGCGAGGAGCATCCCGCCCCGTAAAAATAGACCTCACTGATAGTGCCACTCCCGATATGATTTGAAAAAGTCTCCCTGAGAATATCTGTGATCTCCGCTGTGCCGGAAAAATAGGGGTTAATTCCGGGGGTTTTGAAGGTTTGCAGTATATTGGATTGGTTTAACAGTACCCAATCGGTTTTGGTACTGCCACTGTCGGCTATTAGTATCATGTTTTTTTCCTGTTTTTTATGAGTTGTTTCAGGAAAGACAGTTTTTCACTGCCTGCTGCCTGCCCCCCTTTATCCTCCAAAAATTCTTTTGCAAGGAACTCCTTTAGCTGGAGAGGTTTGATATTTCTTGTGATCTTGCCTTCCTTGCACCACGATATTTTTCCGTTCTGCTCACTGACGATCAGCGCTACAGCATCGGATTGTTCTGTGATACCTATGGCTGCCCTGTGGCGTAATCCGAGCGAGGCCGGTATTCGTCTGATTGCTGACACCGGCAGCACACAGCGGGCCGCCCGGATCCTGTTGTTGGAGATGATCACGGCGCCGTCGTGTAAGGGGCTGTTTTTAAAAAAGATAGAGCCCAGCAGTTGTTCAGATATCTCGGCATCCATCCGTTGCCCGGTTTCAATGAAAGACTCAAGGTCGTTTTCGTGCGTTATCACCAGCAGGGCACCGGTTTTTTGCTCGGAGAAGGATTCAAAAGCATTTACAATGGCCGGTATGTTAAGCTCCCGCTCCTCTTCCATTTGCCACAATCCCTTGAAGAATGTTTTGGAGCCCCGCTGGATAATACTTCGTTTTCCCAACACCAAGAGGAACTTCCGTATCTCGGGCTGAAAGACGATGATCAGGGCCAGCACACCGACGGATATGAACTGTCCCAAAATGGCCGCCAGCATCTCCATCTCAAAGATCCTGACCAGCCACCAGATAAGATATATGGACAGGATCCCAAGAAATATGTTCATGGCGCCTGTTCCGCGAATCAGGATGTATAACTGGTATATCAGTAAGGCAACCAGGAGGATGTCGAGGATATCCAGCAACCTTATCTGAAGAAACCCGGTTACGAAATATGAAGCCATACCAGTATTTTTTGTTCAGAGCTTGGTAAAGATACAGATTTAT
Organism: Bacteroidales bacterium; assembly: GCA_003556325.1. Classification (GTDB taxonomy): domain Bacteria; phylum Bacteroidota; class Bacteroidia; order Bacteroidales; family UBA7960; genus PUPG01. The sequence goes on along the minus strand of PWRF01000002.1, from coordinate 4,655 downwards.
CGCTGCTTTTTGAAAAAACCGACGATTTTTATTGCTTCACGGGCCTCTCTGACGTCGTGCACACGCAGTATGTCGGCACCCCGGGTAAGAGCAATGGTGTTAAGCACTGTAGTGCCGTTGAGAGCGGCTGCCGGAGGAACACCCAGCACCTTGCAGATCATCGACTTCCGGGAGAACCCTACGAGCAGCGGGAGCTCAAAAATTCTGAAATATTCAAGGTCAGAAAGCAGCTGGTAGTTATGTTCAAGGGTCTTGCCAAAGCCAAACCCCGGGTCGATGATGATGTCATGAACACCGAGGTTTTTCAGTTTTTGGACCCTCTCCGAGAAAAAACGGATGACCTCCCTGGTAAGGCTTTTGTATTGAGGGTTTTGCTGCATGTTATCCGGCCGTCCCTGCATATGCATCATGATATAAGGGACCTTTAACCGGGCTACGGTCTCAAACATCTGATCATCTATGCTTCCTGCAGATATGTCGTTGATGATATGGGCACCCGCCTCAATGGCCATTTCAGCAGTGCCCGAATGATACGTGTCGATAGAAATGACGGCCTTTGGAAATTGTTTTATAACAGCCCTGAGTGCCGGCATGAGCCGTTCCTGTTCGGTGGCGGGATCAACTATTGCAGCTCCCGGCCGGCTCGATGCAGCCCCCATATCGATTATATCAGCCCCCTCGTTCAGGAACTTTTCAGCTTTATTAATGGCGTCCAGTGGGGTACTGTAACTTCCCCCGTCATAAAATGAATCTGGCGTAATATTCATCACCGCCATTACCAAAGGTGAGGATAAATTTATAATTTTGCCTTTACAGTTAATGGTCTTGCCAGGGATGAAAAACTCCTCTCTTGTCATCGGCTGTATATCGTTTTCTTCAGTATTCAATTAAGACCACATGTCATGAGCCAGGAAACAAATACAGATCAGCAATACTCGCAGGTTGTCGATATGTGCAGGGATGTCTTTACCAATAAGATGAAAGACTATGGGAGTGCATGGCGCATACTCCGGCCCAGCTCACTGACAGATCAGATTTACATCAAAGCCCAGCGGATACGGTCTTTGCAAAGCAAAGGTACGCAAAAAATCCTTGAAGGAATCGCCCCGGAGTTTGTCGGTATCGTTAACTATGCTATCATCGGATTGATCCAGCTGGAGCTCGGCGTCAGCGACAGCATCGACATAACGGAAAAGGAAGCCACGGACCTGTATAGCCGCTATTTTGAGAAGGCGCGTGAGCTGATGCATAATAAAAACCACGACTATGGAGAGGCATGGCGCGATATGCGCGTATCTTCCCTCGCAGACATTATCCTTATGAAACTTTTAAGGATCAAGCAAATAGAGGATAACCAGGGAAAAACCGAGTTTTCGGAGGGGATTGATGCCAACTATTTTGACATTATTAACTATGCCGTTTTTGCCCTAATTAAACTGGAGCTGGAATGATTAAATTCCTGATCAGGCGTTTATGGTATGGGCTGTGGGTGCTGTTTGGTGTAGTCACAGTGGTCTTTCTTTTGTTTACTGTCTTGCCCGGTGACCCCGCAAGGATGATGCTGGGGCAACGGGCCGACATTACATCGGTAGAAGCCATCCAACGTGATCTGGGACTCGACAGGCCTGTTCATAAACAATACCTGCATTATCTTAACGACCTCTCGCCGGTGAGTGTGCACCGGCATCAGGCCAGGGAAAGCCTGATCTACCTCGACCCGGCAACTTATTCCTACCGCAGCCTTCTTAGTGCAGGTGAGTACACCCTCGTGATCAAGAAACCCTATCTCAGACGCTCTTACCAGAGCGACAGGCCGGTAACCGAAATACTTGCCAGCGCCTTTCCCAACACCCTGCTGCTTGCCAGTGTATCTATCCTTTTTGCCATGGCCATTGGTGTGATCATCGGTACCTTTATCGCCCTGAAACGAAAACCCTGGCTGAGCCGCACAGCGCTGGTTTTTTCAGTATTTGGGATGTCCCTGCCCTCTTTCTTCGCAGCCATTCTCATTGCCTGGGTGTTTGCCTATCTGCTGGGCGATGTCACAGGGTTGAGCATGACAGGTTCTTTGTACGAGGTGGACGATTTTGGACGCGGCGAATATATCGAATGGAAAAACCTGATCCTGCCAGCCGTCACACTGGGCATCAGGCCCCTGGCGATAGTCACCGAACTAACCCGCAGTTCCTTGAACCAGGTGATGGCTCAGGATTTTATCCGCACCGCCCGGGCTAAAGGGCTCCCAGAAGCAAAGGTTATTACCCGGCATGCCCTGAAAAATGCAATGAATCCCGTAATCACCGCAATATCCGGATGGTTCGCCTCTCTCATGGCAGGTGCGGTTTTTGTCGAATATGTTTTTGACTGGAAAGGAATTGGAGTGGTGATTGTTGACGCACTCGAATATTACGATTTCCCCGTGCTGATGGGTGCCGTGCTGCTTATATCGGTGGTGCTCGTGCTTATCAACATCGCGGTTGACATCCTGTATGCCCGTCTGGACCCAAGAGTGCGCCTGTCATCCTAAATATCTGGTGGAATGAAAGACAGATCATATACACGGGTAGTTATTTTGCTGATTATGGCCTTCGGTTTGCTGCCCTGTGCAGCTAATTCAGAGGTGCCAGGCATCGTCATCAATGAAGTACTGGCTTCCAATGCCACCACCAATGCCGATGAGGACGGCGACTTCGAGGATTGGATCGAACTGTACAACGCTGGCGAAGAAACCATTAACCTGCTGGGCTTCGGGCTTTCTGATGATTATGACAACCCCTATAGGTGGATCTTCCCCGATGTCAGCATCGGTCCGGGGGAATTTCTCCTGGTATGGGCGTCTGGAAAGGACCGTAATGATCCGGATGCACCCCTGCATACCAACTTCAGCATTGCCAGCGCCGGTGAAGAAGTGCTGCTTACGAGTCCTGATCAGATGCGTATCGATGAATTGCCGCCCACCTTTATTCCTACAGATGTTTCGTTTGGAAGAAAGCCCGATGGCGGCGACCAATGGTATTATTTTGATGAGCCGACACCGGGCCACCCCAATACTACCCCGGGGGCTGAAGATATCCTTGAACCGCCTGCGTTTTCAAAAGAAAGCGGCTTTTACCAAGAGGCTTTTGACCTGGAACTCACGCACGATGACCCGGATGTCATCATCGTCTTTACCCTGGATGGTTCAGAGCCTTGCCTAAACAACACGGGAGGCACAGAGTATCCTTACAAGAACTTCTATCCTTTTTATCCTGATGACCCATTCGGAGATACGCTTTATCATACCTACCGTTCACGGCTCTACCAGGAAAGCATCCACCTACAGGATCGTTCGGCCGAAGAAGATAAGCTTACCCGGATAACTGCCACTGTGCAGCCGCCTGACTATATGCCTGATGACCCGGTTTTCAAAGGCACGGTGGTCCGGGCCAGGGCCTACAGGGAAGGTTTTCTGCCCTCGGATATCATCACCCACAGCTATTTTGTCCACCCGGACGGTACCGGCAAATTTCACCTGCCGGTGATCTCCATCAACATCCAGGAAAATTATCTTTTTGATTATGACGATGGGATCTATACACCCGGCGTGGATGCCGACCAATGGCGCATCGACAATCCAGGACAAACCTTTACCTGGCCTTTTCGTGGAAACTGGCGACGGAGAGGCGTAGAATATGAATATCCCGCACACATTGAGCTTTTTGAACAAAACGGACACGAGCGATTGCTGGCACAAGACATTGGCATTCGTATCCATGGTGGCGCCACCCGCTCTTTTCCCATGAAGTCTTTAAGACTCTATGCCCGGAACAAATACTCGAACTCTCATCTTACCCATGACTTTTTTGGCACCGGTGAACAGTACTACAAACGCCTTATTTTACGGAACTCCGGCAATGACTTCCCAACAGAAATATGGGAACCCGGAAAAGACTCGCGGACCATGTTCCGGGATGCAGCCATCCAGGCTATCGTCAGCCATATGCATATGGATACACAGGCATACCGCCCTGCGCTTGTATTCCTGAATGGTGAATACTGGGGCATCCAGAATATCCGGGAACGTTATGATAAGCACTACCTTCTGCGCAATTATGGTGTGGAAGAGGAGAATCTTGACCTGCTGACCGGGAAAGATGAAGCCAAGGAAGGCGATAATCTGCACTACAGAGCCACCATTCAGTATATTGAAGACCATGGCCTCGAAGATGACACACACTATCAATACATCCTGACACGCATAGATGCTGAAAACTTTATTGACTACCAGATTGCAAATATCTATGCGGACAATACCGACTGGCCAGGCAACAACATTGACTTTTGGCGCTACCGGGCCGCCAGTTACGATCCCGGCGCACCGGAAGGCAAGGACGGCCGGTGGCGCTGGCTTCTCTTTGACACGGATTTTGGATTTGGCCTCTGGGGAGGACATGATGCCCACCAGAACAATACCCTTGCATTTGCCACGAGGCCCGACGCCAGTGGATGGCCCAATCCGCCGTGGTCCACCTTCCTGCTGCGAAGCTTCCTGGAAAACGACAGCTTCAGGACGGACTTCATAAACCGTTTTGCCGATTTGCTTAACACTGCCTTTACCCCTGAAAGAACCAAAAGCGTTATCAATGGCATGAAGGCAGAAATTGCCCCCGACATCG
>PWRF01000125.1 GCA_003556325.1 Bacteroidales bacterium | reverse complement strand
GTGCACGCCTTCGCCTTTTTTCTCCAGGAATTTTCCAATGGGCCCTTCCGGATCGGTCGATTCCAGCAGTTCGATCTTGGTCTGACCCACCCGGAAAAACGCCGTTTTTACCTTTTGGTCGCTCACCTCCTCGATGGCATAACACTCCATCCCAAGCACGTCTTCGTAAAAGCGGATGGATTCTTCAAGGTTCTTGACTGCAATTCCAATGTGTTCGATGTGTGAGATATCCATGGTTATGTGGTTAAATTAATGGCGAAATGTTAATGTCAAAAAGTCAAAATGTCGAAATGTCGAAGTGCCTGGTTATTAGGCATTGGCTGTTGGTTTTGCCGGATAGCACCGGCAGGCCGGAAAGCCACGAGTTGTTAATTAATTAGCAAAACAATGAAATAACGACTGCCGCCCTGTTAAAATTGCTGCAAATATAGGAAAGATTATGCAATCTGCACAGGGTGTTTGTATCCAAAAATCAAAAAGTTGTATGGATTTGCAGGAGTGGGTAAAAAGGTAGGGGTTTAAGGGGTTATGGAGTTAAAGGGGGTGATGGTCCAGGGCATTTCTACGTCCCAGTTTTCGCGGATTTGGATGGTGTCGGAGAGCATGTGAACGGGTTCGGGTTGGCGTTGACGCAGATAGTGCCCGGTGGTCCAGGATCCGCTGCCATCCAGGTCTTCGATAAGCCTGACCAGGTAGCGGCTTGCGGTAAGATGTCTGAACACATATCTGCCTCCTTCGCTGATAATTTTTTCCTGCAGGACGTCCTGGTCGGTATTGAGTAGTTGCAGGATGTTTTGGTGTCCTGTTTCCGGCACTTCCACGTCAAGTATCAGGTTACCGTAATTCTCCCGTGAATTCGTCGTAAAGGAAATCCCGAGGGTGTCGTTGGTAAGTCCGTAGATATCGGTAAATGCTCCGGGCAGGATATCGAGCCGGTAGGATGTCTCTTCTTCAAGGGGTGGATACATCTCCGCGGTCCTCAGGGCTTGATCTGTCACATAAAAGTGGGAGAGGTGCGGTATGCTGTCGTGTATGTACAGCTGGATGCGGCCTGTGTCGATTTCTGCCAGCGGATGCTCGCTCCGCAGTGTCAATGGCCGGAAGAAAGGCACTGCACCGCGCCTCCTGAATTCGGGCGAAATGTTCAATACGGGTTCTTCTTCCTCGTCAGGTTGCCGGGCCGGGCGGCGGGGCCGGGTGGAGCGCACGATAGTGTCCAGCACCTGGTCTCCGTCAAGCACCTCCAGGTGAAGTGTGTCACGTCCGGTTTCAGCAAACCATATTCTGAGTGTGTCGTGATAGATCCCAAACTCCGGGACATGCCATTGCTGGTCAAAAGGCTCTTTGATCTCCCTGACATGCGCCGAGTCGAAAGGCACACGAAAAACCATTTCTATCAGTCCTTCGCGAACAAGTCGCGATGAGGTGATGCGCTGTACGGTGTCCTCTTCCTGGAAAAGGTAAAGAGTATAGCTGTGGCCGATATCCGGAAGGGGATTCAGCGTGCCGTCCTCCAGCGTGTCGTGTACGGCCTCAAAATAACGCGGACTCACCAGGGAGTCGAGAAAACCTATCCATTCCTCAGGCAGGTCGTATTTGAAATTATAGTTCCGGTCGTCGAGAGCAAACATCTTATAAGACCCTTCAGCCATATTGCTGATGGTGAACTTTCCGTTCTTGTCTGTTTTTGCGAGATAAACAGGCCTTTCGAGGTAAGGGACCGAGTCGTATATGTTGTCGTAGATCATAACATATACCCCCTCTTCCGGTGCAAGGTTAAAGGCGTTTTTTACCTGACCTCCAAGAGCAAGCGAGTCGACATGATCGCCTGTCGAAACTACAAACTGGAAGTTTGGGATGGCATTTCCCTCGGTAATATCACGGATGGCATCCCCGAAAAAGAAATTATAGGTGGTGTTGGGTCGCATGTCTTCTTCGATGTCCATCACTATCGAACGCCCGCGAATCCTGACTTCCGGCATGGTCTCCATAGGCGGCGAAACCAGCAACTGCTGGCGAATGTTGTGTAAGGCGACGAACTCATTAAAGAAGATACGTATCTGGTTGTCGTCAAAATTTGCCGAATAATTGGGAGGAGAGCTCCGCACCACTTCAGGCGGATCTTCATCCCTTGGCCCGCCTGTAGGGGAAACCACATGGGCGCAGGCGTAAAAAAGGACTACCAGCGCGATCCCTGCGGTCATTCGCCAATGCCTGATGTTCAGAAATGCCCCTCGTTTGATCATGTCCGGATTTTTAGCAGCTGCCTGCTTATCTGTGTTTTGTAAAGCCTATGGAATAACGGCCTGCAAAAGCTTCTATTGCGTTGATCCTGCAGGCTGACTCCCTTTTGTCCGCATGTTTGCAGGCAGCCATCCCTGTTTGTCCGGCTTGTGGGCAAAAATACCAAAATATTCCGGTCCGGCATGTGACCTGGGTAGATATCACCCCCCTCGTGATAATCAATAATAACGAATGTAAGAAGTAAAAGAAAAAACCGGGTCTCTGCAGTGCTGCGGAGACCCGGAAACCAAAACAACTTGAAGAGAAATTATGGAGTAATCTTAGATTGGGACGGCTGTCGAATGCTTTTTTTTAGATGGTGGCAAGCACTTCTTCAAGGTCGAAGGGCAGTTCTTCTTCTTGTTCCGGCTTGCTGTAGCGGGGGATGTCAAACACGTGGTTGTGTGCTTTGCTTTCAACCTCTTGAAACAGTTCCTTTATTTCTGCAGGGATGGCTTCTGCTTCTTCTTCCATGACCGGCATGGTCAATTCAGTTCCGTTAGCGTCGTAAAAGGTCAGGGTTGCGGTGTTTGCATTTGCGGTAAAGATGCTTGCGCTGATCAGGATGGTGGCGATGGTTGCGATAATTCTTGTTTTCATGACTCAGAGGGTTTTATTGTTTATATTTTTTTGTTTTCGTGTTCACCCTCAATATATCGAAAGGCGTGCCAAAGATCACAAAAAGTTATAAATCAAACAAATACAGAAATTTTCTGCTGGCTTGTGTTCGGAGGAAGTGTTCGCTGGCGAACACGTGTTCTTCAAAAGCGTACGATAGGAGTGCATGGTGTATCGAATTTCGAACGGGAAGTATTCTTTTCTCCGGGAGTCATCCTCCTGATTTTGCATCCTGAAGGTTTAGTTTAACTTGAAAACCCACGTCCTTTGGGCGTGGTCATGTTCCGGTGGGGCTTTACCCGCTGGCCTCTACGCAGAAAAAATCCGCGGTGCTAAGCAAAAACCGGGGTATAAGCCACCTCTTTTGGTGGTGGATAGTCCGGTTTTATTGAATTTTTTACTCATTTGTTCTTCTCCTTAACGGGCTATGCTATAGTTTTTTTTTGTGAAAAAAGCACCCGGATATGTAGAAAGTCTTCAACAACTTTCCTGTATTCAGATCAACAGGCATTCCGGGATACAGGCCCTGTATCTTTGATGGGCCGGGCAACCTGTGAATTATGCACAGATTTTGTTTGTCTGAGACGTTTTTGGAATGATTCTGGAATCCTTTAGGCATATAACCCGGCAGGGAAACTGACTTCAGGATTTGTGACGGGATACTGATGGCTTATTTATATTCACCTCTATAAAACATATCGAGTCCTATGGAAAAATGGAAAATTAAACACGAAGAGCTTTTTATCCCCTACAACTTTAAGGATTTGGATTTCAAGACAACCGATGATCTGAGCGACATGTCCGATTCTGTGGGCCAGGAGCGTGCCTATGAGTCGATGAAGTTCGGCTTCAACATCCGGCAAAAGGGTTTTAACCTCTATGCCATGGGGCCGAGCGGTTCCGGAAAATATGCTTCTGTAAAGGAGTTTCTCACCAAAAAGGCGGCGGGGGAAGAGGTCCCTTCCGAGTGGTGTTATGTGAACAACTTCGAGGAGTCGCACCGTCCTGTTTGCCTGGAGTTTCCGGCAGGCCGTGCAAGGGGATTCAGCGAAGATATTGATGAATTGCTGCGTGACCTTCGCGGGGCTATCCCTTCGGCTTTTGACAGCGAGGAGTTCCGGAATCGCCTTCAGGACATTGAAGAGGAGTTTAAAGGCAAACAGCAGAAAAGCTTTTCAGATCTTAAGGAAAAAGCCGAAAAAGAAGGTATTTCCCTGATGGAAACGCCCGCCGGGATAGTTTTTGCACCTATTAAAGACGGTAACGTGTTATCGCCCGAACAGATAAATGAATTGCCTGAAGATGAAAGAAAAGAGATTGAGGAAAAGATACAGAAGTTTCAAAAAGAGCTTGGGGAAACTGTTCAACAGCAACCTAAGTGGAAGAGGGAGGCCCAAAACAAGATCCGGGATCTTAGCCGGGAAATCGTCAAAGCCACCGCTTCCTCCCTTATTGATGAACTAAAGGATAAGTATGACGACCTGCCTGATGTAAAAGACCATCTCGAGGCCATTCAGAATGATCTGATCGGGCATGCTGAGCAATTTCAAGAGGCCAGGGATGGCAGGAAGCAGATGCCCCAGATCCCCGGTATGCAGCAGCCTGACCCTGCCGAAGCGATCTTTCACCGCTATAAGGTGAATGTTTTGGTGGATCATAGCAAGGCAGAAGGAGCGCCTGTAGTTTACGAAGACGACCCTGCTTTCCAGAGCCTGGTGGGCCGGATAGAACATGTCTCCCAGATGGGGGCCCTTACCACCGACTTTACCCTCATCAAGCCCGGGGCCTTGCATCGTGCCAACGGAGGCTACCTGATGCTCGATGCATTCAAGGTCCTCATGCACCCCTACGCCTGGGAGGGCCTGAAGCGTTGTTTGCAGGCAGGGGAGGTGCAGACCGAGAGCCTCGGCCAGGCACTGCACCTCATGTCGACCGTCTCTCTTGAACCGGAGCCGGTCCCGCTGAATGTAAAGGTAGTTCTTATCGGGGAGCGATTGATATACTATCTTTTATATCAGCTGGATAATGAGTTTGCGGACTTTTTTAAAGTGGCTGTTGATTTTGAAGAATATATTGACCGCACGGCAGAATCTACTTCCCTGTATGCAAAATGGATTGCCACCCTTGTTCGGCGGGATAAACTGCAGCCCTTTAACAAAGAGGCTGTCGGCCGTATTATTGAGCAGGCTTCCCGTATTTCCGGGGATGCGGAAAAAATATCGGTCCAGATGCGTGAGCTCACCGACCTTCTCAGAGAGGCTGATTACTGGGCCAGCGAAGACGGCCGCGACGTGGTAAATGACCGCGATGTTCAGAAAGCCATAGATTCACGGATTTTCCGGGTTGACCGCCTGCGGGAGCGACTCAGGGAAGAAACGGACAAAGGACGCCTGCTCATTGATACCGAAGGTGAGCAGGAAGGACAGGTTAACGGGCTGTCCGTATTGCAGATCGGCGAACTGATGTTCGGCAACCCCAGCAGGATCACGGCACGTGTCAGGGTCGGCCCTCCAAAAGTTATTGATATTGAACGGGAAGCAAAACTCGGGGGATCGATCCACTCAAAAGGAGTACTGATCCTAAGCGGTTTTATTGCCGGCCGGTACCTTCCCGACCAGCCGCTATCCATGCTGGCAAGCCTGGTATTTGAACAAAGTTACTCAGGGGTGGAAGGCGACAGCGCTTCGTCTGCCGAGCTTTATGCATTGCTGTCGGCACTGGCAAAAGTTCCCATCCGCCAGTGGATCGCCGTAACAGGCTCTGTCAACCAGCATGGCCAGGTACAAGCAGTTGGAGGAGTAAACCAGAAGATCGAAGGATTTTTTGAAGTATGTAAACAGCGAGGGCTCAACGGACAACAGGGAGTGCTTATACCGGAAGCAAACAAAGGCCAGCTCATGCTCCGCAACGATGTGCTTGAAGCCGCTGAGCAGGGCAAGTTCCATATTTACGCGGTAAAGCATGTTGATGAAGGGTTGGAGATACTTACCGGGATGCCCGCAGGCGAAAGAAATGAGAAAGGTGAATACCCCGAAGGGACCATCAACCATAAGGCAGAAGAAAGGCTGAAGGCTTTTGCCAGCGCTGCAAAGGGCTTTTCAGGCATGTC
>PWRF01000183.1 GCA_003556325.1 Bacteroidales bacterium | reverse complement strand
TAGGGAACCCTTGATCAACCACATAATCAATCAGCTCTGTCCAATCATCATCACTGGGAACCTGCCAGCCTTCAGGACACAGACCTCTTGCATCAGCAACAGCATGCCAGTTATACAGCTTTCCGTATGCTTCAACCATGTAAGAGGGCGAATGAATGCCGTCTGTACCCGGGCGATGATGGTCATAAATCGCATACGCACCTTCTTTTGTGATGGTCCAATCTGCATTGCCCAGGCCTGTGGGAATGGCATCACCGTTACGGTACCTTGTAACACGCAGGTTTTCTGCCATCCACTCCTGGTTGCCAATGATTACCGTCTTGTAATCGTTACCGTCAATGTCTGTTACTTTGCCGGCAGGTTGATCATCAGGGATTGTTTCGTCATCATCGTCACTGCATCCAACGACAAAAAATACCCCCATTGCAATAACCAGCATTGGGTAAACCGTAAATTTGATTTTTACTTTCATGGTGCTCTGGTTTTAATGGCAATCCCGATTATTGCGAACGTCTTTTGCGGCAGTTACTCCCTGCCGGATATCTGAAGCCTGGGATCCATGCCGGGCATCAAGACCGGGGCTGTTTTGCCATGCATCGAATTGCTAGTCTTTGACACATCGGACGCTAAAACCCAGGTTCTTATTGACATAGCCCATGTGGTCCACACTTCCATCGTATTTTCTCATACCGGAGCAATGGGCGTATTCAGCTGAGTATTCAGTGGAAGTCCACCAGAAACCACCGTTCCCGATACCCTCGTAATAGCCATTCAGATTGCGGTAGCCACCGGGCAGGGCTGATAAGCCGAATTTGTCAAAACCATAATGGATGCTGTGTGCATCCCAGCGGGGGTGTTCCGAAGTGTTGCAATCACCCCCCAGGGGCGAATCCACCTGGCGACAGGACCTTAGCGCATTTCCCACACCCTCTGGATCATCACTGCCCCAGTCGTTATGGAAACCGTATTCCGTCAAAAGATACGCGACCAACTCAGTCCAGTCAATGAAACTTGCCACATGCCAGCCCTCCGGGCATAACCCCCTGGCGTCATCAATGGCGAACCAGTTATACAGTTTGCCATATGCATCAACCATTTCAGCGGGTGAATCAATACCCTCAGCACTCCAGTGATTATGGTCATACACTGCATACGCACCTTCTGTTGTGATTATCCAATCTGAATCACTCACATCCGTGGGAATGGCATCACCGTTATTGTACCTGGTCACCCGCAGGTTCTCTGCCATCCACTCCATGTTGCGGATGATCACGGTTATGTATTCGTTGCCATCAATATCCGTCACACCGTCGCCGAAAACCGGATATACAATTTCTTCCTGAAAGTTTGCCGTCAGGGCAATGTCATACCCGGGCATGGTCACCGTAGTCCCGGCTGAGGATGCGTCATCAACATAGCCGGTAGCGCCAGTCCACCCGACATACTCCCACCCTTCGCCGGCAGTAGCTGTAATTGGCACCCGGGCCCCTGCTTCGTACGTTCCTGCACCAGTTACATCGCCTGCTTCCACGGGATTTACTTCCAGGGTTAAAGCAAACTTTGGTTCCGGATCGTCGTCACTGCATCCAAGGATGACAAACAGGCTCATCGCAAGTACCGCTAACGGGTAAACAAAATATTTGCTCTCTTGCCAGGAAATGTTCATGCTTAGGGGGTGGTGTTGGTTTATCAATGGGTGATTTACAAAAGCTTGTTCTTTATTAAAAAAATGGACAGAACCGCATCTTTATCATGGTCGGGGGCAGACACATTCCAACAAAGCAAACACTTGTTTAAATTTAGTGCATTATTTTGTGTTTTGCAACATAAAACATTAAAAATTGACCTGCTTTTACTTTTTTTCTAATAGGATTCCAATGCGCTATCAGAGACATATGACAACACCGGGTATAGGCGCTTTCACAAGTGCCCTGCGCTTCATCGCAATATTTAAGCATTTCCGCTTCTTGATGCCTGATCGTTTACGTTATTGCTGTTTTATCTGCACAAACCTTGTTTGTTACAGCCTATTTTAGAATAACCAAGTATATGGTCTGCTGATTTTCCTCTCAGGAAATATGACACTAGTCTTCGTCTTCCGGGCAGGTCCCCCAAACCGGCCGGGGCAAAACCCAGCTATCTGCACCAGTATCAAAATTCGGGGGTTCATTTGGAATAAGCTCAACACACCATCCCGAAAGATCCTGGTTAAAGGATGAAGCATTCCGGAACATCTCATTCATATAACTTACATTTGATACGTCCCAGCCCCCAATGTCCTGATTGAAGCCTGAGGCTGCTTTAAACATATTCTGCATGGTTGTGACGTTTGACACATCCCACTCTCCAATGTCCTGGTTGAAATTCGCAGCATCCTCAAACATCCAGTTCATATTACTAATATTCGATACATCCCAGTCACCGATGTCCTGGTTGAAATCGCTGTTTCCCCAGAACATACCCTGTGTGCTTCCCACATTCGACAAATCCCAGCCACTGATATCCTGATTAAAAGGAGAAAATGAAAACATGCTCACCATACTGGTGACATTTGATACATCCCAGCTGCCAATGTCCTGGTTGAAGGATGAATACTGGAACATACAAACCATATTGGTTACACCCGACACATCCCATCCGCTGAGGTCAGAATTCAGGGAAGAGTAATAGAACATGCCCATCATGTTGGTGACGGATTCCAGGCCCTTTGTGTTGTTTGGGACGGAGAGCAGGCTGAGTGTTTGTGGGAAAGCGTATGACATGCTAGTGAACCCCAGGTGTCCCCAGCTGTCGATACTTATTAGTTTTGTCCGGTCGGAGATGAACCAGCCATTATATTCAGTCACATTACCTGTTACAGATACAGAATATATTCCATCTTTACCATAATCATGGGTGTGTGACCCGGCAGTGGTCACTCTTGATATATTTCCATCTCCCCACAGGATGGTGGCATCTACATCCCCGGCAAGGCCAAGTGTGACAGTATTGCCCACTCCAAGAGAGGTGTCCCAGGTGGTGGTAAACGCTTCGCGTACACAGCGTACGGAATTTCCAACTTGTTTGTAAATGTAATTTTCCCAAACGGACCCCATGCCCACCCAAAGCATGCTGGAGTAGTTGTGCAATTCGTCCCATTCAGTGGCAGACTGAAAGTTACTATGGGTAGCCATCCCGCTGTAGTTGGTGGGAGCAAAGATGCGCCGGCCGGCTGGGAGGGCTGAAAAACCAAATGTATCAAACCCGTAATGTGAATCATCCGGATTCCAGCGCGGATGGTCTGTGGTGTTGCAATCTCCGCCCAGGGGTGAATCTGCCTGGCGGCAGGATTTCATCGCGTTACCCGTGCCGGCCGGGTTATCATCCTGGTTGGGATGCCCCATCCCAATGATAAAATTTTTCAACTGGTCCCAGTCATCATTATCGGGTACTTTCCAGCCCGGAGGGCATAAACCCCTTGTGTCATCAACGGCAAACCAATTATATAATTTCCCATACGCTGCAACCATCTCCTCATAAGAGTTTATGCCTTCTACCATCTCATGGGGGAAAACAGCATAAGCACCACCGGTTGTGTTATACCAGTCAGCGTCAGACAGGTCGGCCGGAATCACATCGCCGTTACTGTACTTTGTTACGCGCAGATTTTCAGCCATCCACTCCTGGGTGCCGATAATTACTGTGACATATTCGTTGCCGTCGATATCTGTAACACCATCGCCATACAAAAAGGCTTCTTGTTCAAAAACTGCCGTAATGGAAAGATCATATCCCGGCATAGCAAACGTCGAAGATGAAGCATCCGGATCATCGAGGTAGTCCGTATGCCCTGCCCAGCCAACAAATTCAAAACCCTCGTTTGCAACGGCTTCAATGACGCAATCCTGGTTTTGCTCGTATTCCCCACACCCATGCACCGTCCCGGCTGTCATTGGTTCTGCGTTTAGGCTTAACGTGTGCAGCGGAAAAATGACATCAAAGAGATATTCAGCGTCAGATACCGGGGAATCCGTAATCACATCAGATCCTTTGTTTCCGTAATTACTGGTTACATAACCTGTAAACCGCAGCTCATCACCGTGCTGATAAGGAAAATCAACCTCAGATCCTGCATATTCGGTTTTGGATTCAGCAAAAGATCCATCATAGCTTATCCTCGAAAAAGAGCTGCTTCCCCTGCCGGTTTGTATCATCACCCGTTGTTGGTTAAACTTGCCGGATCGAACAGCCAGAATATAGCTCTGCTGTTTGCCTGCAACAAAAGTAAACTGGTGATGACCCTGCTCAAGGGTGATTTCATGACTTGTCAGTCTCCTGCCTGCTAAATCAAAAACTTCCAGATTGAAATAATCCCTTTCGGGAGTGAATACATCAATGGTTGTATTTTCCATGAACGGATTAGGATAAACATGCAAGGAAAAAAGATCAGGGGGGCTTTCTCCGGTAAATCCGGTGGTTCCTGAAGTCAGGATTACGTGATCGTCATAAATCATCATTGAAGCCCCCTGGGTGAGATTTTCGATAAAAATGCTGTCCAGCGCCACGGGTGTTCCATCATGTTCTGCTGAAAAACTCAATGCTATTGCACCCGGATCAGCATGTACGGTTGTGATTGCCATTATAAAAAACAGCAAGAAGCTAAATTTTTTCATGATACGTTGTTTTTATGTAAGTAAAATATAGTTTGTTTCTGTTCAACCAGTCGTGTTATGCCCGGATTTTTCTTACAAGCCCAAAAAATACAGGCTGGCAATAAGCAGTGTGGCAAATGCCACGAACAAGGCTTTTGTCTTCCCGGGCATTGACATAGGTTCCCGGTATGATCAAAAGGATCGTTATCTTACCAACAACTTTCTCTGAAACACCCCTTCATCAGTATTGATGCTAACAATATAAACACCTGTTTTCAATGATTTCTCAACACGTGTTTCGGTATGATTCACAGGTTGACTGTGGATCACTCTGCCACGAAGGTCAGTGACTTTGATATGGAAAATGAGATAGCCGGAGCGGATATTGAAGTGATCTTTCGCGGGATTGGGGTAAATCATTATTTCATGTTTTACCGGGCTACTCGCAATCACTTCCGCAGCCTGAGCATACTTGATTGTTACGTAATCATATTCTGTTGCTGCATCCCAGCTCGATCCCGTCACATAGACATGGCCTGATGCGTCTACTGCAATGGCCGATGCATAGTCAAAATCATTGTGGTAACGGGCTACCCACTGCTCCTCTCCCTCACTATTGTATTTTACCGTGGCGTAATCAGAACTTGTTTCTACACCGTCACTCTGGCCAGTCACATAGACATTGCCTGATTCGTCCACAGCAATGTTACGGCCAATATTATAGCTGCTTCCCGGAATGCCATAGCGGGCTACCCACTGTTCTTCTCCTTCGCTGTTGTACTTTATCGTGGTGCATTCAGACGATAACTCCAGACCCACACTAAATCCCGTTACATATACATTGCCCGATGCGTCAACCGCGATGCAGGATGGTTGATCCCAATCATTTCCCGGCCCGTTATAACGTGCGGCCCACTGTTCTTCTCCTTCGCTGTTGTACTTGATGGTAGCGTAATCAAAGTCAGTTTCTGAACCCCAACTCCGACCTGTAACATAGACATAGCCTGATTCGTCCACGGCAAGAGCAAAGGCCCAATCATTACCATTACACGGTCCGCTATAACGTGCGACCCACTGTTCTTCTCCTTCGCTATTGTACTTTATAGTGGTGTAATCCAGGTCATTTTCTGAACCCCAGCTTCTCCCTGTCACATAGACATTGCCTGAGGCGTCTACGGCAAGATCTGTAGCCCAATCATCACCATATCCTGGCCCGTTGTAACGTTGGACCCACTGTTCTTCTCCATCGCTGCTGTACTTGATGGTGGCGTAATCAGAGCTCCCACCCACACCCTCACTTCTTCCTGTTACATAGGCATTGCCTGAGGCATCTACGGCAAGGGCATAGGCCCAATTATCATTTCCCTTCCCGCTATAACGGGCCACCCACTGTTCTTCTCCTGCATTGTTGTATTTTATCGTGGCATATTCAAACTTTGCCGCTGAACCCAGGCTCCAACCCGTAACATAGACATTGCCTGAGCCGTCAAGAGCAATGTCATACGCCTCGTCATAGCCATTTCCCGGCCCGTTATAACGGGCCACCCACTGTTCTTCTCCGGCATTGTTGTATTTTATCGTAGCATAATCTATCTGTGTTCCGGCACCCCAACTCCTGCCCGTCACATAGACATTGCCTGATTCGTCCACGGCAATAGCATAGGCCTCATCATAGCCATTACCCGGCCCGTTATAACGGGCTACCCATGCCATTTCCACGGCGTCTGATGATGTTTCTGATCTGCAGGTTGTTACTTGTGATTCAAAATGCTCCGAAGCCGGCATTCGGGGTTTGTTGCCAGTGGAAAGATCAAATGCCGCCAGCTCATTCAGGTATTGGCCGGAAGAATTTTCACCTGAAAGGTAAGCTGTTAAGGTGCTATCATTTAAACTTACAGTGTTTTGACCTTTGTTGCTTTTATCATCTGCTTGTGGCTTAAAGGAGTTTCCAATCTGCCTGGCATGGTCGTTTTGAAAAATTGACTCCATGCCTGCCCCGCCAATCAGCATTGTGGTCAATACCACAATAATGGTTTTTGTTTTCATGAGATTTTCCTCCTGTTTGGTTTGATTTAAACATATTTTTATGTGTAGAAAATAGCATTTTATATAAACTGTCTTTTGGGTTTAACTATCACTTTGGAAAATTATAAACTAATTATGTCAAGATTGTCAAGATTATGTAAAGAATTGCCTGTTAACGAGATACCCAATCAGTTCCAGGCAGGTCAAGGAGTAATTCTGACTGCGCTGTCCTCCCGGGTTCCGCCCCCTGCAGGTAGGCAGCCCGGGCTCTGTATTTATTCTTACCTTTGTTTGAACCTAATCTGAACACGACCTGTATGCTGGACACCCTTTTGACGATTTTTGAAAAAAGATCCCCGTCGCAGTTGAAAAAGTTTCAGGCACTGCCAAAACAGCTGGGGCAACAGTATTCCAGTCACGTGCTGAACTACCTCGACAAATATGTGCCTTACTGGGAATCCCTGGGTTTAGACCTGGAGTCCGTTATTGACGCATATCTGAAAATGGTCGATCAGTACATGTACTACCAGGTAAAGTTTTATAAACACGGCAAATACCCATATGAAAAAGACCCTGAAGGCACACTGCAGAAGACGCGCGAGCTGTATGAGAACCCGCACGACATGAAAGCATACATGGCAGGCCTGAGTCTTTCGCTGATCCTTTGGAAAAGCCATTACCTCATAACCAGCTTTTTCAGGGAATGCATCTTGCAGCACAAGGAAAGCATCAACGACTACCTTGAGGTTGGCGTCGGTCATGGATTCTATTTCAGCGAAGCCTTCTCACTGCTAAATCAGGGATCACGGAAACATGCCCTTGACATCAGCCCGGTGTCCCTGCAAATGACCGGCCACCTGATGGAATATTTTCATGAGAATGCCGCTTACGAATCCATCCAGGCTGATTTTCTTCAATTCAATAAAAAAAAGGAACAGTTTGATTACATTGTGATGGGAGAGGTGCTGGAGCATACGGAAAGGCCGGACCTGTTTTTTGAAAAAACCCGCCAGTTGCTCAGGCCGGAAGGAAAGCTGTTCTTCAGCACCTGCGTGAACTGCCCGATGATCGACCACCTCTATCGCTACAAAACGGTTGACGGCATAAGGGAAATGGCAGAAACATCGAACCTGCGAATTGTTGCTGAAAGAATAATTCCCGCAGAGGACCTTCCGATGAGCGAGGTCGTGAAAAACAAAATCACCATCAACTATGCCGCACTGGCCGTAAAAGATAAGTGACAGGAAAGATCCATGCCAGGGAGGAAGAACACTGATTGCTGGGCACAGGAAGTAAGAAGTAAGCAGTAAACAGTAAGAAGCAAGAAGGCTGTTGGCTATTAGCTTCTGGCAAGAAAGCCAAATGCCAATAGCCAACAGAAAAAAATTGATTTTTAGGCTTTTGGACCTTTTGACAATAAATGAAACAGATAAAAACTGTTGAAAATTCAAGCTAATGAAATTCCATCATTTCGGGCTGGCCGTTCATGAGTTCGAACCCGCCCTGGGCTTTTTCAAAAACCTGGGCTATACCGCATCGAAGCCGGTAACCGATCCGCTGCAGGACGTTGAGCTGATCATGTGCACATCAGACCTGCAACCGGATGTTGAGCTGATCCGGCCGTTGAGCGAATCTTCGCCGGTATCCTCTTTCCTGGAAAAAAACCAGGAAATGATCTACCACCCCTGTTACCAGGTGAAAAATATTGAAGAAGCCCTGAAAACAAATTTTCCCGGGATGCGCGTGCTTAAGGTTTCACCACCCAAGCCTGCCACCTTGTTCGGAAACCACCCGGTTGCCTTTTTTTACGTGAAGGGCATTGGCCTGATTGAACTTTTGGAAAAACCCTGCTGAGCAAAAATGAAAGAGTTGACCTACAGCCAGATCATTGCGGAGAACCGCAGGCTGGAAAAGCTTGCCAAAGACAAGCCCCTGCGAATCCTTGTCGTGGCAAACACTGTCGTTGAAAACCTGAGAGACTATCTTGAGTATGAACTCAGGAGCCATGGGATGCATGCCGCGGTCGACATCGCCGCATACGACAACGCCATGCAGGAAAGCAGCCGGCTGCAGCACGACGTGCTCATCCTGTGGCTTGACACCTGGAACCTGGCCCCGGCGCTGCATACCGGCCACCTTTTTGAAGACCCGGAAGTGTTGCAGGCACTGGAGAAGAATGTCAAAACACAAATCAACACCATAGTAAAAGACAATGAACACCTGCCCCTGATCGTCATAAACACCTTCAACAACCTGCTGGACCCGGGCTTCCCTTTCAAAAAAAGCAACATGCAAACCCTGGCAGGTAACCTGAATGCCTACCTGTATTCAATATCCGCTCCCAATGTTTTTGTTTTTGACACAGGCCACATCTTGTTAAGCCTGCCGGAGAAATCCGCCATTTCAAGAAAACAGTTCTACCTCTTTAACACATTGTATACAAACCTTTTTTTCAGCCGTTACAGCCATCATCTCAAGTTTGTCCTCCTTGGGCTGAAGGGAAAGACCAAAAAGGCGCTCATCATGGACTGCGACAATACGCTTTGGTCTGGCATTGTGGGTGAGGACGGGTTCGACTCGATCAGGATGGGATACGACAGCCCCGAAGGAAGGCCTTTCCATGAGGTACAGCAGATGCTGCTGGGCCTGGCACGTCAGGGCGTCGTGATCGGGATCTGCAGCAAGAACAACCCAAAAGACGTGCAGCAGGTCATTGATCATCACCCCGACATGCTTTTAGGCGACGAAAACATCACCATAAAGAAAGTCAATTGGGAGCCTAAGCCCCACAACGTGAAACAGATAGCAAAAGAGCTGAACATAGGCACCGACAGCCTGGTTTTTTGGGATGATAATGAATTTGAGGTGCAGATGATGCGTGAGATGCTCCCGGAGGTCCTGAGCTTTCAAGTACCCGGAAAGACCTATGAATACCCCGGGGTGTTTCGCGAGCAGATGGGATGGTTTTTTAAGCGGAATATCACCGCGGAAGACCTGCAAAAGGCAGATCTTTATAAAGCACAAAGCCGCCGGGAAAAAGAAAAAGACCGTTTTACCGATATTACTGAATACCTTCAATCACTTTCGCTTGAAATAATCATTGAACATCAGCCGCAAAAGCACCTCGGCCGCCTGGCGCAGATAAGCCAGAAGACCAACCAGTTTAACCTGTCAACAAAGCGATATGAAGTGGCAGACATCAAAAGCATGATCGCTGACGAGCATACCGACGTGCTGCCCTTTCATGTAAAAGGCCGTTTCGGGGAGTATGGCCTGACAGGCCTGTGCATTGTCCGGTACGACGCATCAACAGCTTTCCTGGACACCTTTCTGATGAGCTGCCGCGTGCTGGGCCGGCAACTGGAACAGGCCTTTATAAATCACCTGCTCGCCAGACTCAGGGAAAAAGGAGTTTCCCGGTTGGAGGCTGAGTACGTTCCAACCCCAAAAAACCAGCAGGTTGCCCGTTTTTTCGGTGAGATGGGCTTTGCAGCCCGGGAAACCAACGAGGGCACAACCGTATTTTCGTGCCAGGTAAAGCATTTTTCACCAGCATCAACAGACTTTATTACAATATCTTCCAGCAATGACGAATAAAGAGATACAGGAAAAGGTCATCCACACCCTGGCCGTAATTTTTGACATGCAGACAGCCAAAATCAGCCCGGAAACCAACGCCAGGTCACTGGCCCGCTGGGATTCCCTCAATCAGATTAAGCTTACGGTGGCCCTTGAAGAGGAGTTTGACCTGGAATTTGAACCTGAAGAAATAGCGGCCATGACAAGCGTAAAAGCCATTGTGGACGTTATTTCAGCAAAGATGAACAACTGACGCCGGATACGGGATGATCCATATCGTATTGACATTTGACTACGAGCTGCCTTTGGGCGGCATTGCAGAGTCTTTCAGCAAAAGCCTGTTTGAGCCTGCGGAAGACTTGCTGGCTCTTGCAAAGGAAATTGATGTCCCACTGAATTTCTTTGCCGACGTTTTGTGCCATGCCCGCTTTAAAGAGTATAATCGCCACGATTTTACGGATCCTTTTGAGAAACAACTGCAAAGTGCTTACAAGCAAGGACACGACGTGCAGCTGCACCTGCACCCCCATTGGCTGAACACGGAAATAGACCACAACCGCTTTTATCCTTCCGGCGAGTTTGTACTTGGCGATTTTGCCGGCAACGATCCTCCCAATAACATCATGGGCATTGTTGAGAAAGGAGTACACGCGCTTCGGCAGATCATTGAGCCCACCGGGAAACCTTATGATTGCTGTGCCTACCGGGGGGGAGGTTATGTGCTGAGTCCGGCCACTGCGGAAACGCTGCAGGCTTTGTACGCACACGGGATCAGGATAGACTCCAGCATCAGCAAGGGATATTTCTTCAAGTCGGATCTCGCGTGTGTCGACTATACCCGCACCCCATCCAAAGCCAACTGGTTCCTCGACATGGAGGGGAGGCTATGCTTTGAGAATGCAGGGGAAGGAGGCATCTTTGAAGTTCCTATCGCCAGTAAAGCCAAAAGCCTGTTTGAAACCCCCACATTCCTCAAAATGAAAAAATTCAGCCACCGGGCACCCGGAAAAAGAGGAAATGTCATATTTAAGCGGCCACCCCATCTTACCACCGGCGAGAAATTCAAGTCTGTGCTCTCATCACGCATGCTAAGCTTCGACAACTATACCTATTCCAAAGACTTTCCGGTAAAAATTCTGAGAAGCCATGTGCGAAAGCATTATAAAGGGAAGCCCATATTCCTGGCGGCGGTGTCGCACCCCAAGTCGATGGGAGCCTATTCGTTCGAACTGATGAGACATTTTGTGAAAGAAACACGAAAGATCTATGGCAGCGAGGTGAGGTTTACCACCCTTACCGGCATCAAAAAAAAGCTTAACCTGTAGTTTATCATGGCCAGCATATTGCAACTTCTTAAAAGGATCACAGGAGAGAATATCTTTCTCCGCCTGCGGTCTGCGGGCTACAGGATCCTGCATACGATCCATCCCCCTTTTAGCCGCAGCGAGCTTAAAGCCTTTCTGGGGGATGAACTTGGCATCAAAGAGGGAGACACGCTTTTTGTTCATAGCTCCATGGATAAGCTCAACATCCGCTTCCCTGCTGATCAGCTGATCCCGCTTCTCCAGGAGCTGGTCGGCCCCGAAGGCACACTCGCATTTCCCTGCTGGCATTTTCAGGAAAGGGCAGAGGAATACCTCAGCAATCCGGACAATGTATTTGATGTAAAAAGATCGCCTTCCGTAATGGGGCTGCTAACGGAGTTTGCCCGCCGCAACAAACAGGCCACCAGGAGCCTGCACCCCACCAGCTCGGTGGTTGCCATTGGCAGACACGCCCGTGAACTGACAGAGGAGCACCATCTCTCCGAATATCCTTGCGGACAGCTGAGCCCCTTTTATAAAATAATGCATTACGGTGGGAAGATCCTGGGCCTGGGAGAAAAACCCGAGACCAGCCTTTCGTTTGTTCATTGCGCAGAGGATGCTGCGGACGGTTCATTTCCTGTCAAAACCAGGACAGACAGGGTATTTACCGGGCATGTCATCGATCAGCAGGGGAAAAAACGAGAGGTGAAAACACGCGCCGCACATAAAAACATTCAGCATCGCGACATCCGGGGATTCTTCAAAAAACATATTTCCAACAAAGAATGCAGGCTCACCAGGAAAAGAGGCACATGGTTTTACATTGCACATGCTGTGCCGTTGTACGAAAAAATGAAAACGCTTGCCCTGCAGGGAAAAACCATATACACACTGCCGCTGCAAGGTGAACGGCAAGCACCAGAACGACAAGCATGAAGATGCACGGATAGTGCGTGATCCTCATCCAGCAACCTCCGGCCGAATTACCATATGTTTTGAGTTGCGGGTGCTGTCCAATATGGGTGTCCGTTATCGCCGGATCACTTTGCGCACCTGACGGCCGTCTTCGCCCTGCATCACCAGGAAATACATGCCCGGTGCCAGGTCATGACCCAGGCTCCAATGGAATGTTTGCCTCCCGGGGCTGTAGAATTCATGGGTTTTTCGCCGGACGGTAAGCCCTGAAGTGTTTTGCAAGCTGATGTCATATCTGCCGGGCATTTCCACGTCGGCCTGCACAGTCAGCTCCTGCGTAAACGGGTTGGGCCAGGGGTTATGCAGATAAAAGCCATCGTGTGGGTCCTCGTGAGCAATGACCTGGTTCACGATGCCGTCCGTAATGCGTATATGCATATTTGCACCATCCCAGGAGCAGTTCACATACAACACATTGATATCTTCATCATAATAAAAAGCAGGGTTTTCAGTTGCAAAGGCGTCATGGTCGTACACCTGCGGGATCTCCGTATCATCGATCGTTACCTGCGCCGGGGGGGCGCTGATCCTGAAGATCTCGAACAACATATTCCGGGAGTCCGGTGCTCCGGTGTATCCTGCCCCGGATGAAGACAGCAGGATGTCTATCTGTTCATCTTCATAGACTCCTTCAAAATGCAGCAGCTCAAAAGCTTCCTGGGCTAGTGTGCCTGTGGAGCTTTTGTCATCATCAAAGAGGTACCCGTAAGATTGCGGAAGATCCGCATCCGGGAAGTACTGCACCTTGAGGCTGTCAGAGGAATAATATGCGGTTGACTGCATAGGATGGGCAGTCGGGATAAAGCTGCCCGCCCTGACAAATACGGGGATGTCTTCCATATCCACCTGTAAGGTATAGGTTTGACCGCCTTCATACTCTGTCAGGTCATGGTAATGCAGCCATTTCCCTTCCGGAAAGATCACTGCCCGGTCATTGACGCCACGCTCCAAAACGGGAGCCACAAGGAAGTCCCGGCCCCAGAGGTAGCTGTCGTTGATGTCCCGCACCGCGGCATTGTCCATCTCATAATGGTTAAGCTGCCTTGCAAGCGGTGTTCCGGTTGTACTGTTTTCAAAGGCGAGGGTATAGTTGTACGGCAGCAGCTCATAACGCAAGCGGATGTAGTCGCGCATGATGCTTTGGTAGGGTTCCGGGAAGTTGACAGGTTCCGTGGTGCCGATGCCGTGCATTCTGAGCACAGGTGCAAACACGCCAAACTGGACCCAGCGGGTAAACAGCTCTCCGTCACCGTCGCCTCCGACGAACCCACCCACATCAGAATGCATGTACCCCAGCCCTGTCATTCCGGCGCCAAGCATCAGCGGCACCTGCGCCCTCAGCCCGTCAAAGCTGCGCTGAATGTCGCCCGACCAGGGAAATGTGGAGTAGCGCTGCATGCCAGCATAGCCGGAACGGATCAGGTTAAACAGCCGTTCCTCCGGATAATACGTTTCATAATTTTCATCAATAAAGCGGGCCCAGATCAGCGAGTATATGTTGTGCACCGATTTGGCCTCACCGAATTCATGGGTCATGTCGTAGGGATGGGCCTCCGGTTCGCCCAGGTCGCACCACCAGCCTCCAACGCCCTCATCGCGGCGGGCCTGGTAGAAATCCCACATCCAGTCGCGGGCTTCGGCCTGGGTAAGGTCGATCAGGGAAGCGTCTCCGGCCCAGAAGCCCCAGAGCACATAAGGGTCTCCATCGGGATTCTTCCCAAAATATGAATTATCAGCTAAAAAGTCGTAATTGTCAGACTCCAGGGTAAAATATGGTTCCGTGATCAGGATGGTCTGAATGCCGTCGTCCTTAAAGTCGCTCATCATCTGTTCGGGGTCCGGCCACTGATCGTAGGCCCAGTCGAGGTTGCCCATGTCGCCTTCCTCGCCGAACCAGTAGAGGTCAAGGATCAGGGCATCCAGTGGAAATCCGGCATCGAGGATCTGGCTGACAATCTGGCGTGCCTCTGTTTCGTTTTCGTAGCCATATTTCGACTGGATATAGCCGAGTGACCAAAGTGGAGGCATTTTCTGCCGTCCGGTGAGCCAGGTGTAGTCATACATTAGTTCATCAAAATCCTGGCCGGCAATGAAGTAATAGCGCAACCTGCCGCCCTCTGTGCTGTAGTGAAGCCTGTCATCCTGCCCGGCCCCCAGGTCCAGGTCTGCCGGGTACCGGTTGTCAAAAAACAGGCCATAGCCCCGGTCGGAGACCACATAGGGGATGCTGATATTGAGCGTGGGCGTATTGTTCCCATAGCCAAAATGGGCCTCATTTTTTATGCGCAGGTTGCGTCCCCTGCGGTCCAATGGGATGGCGCGGGACCCGCTGCCGTAAAAAGCCGCAGACTCATCCAGCGAAAAATTCACCGATCCGCCGGCCGGACTGGAGGCAAAGCCGCCGGCATCGGCAAGGAGGGTGTCGCCGTCGTGAATAAAATGCAACAGAAGCGGTTCCTTCCGGATAAATACCTCCATAACGTCGGAGGAAAAAACAAGCGCATCATCCGTCACGGTGAGCTCAGGGTTGATTTCCTCCGGCTCAGCAACCACGGTGAAGGTCGTGTCGATAAGATCGGCCCCTTCAGGAGTAAATTCTGCCTTAAGGATGGAATGGGTATAGTATTCGAGTTCAAGGATGCCTTGCTCAGCTGTAATCTCCAGCGTTTCGCCAACAAGCTGATGCGAAAGATAGGCTCCCGGGGTTTGCAGGTTGATCTCAACAAAGATGTCTCCTCCGTCGGCCGTCCTTCCAACCAGGGAGTAATCCGCATTGTGAAAAAGGAAGGCAAGCTTCAGCACAACCTCATCTTCACCGATCCCATAGAAGTCACGGATGTGAAAGGATATCTCATACATATCATCACCCAGGGGGGTCATCAGTGTATTGGGATTAATCTCACCCCAGTCGTTTTGCACGTGTTTCCAGTCGCTATCGTCATCACTGTCTGTGGTGATCACCCCGGTATAGGCATAAACTGCGTCATCATACCCCTCCAGCTCACCATTTCCAAGGCTTGCGTCGTAGGTTATGGTCACGTAGCTGTCGGTTGTGGCGTCTTCCGGGTCGATGCCGATAAGCTGCGAAAACAGCGGAGTAGTCGTTAACAGTAAGGCAAAAGGTAATAGCAGGTGTCGCATAGGCAATTGTATGTTATTTTGGGAAACATTTGGGGAGTATCAAAGGTACAAAAGATTTAGCCGTGGGGCATTGCTGACAACTGCCAGGCCATGGTTTTGACCGGAGGAAGAAAGTTTACATCCTCTGCAAGCCTGAAAAGGTTGTGAAGTTTGAGGTTCGCGGGGATGCGGAAGAAAATGGGGAGGGTCATAGGGGTTACAATTTGCCCGATACCGAACCTTCTGGTTGCAGAAACGAAAAAACCCGGGGAAGCTGTATCGTGCTTCACCCGGGTTCGATGGTTCTCTTTGCTGATCAAAGCATAGTGTCATGAACGGGTCATGCTGGGTTGCAGGAAAGGGCAGTCTTCTTCATAAACCCTTTTCTTTCGGCTCGCATTATCTGCCAGGGCGGTTTCCGCTTATATAATCTTTCTGATGCGGAAGAAAACAAACAGGCCGATCAATAACGCTGTCGTGTAAATCGCCCAGTTGGCTATGGGAATAGCGGGCACTTCAAACTCAATGGTGCTGACTTCTGACTCGCCGGTTGTATAAACCGACCTGACACCTGCAGTGAACGTCATATCGTCAGGCAGGTCCGTGAACAGGTATTCGGTTTCTGCTATTTGCTCTTCTACCAGGTCGCCATCCAGGTACACATTGAAGCCGAGGAAGGCCTTGCTGTTTTGCGGCAACGCCCTGACATAGGTGTTCTGGTTAAAATACGCTTCTGCGGACGACATCGACTGTCCTGTTCTGGTCTCAAGCATCTCTGTATGATTCGCAAGCAGCCTGTCGACTTGCACATGCTTTTTATCAGCATAGGCTGTGGTTATCCACAGGTTAATAAAAAAGTCGCCAAGTGCAGGTGAATTAAGAGTAAAGGCACTCAGGTTGTCTGCAGGTGCCTGAACAGAAACACCATTGGGCCCGGTAGCATCAGTAGTAATAACCGGGTAGGCGTCAGATGGCAGATAGCCTTGCGGCTGAATCAGGATGCCAACCTGGCTATAACCTGACACATCAATATCACCGAGGTCAACATCCTCTTCCCAGTCGTCGTTTTCTTCAGTAAACAGCGGGCCTGCCGTTTCAATGATCTCATAATTGGCCCAATCCACGACGTGCACAAGGTATTCATATGTAGCTATAGGGACACCCCACTGCAGATGGTGGAAATCCATGTAGCTGACCGTTGCGTCCGGGTAGGCGCTGAGGTCAAAAATTGTACCATACACCATGTCATCTGCCTGGAAAAGCCCATTAGGATTGGGAGGTATGGCCCCATCGTGCTGATAAAGCAACATCAGTTCCGCTTCGGTTTCATTCCAGCTGAACAATGCCTCGTTAGGCCCAATCAGCTCCACGTGAAGATTAAAGGGCGGAACAATGTCATCCATCATATGTACGTCGACGGTCTTGTCTTCACCATCCACCGTGAAAGTCACCTCTTCGGCAACATAGCCTGATGCGGTGATGTTTGCCGTGTAGGTATCGTCAGCCAGCATGATAGAGGCCATGCCGTCGGCACCTGTTACAAGCTGCGTGCCATCTACCGATATCATGGCACCTTCGATGGGATCTTCATCAGCGGAGTCTTCCTTTACGTGGAAGGTTACCTCGTAGATGTCGGGGGCCTCTAGAACGATAATGTCATCGATGTACCACTGGTTAATGTTCCAGCTGTCGCCGTCAAACACAAAAGCCAGGTAGAACTCTTCTCCGCCCACGTTATGCAGGATAATTTCCTCTTCTGTAGAACGAATATCCCGGCCGCCGGGCGCATCCCTGTCATCAGATGTGCGGGAGGATTGTTTCATTTCTAGCACCCACTGGTCGGTCCAGGTCACCCCATCAAGTGAGGTCTGAACCTTCAGGTCGTAGTCTCCACTGAAGTCATTTACGGAGTACAAGAACGTCAGCATGACATGATCCACATTGGCAGCATTGATCTGCGGTGTAATTGCCCTGAAGACATCAATGGCATCCGGGGACC
Source organism: Bacteroidales bacterium (assembly GCA_003556325.1). Taxonomy (GTDB): domain Bacteria; phylum Bacteroidota; class Bacteroidia; order Bacteroidales; family UBA7960; genus PUPG01. The sequence continues at coordinate 3,779 of PWRF01000183.1, read as the reverse complement.
AGTTGAAGCGAAGCTCAGGCGCTTCACCACCGGCGTTATTTGAATTGTTCACTGCCCAGTTGGTGTGTGTTCGTTCCCAGTTGGCAGGCATATCGCCTATTGGCACGTCATCGAAGTTTTCAAAAAACAGAATATCTCCGGCAGCAAGAAGCGCCACATTCGATTCCCCTGTACCGCCCTCTCCAATGTGGTTGCTTGCGGTGACAGTATAGAAATAGTTACCGATTCCGGGCACTTCCGTATCGGTGAAATGTTCTTCGGTAATGCCGGTGGCCACCTCTGCTTCGTCGGGGAAGCGCACCACGGTATAAGTCAGGTTGTCACCGGTAAAATAACCGTCATTCAGGCCGCTTGTGGGTGCATCCCAGGTAAGGGCACCGTCATTGCCATCGGCAACGAGCTCGATGTTTTCCGGTGCCGCCGGAACATCTTCACCTACAAAAACCGTTATGTTCACGGGCAGGCCTAAGCCTTCGGCATTTTCACCGGCTACGGCATAACCATACACTCCCGATTCAGTTATACCGGTATCGGTATAAGTCTCGGATCCGCCAATGGTGGGGTCATTAATGGTGTGGATCAGGCCGCCATCCCGATAGACATGGACAGCGTCCAGGTCCGCCAACGGTTCTCCTCCTGCTGTCTCATCGGGATTGTCCCAGCTAAGCTCTACTTCCAGTGTACCCATGTCACCAGCAATACCGGTGAAGTTGTCCGGAGCTGCCGGGGCACCAGGCGGTACAGCATCAGCCAGCTCCAGCGCCCAGATTACCTGATTTTGACACATACCGAGGAAAGCCCATTTCCCGGGCGATACCAGATCAGTGATAACAAGTCCTCCTGAAGTCGCATCAGCAGGAATCGGAAAGGTGACTGCATTGGCGACATCGAAAGTTTGCACTGTCTGACCCGTTGTTATATCTATCTGAACAAGAATATTTCTACTGGTCCCGGCTGGCTGGGTATAGCCCCACAAATAAGGGGTGCCATCACTGGCATCTTCCCACGCCAGTCCAGAAAAGCTTGCTGCCGTCGTAGTCAGGGTCTCAACCTGGTTTCCGGAGCGATCAATAAGTCTGAGAGGTGGATCCCAACCACTTGTCACCCAAAAACCATCATTGATTGGATCATACGCTATACCACGGATGGTCCCGGATGCAGTAATGGTCTCAACCAGGGTTTGATTGTCAAAGTCCATTTTGTAAATGCTGGCACTGTTTGGTGAGCCATAGAAATACTGCCCATCAAATGTCAAATCCCTTACATTTCCGGCACCTGGAATAGTAAAAGCCTCAAGATAGGTCCCGTCCATCTCGTACTTGTAAAATTCAGTGCTATTCCATCTTGCCGTGTAAATATAATCACCATCGGTAGCTACAGGGTATTCACCTTCACCCACACCAACATCAAATTGAAACAAAAGATCAAACATTTCTTTGGAAGGTACAAGCGGAAAATGAGAAGGTTCAGCGTGCCGTTCGTCAATTGCTTCCTGCATTTCCAACTCTGCAGGCAGCCGCTGCTCATGCTCTCTGGGATCAATATCCCTGTTTTGTGCAAAAGCTGCACCCACGGCAAAAGCCATGATCAATAATAATGTAAGTTTCTTCATAACGATTAAGGTTTTTGTGTGACAAGTGAGGATTTGTGATATTTAGTGTCTGTATAAAGTCTGGGTTGCTATTTGGAAATTATTGTATGCCAAAAGCTTGTTTTTCAGCAGTCTAAAGATCAAGAAATAATAGTTTTATAAATTGAAAATAAAGTTGTTTTCCAGCAAGATAAATAACATAAACATATGTTGCATTATAGAATATAATACACAAAGAAAAACAAAAAATGTGTTAAATACAAGTTTTTTCAACAAAATTCAAAAATCTAAACCAACAAAAGGGGGTTTTTCAAAAAATATGTCCAAATAAAATTTATCCGGACATATTTGCTGCAAAAATACGTTAAATATATTTTTTAAATGTGTATTATTGTATATTCCTTTAGTTTATTTAAAATATTTTTATTAACCAAAACAATAGCATTATGAAACAAAAATTCACATTCATTGCGGTTTTGCTCTTTCTTATGGGAACGTCAAACGTTTTTTCGCAACGGGATGGGCAGATGCATGACCTACGGGCTAAGTTTAGCCTGTCAGATGTCAAAAATGATTTAGATCCGGAAACACAAAAACTTATTGAACTGCGAGCTCTTAAGGACATCACGGTTTCAGAAGATGCTCCACTTCCGTCTCCTGCCGTTCGAGGGGTTGTCTGGGACAATGGCGGTGATGATGGTACCGGAACAGGTCTTGGGTCGCAGTTAGATTCCGATTGGCCATTTAACGCACAGGTGGCTGATGATTTTATGTTCAGCTCGGAGGTAGAGATCCATGCAGTCCAATGGTGGGGTCAGTTTTTCAATCTTCAAGCAGGTAGTCCGGTAACAACAGAGTTCAACATTATCTTTTATGAAGACGATGGTTCAGGAAACATGCCAACGGGAGCAGGACCGGGCGATCCTACACCAACTGCAGTTGCGGTTTACAATCTCCCCGAGGTTACAGGAACTACGGTGGGTGCAGACAGGTATGAATACCAGGTGAATCTTCCGGATGTATTTGTTGCCGAAGCTGACCAAAAGTACTGGATTGCCATTCAGTGGGTTGGATTTTTTAGCACAATTGGTCAGTGGGGATGGCTGACCAACGGAGATAACCCCAACCAACTAAGTGAGTCCGTCCAGGGATTTCCTTTTTTAGATATGGATTACTGGGAAATTACAGGGGAAGGCGATATGGCTTTTCGTTTATATGACGCACCCCTTGAGCCACCGCCCCCAGCGGGTGAAGGCAGCGACTGCACAGATCCCATTGTGGTTGACGCATTCCCGTTTGAGGACCTTGGACAGACCACCTGTGGTATGGAAAACACGTATTCCAATACATGCCTTGGACTTTATGATGGCGGAGAAGACATCCACTACCAGTTTACCCTTACGGAAGAACAACTGGTGACCATTACGATGGATCCCAAAGGCACAAGCTGGACAGGAATATTGCTGACCGATGAATGTCCTCCTCCTGGAGCCGACTGCATCGCTATTGTGACAGGATCTGCTGCAGCCCCTCGCGTGATTGAGGAAGTACTCCAGCCCGGCACCTACTTCATCATGATCTCCACATGGCCGGCTCCCAATTGTATCCCTGATTTTGACCTGACCATCACGGCAACCACAGACTTGCCCCCACCGTCATATTGTGATGCCGGACCAACTTCTACCGCCGACTCCAACGTGGAAAATGTCTCCATCGCCGGTGAAAACGATACGGAAATCGATCACGACGGATGTGATCCGGCTGTCACAGGCGTTGAAGATCTTACCGGCCAGGTGGTTGACCTTTATCAAGGGGGGACCTATACCTTGTCCGTTACATTCGGAACCTGCGGCGGAAATTTCGCTGGAGCAGGATCCGTATGGATCGATTGGGACCAGGACTTTGAGTTCGGTACCGGTGACCTGATCCACGAAAGTACAGGCACCCCAGGAACCGCCCCGTGGGATGGCCCTGTGGAAATTACCTTTACCGTACCTATGGATGCTGCGCTCGGTAATACCGTGATGCGTGTTATGCAATGGGAAGACTCATTTTCATTTCCCGCAGAACTCCCTCTGGATCCATGTGCTTCATTTCTCTGGGGATCAGTCATGGACTTTGGCATTAACATCCTGGAAATCGACGACGACCCTGTTCCCATACCACTTTCCAGCTGGGCGCTCTACCT
>PWRF01000033.1 GCA_003556325.1 Bacteroidales bacterium | reverse complement strand
TTACAGACCAGTGACCCAAAGTCCATCATGGCCTGGTTAAAGTCGCCGGCACAGCAATCGGGGATAAGCTGCGCTGCCGTATCGCGAAAAACCTTATTGCTTTTACTGCTCCCGGCAACTTCTTCGATGGCAAAATAGCGCGCAAGGATCCGCATCACATTGCCGTCGATGGCCGGTATCCTTTCATTGAAAGCTATGGAGGCAATGGCTGCCGCGGTATAGGGCCCAATCCCTTTCAGGGCAATGAGTGCAGAACTGGTGCGGGGCATCTGGCCTCCATGCTCTTCAACTATTTGTTTTGCGGCAGCATGCAGGTTCCTTGCGCGCGAATAGTAGCCCAGGCCCTGCCAGCATCGCAACACCTGCTCTTCACTGGCGTTTGCCAGGCTATACACATCCGGAAAGGCATCCAGAAACCTGTAATAGTAGGTTGTGCCCTGGGTGATACGGGTTTGTTGCAGAATAACCTCTGATATCCAGATGGCGTAAGGATCTTTGGTGTGTCTCCATGGAAGATCGCGTGCATGTTGCCGGTACCATCCCAATAATTTCTCAGAAAAAACCATGTAGCCCGATAAAAAGTTAGTATCGCCGGGTCAGATAACCCGTAAAACATTGATGTAAAAATAATTGATTTGTTTTTTGGTATTCAGAAAAAAGTTATCTTTGCAGACTTAAAACCATGGAATGGACAACATAAAACCCTTATAACCAAAAAGTAAAGAACTATGACTAAAGCTGACATCGTAAACGAAATTTCCAATCAGACAGGAATCGAAAAAGTAACCGTACAGGCCACTGTAGAAGCGTTTATGGGCACAGTTAAGAAAGCCCTTGTAAAAGGAGAAAACGTTTATCTCAGAGGTTTTGGGAGCTTTATCATCAAAGAGAGAGCTGAAAAAACCGGCAGAAACATCTCAAAAAACACTACCATTATCATTCCTGCGCATTGCATTCCGTCTTTCAAGCCTTCGAAAGAGTTTGTAAACGAAGTGAAAGCATCGGTAAAGCCCTGAACCGCCTGATACGTAGTAAGCCAGTAATTTTAAAAGCATAGGAGACACAAAATGCCAAGCGGAAAAAAGAGAAAAAGACACAAAATGGCAACACATAAGCGTAAGAAGCGTCTGCGTAAAAACAGGCACAAGAAGAAGTAATGCCACTTCGCACAATGTGTTGTATTCATAGCTTTATCATATAAATTACATAATGCCTGTATCAAGGTGTTATGTAATTTTGTTATGATCAGAAAGCAGAGTAATGCCAATTATCCTTCTCTCCAATACAGATGGACAATACACTAAAGTATCTCAGTTGTGAATAAAGAATTGATCATTGATTCCGGCACAAAGGAGGTTGTGATGGCTTTGCTTGAGGAGAAGCGCCTGGTTGAGCTTCACCGGGAGCGAAAGAACAACAACTACTCCGTCGGCGACATTTATCTCGGCAAGATCAAAAAGATCATATCCGGGTTAAATGCTGCCTTTGTAGACGTGGGATACGAGAAGGATGCTTTTTTACATTATCTGGACCTGGGCAGCCAGGTCAACAGCCTGAACAAGTATACCAAGCTGGCCATGGCGGGCAAGACCCGAGTGCTTCCCATGGAAAAATTCCATCTTGAAAAAGAGATTGAGAAGACCGGGAAGATCACCGAGGTGCTGTCTACCAACCAGCCTGTCCTTGTTCAGATCGCAAAAGAACCCATATCCACCAAAGGGCCGAGGATCACTACGGAGATCTCCCTGGCAGGACGTTATCTTGTCCTGGTGCCCTTTTCTGACAGGATATCCGTATCGCAGAAGATCCAGAACCCTGACGAAAAAAGCAGGCTGAAGCGCCTGGTACAAAGCATTAAGCCCAAAAACTTTGGCGTGATCATCCGCACGGTTGCCGAGGGCAAGATGGTGGCAGACCTGGATGCTGACCTTAACAACTTGGTCAGCAAATGGTACAGCATAGCCGAAAAGCTTGCCTCGTCAAAGCCGCCCCGCATGATCATGGGAGAGCTTAACAGGTCCTCAGCCATGCTTCGCGACTTGCTGAACGAATCGTTCAACCACATACATGTAAACGATCCCCTGGTATATGAGGAGCTTCGTGACTATATCAAGACCATAGCGCCTGATAAGCTTGATATCCTGAAGCTTTACAAAGGGAAACCCCCCATTTTTGATCATTTCGGCGTTGAAAAACAGATCAAAGGCTCCTTTGGAAAAGTCGTTTCCATAAAAAGCGGCGCCTACCTTGTGATTGAACACACGGAGGCGTTGCATGTGATTGACGTAAACAGCGGTCAGCGTATCAGCAGCGAGCACAGCCAGGAAGACAATGCCCTGGATGTGAATATGGAGGCGGCTGCAGAAATTGCAAGGCAGCTCAGGCTGCGCGACATGGGTGGGATCATCGTGGTTGACTTTATCGACATGGTACAGGCAGCCAACCGCCGCAAGCTGTATGAGCGGATGAAGGAGGAGATGAAAAAAGACCGCGCCAAACACAACGTGCTGCCTCCCAGCAAGTTTGGCCTCGTACAGATCACCAGGCAACGGGTCAGGACCGAAACCAATGTGGAAATCCTCGAAAAGTGCCCTGCCTGCGGAGGAACAGGAAAGATCAAGCCCAGCATCATCCTGGTGGATGAGATCGAAAGCAACCTGCGCTACCTCATCAGGGAGCAAATGGAGTCGAGCCTGACCCTCAGGGTGCATCCCTTCATTTATGCATACCTGACCAAAGGGATCATGTCGATACGGTTTAAGTGGTTCTTAAAATACAGAAAGTGGATCAAAGTATATCCTTCTACATCCTACCATTTCCTCGAATACCGGTTTTTTAACAAACTGGACGACGAAATAAAACTGTAACACAGCCTTTCTGAGGTTATGAACGTTGATGAGCTTACAGAAAAAGCCAGGCGCTACTGTGCATACCGTGAGCGGTGCACGCGCGAAGTGGAAGACAAGCTTCATCGCCTGGGTTCAGACCCGGAACAGGCCGCACGTGTGATCCGCACGCTTCGCAGCGAAGGCTTCCTTGACGACAAACGCTTTGCCGAACTGTTTGCCCGAAGCAAATTTGAGCATAACCAATGGGGCAGGATAAAGATCAGGGCTGCCCTTCTCGCGAAGAATGTGCCGGAGGAGCATATTTCGACTGCTCTGGCCAGTATTGACGGCAAAAGCTATCGCGACACCCTTAAAGCCCTTGCCCGGAAAAAGACGCAGGAGCTGAAAGGCCGCGACAGCAGCGACGTCAGCGCCAAAACCGCCGCCCATTGCATTCGCAAGGGATACGAGGCGGAGCTGGTGTGGGACATCGTGAAGGAGATGGGCGCTGGGTCCAATCCTCAACCTTAATCTCAATCTTAACCTTAACCTTAATCACCATGACATACACCGATCAAATAAAAGACTTAGACCAGAGGCTGGATGCCTTAAGGAGGTTCCTTTGACATCGAAGACAAGAAATCCCAGGTAGCAGAGATGCAGAAAGAGACAGAGTCTCCTGATTTTTGGGACGACCCCCGGGAGGCTCAGTCCAAGCTGAAGAAGATAAGCGCTGTTAAAAAATGGGTTGACGACTTCGAGGATGCCCGGCAGCAGATAGAAGACCTGAAGGTCATGTTCGAGTTTTTCGAAGAGGGCGATTCTTCCGAAGAGGAGGTGCAGGCTCAGTACGACAAGGCCCTCCGCGTAATGGAGAAGCTGGAGTTCAAAAAGATGCTCAACAAGGAGGAGGATCACCTGAGTGCCATCGTTACCATCAACGCAGGTGCGGGGGGTACGGAGAGCCAGGACTGGGCAGAGATGCTCATGCGCATGTATCTGCGCTGGGGCGAGAGAAACAAATACAGCACAAAGGTGCTGGACGTGCAGGAGGGCGATGGTGCCGGCATAAAAAGTGCTTCCATTGAGTTTGACGGCGACTACGCCTACGGCTACCTGAAAGGTGAGAACGGCGTTCACAGGCTTGTCAGGCTCTCCCCTTTCGACGCAAACCACAAGCGGCACACTTCGTTCGCTTCCGTATATGCCTACCCCATCATCGACGACAACATCAACATCGAGATCAACCCTGCGGACCTCTCCTGGGATACCTTCAGGTCGAGCGGGCCCGGGGGCCAGAACGTAAACAAAGTGGAAAGTGCTGTAAGGGTCAGACACGCCCCCAGCGGCATTGTTGTAGAGTGCCAGGAAACACGCTCGCAAAACCAGAACCGCGAAAAGGCGCTTACCATGCTTAAGTCGCAGCTCTACGAACTGGAGCTCCGCAAGCAGCGGGAGAAAATCGATGCCATGGAAAGCAGCAAAAAGAAAATCGAATGGGGATCGCAGATCCGAAGCTACGTTTTTCACCCCTATAAAATGGTAAAAGACCTGCGCACGGGAGTGGAAACCTCAAACGTGCAGCTTGTCATGGACGGCGACATTGACGAATTCATCAAGGCATACCTGATTGAGTTCGCATAAAAAATTTTTACAACGACCAATCGCAACACATAACACACTCATAAAGACGTGGTTATGTGCAATGATCCAAAGTTTCTTTTTTAAAAATCAGCTAAGTGTTTGAAGTCAATACCCTTAGCTGATTTTGGTTAATAACTTTCCTTTTTTGTTAATAACATCTTGCCGGTTTTTGTTGTTTAGTTTCTTAATTTCGTAGATACGTTATTACTTTCGCTACAGCAAAAGCATCTGTTTTTTTTCACAAGGCGCTCGCCGTCAAGCAATTATTGTCAAAATATTCGTGTATTATGACTGATAAACCTACGCTAAAGGATAAGGAGAAGGCAGGCCTTCAAACAAAGCAAGGCAACCTGTATGATGACATGTTCGAAAAAATAGCAAGGCCGGAGCAGGGGTCTTCCGGCAAAGAAGCCCGGGAGCCGTCTTTCGCAAAATATGAATACGATAAGGTGATGGAGGCTGCCACGGAGTATTTCAAGGGCGACAGCCTTGCTGCCAGTGTGTGGGTAAACAAATATGCCCTTAAAGATTCGGAAGGCAACCTTTATGAAAGGACGCCTGACGACATGCACCGCCGGCTGGCCCGTGAGATTTACCGTATCGAGTCAAACTATCCGGATCCTCTTCCGGAGGAAAAGATCTTCGGCCTTTTGAAGGATTTCCGTTACATCGTGCCCCAGGGCAGCCCTATGGCAGGAATAGGGAATCCTTTCCAGATCGGGTCGTTGAGCAACTGTTTCGTGATAGGGAACAAAGGGATCGCCGACTCTTACGGGGGCATTATGAAGCTTGACGAAGAGCAGGTACAGCTTATGAAGCGGCGGGGCGGCGTGGGCCATGACCTTTCGCATATCAGGCCCAAGGGAAGCCCGGTGAAAAACAGTGCTCTCACCTCTACGGGGCTGGTGCCCTTTATGGAGCGCTATTCCAACTCCACACGCGAAGTTGCGCAGGACGGGAGGCGGGGAGCGCTTATGCTCACGGTTTCCATTAAACATCCTGATGCCGAAGGCTTTATCGACGCCAAAATGGAACAGGGCAAGGTGACAGGCGCCAATGTAAGCGTAAAGATCACAGACGAGTTTATGCAGGCCGTTGCCAGCGACAGCGACTTTGTGCAGCAATATCCCATCCATTCCGATAACCCTGTTTATGTTAAGAAGATCAGGGCGAGAGACCTGTGGAAAAAGATCGTTCACAATGCCTGGAAGTCTGCCGAGCCCGGAATACTGTTCTGGGACACAATCATCGGGGAGTCTGTGCCGGACAGTTACAGCGACCTGGGCTTCAACACCGTATCCACCAATCCCTGCGGGGAGATCCCCCTTTGCCCGTACGACAGCTGCAGGCTGCTGGCTATAAACCTGTTAGGCTATGTTAAAAAGCCATTCGCTCCTGATGCAAGCTTTGATTTCGACCTTTTCAGGGAACACGTGGCCTATGCGCAGCGTATCATGGACGACATCATCGACCTGGAGCTGGAAAAGATTGACAAGATCCTGCACAAGATCGCGTCGGACCCGGAACAGGAAGAGGTAAAGCAGGTGGAGCTGAAGTTGTGGCAGAAGATCCGTGCCAAATGTATCG
>PWRF01000010.1 GCA_003556325.1 Bacteroidales bacterium | reverse complement strand
TTGTCAACGCCTATGCCCACATTGCCCTCATCGTAATAGATGTTTTGTCCGCTTTGCAACCACGGATTGTCATCGCTGCTCCCGGCATGCAGTGCATACGGCACACTCAGAAACTGTGTAAACCCCGTGATGGAATAATCGGTTCCTCCAGCCGGGTCAGCCTCCGTTTTCAGAAAATACGGCCCATCAGACCAGTCAATGTCATCAAAACTTCCCGTTTTGTCTTCTGCCTGTCCGATGATAAAAGTGATCAACCCGTTGGCATTGCTGGTCGGGGTGTGAATCTCTGAATAGACCTCTGTACCGTCGGTGGAGCCTTGAAGAATGCTAACCCGTATCCCAATTTCCGCATTGGTTACAAGTTCATTGCCCGTGTCGCGTATCACCGCCTGATGGGTAATGCCCTGGGGAGACTGGGCCATTAGCGTGGCAGACACCAAAACAAAAGCGATTGTGAGTATTGGACTTTTCATGATCATGTAGATTTAGGAATGATATTTATGAATGAATAGATGCTTTAATTACAGAAAGTACATAGCCTGGTGTCTTGCGTTCATCCTTTTTGCTATTGTTTAAAAAAACATATTGGTTCAGGGCTCTGGCATCAATGTATTGCAATCTTTTTATTGTCTGGGTTTCTGTTGCTGAGCTTTCGCTGAAATTTTGCCTGAACTATTCATAGAATACATATATTGCATTTCACGGAAGGATGTCTGCATATAAGAATTATGTCTGCCAAACATAGGGCATAATTATCACCATTCCAAATTTCGAGCATAGACAAAACATAGACATGTCGTATAATTTTTCAGATATTTGCATTGTCATGCTGAATTCCCATTCAGTTACGCATACGGGCACCTTTTGGGGGAAAAGATATTTCCAATCATGAACACGGCTTCACCGACGCCAATTGTGCCTGGGCCATCTTTGTGAAAATATCATCCCAGGGGACATTGAGCAACTATTCAAATGAGCGATGCTGCGTTGTTCCCTGATGGAGAATGTCGACATCAGTGCAGTGCTGATGGCACACTTCTTATCTGTGATTCATAATACCGTTTTCCTCCCCCTGAGCTAAACAGTGACTAAATCCTTTATGCTGCCTGGGGTGTCAGCTCTGACAGTAATGCCTGTGAGGACGGGTTGTCCTGAACTCACGACCCATCTTTTCCTTTAAGGCATCCTTGAAAATTAATCCGGCCGACATTGATTCGGCACCTCATTAACAGACAATTCCTTGCAAAATCTTGACAATCTTGACATTTTTAGTTTGTAATTTTCCAATGGGTTTTTTTAACGAAAAAGATAGCAGATAAAAATACAATACAACATTTTTTGTATACGATACTATATCCAAATCAAACCCCAAAGGAGGAACTCTTATGAAAACAAAAACCCTGATGGTGGCCCTGGCCACATTGCTAACCGGCGCCCTGAGCTTCTGGGCCTGCCAGAAAGACGAGATCGTATCCACAGAACAGGATACCATTGAGTACATAGCCCAGAAAGCCGGGCAAGCTCATCCTGATTGCCATGCATATTGTATTGATCCGGATGATCCGGTGTATTACGAAATGACGCAGCAGGAAGTTATTACCTGGGGTAACCCACGCAACCCACACGCCAAAACCGTGGATATTGTGTATTACAACACCCTTGAAAGTTTTGTTTTGCAGGTGATGAGTTCTGAAGACATTGCCAACCTGCTTGTTGATGGCAGTTCGGTAAAGGACTTCAGTAAGCCCATTCCTGCCGGTGAATGGTATGAAATCACCCTGCCGCTGCCTGTTGAGTGGGACGTCTGTGATGAGTATGCCTTTGCGTTCAGTGTAATTGGAAACGGCCCCCCGGCGATTTTTGATGTGGAATACCATCTGATCGGGGAATGTATGTACTATACACTTGAACTTGTTATTAACCCTGAAGGTGCAGGTACCGTCACGGGTGAAGGTGAGTATATGGAAGGCGAGGAAGTTGACCTTATGGCAACAGCAAATAACGGATATGAATTTGCTAACTGGACGGATGAGCATGGTGATGAAGTAAGTGGAGTTGCTGAATTTTTGTATACCATGCCTGCTGTTGATGTAATGCTGACGGCAAATTTCCAGGCAGAAGAGGGACCTGAACCGGGCCCCCTAACTGACATCGACGGCAACGTATATCAAACTGTGATCATTGGCAACCAGGAGTGGATGGCAGAAAACCTCCGGGTTACCAGGTATAACAATGAGGATAATATTCCCACGGGTTTAAGTGATGATGATTGGGGCAGTACAGCGGAAGGGGCTTATGCAATTTATCCGCATGATCTTGTCGACGGCGTTAATTCTTCTGAGGAAATGGTCTATGCATATGGCAAACTATATAACTGGTATGCAGCAGATGACACAAGAGGTTTATGTCCTGAGGGGTGGCATGTGCCCTGCGATGATGACTGGACACAGTTGGTTGATTATCTTATGGATGAATATGATTACCATAATGACATGCTTAGCAGCGATATAAGTGGTGCCGGTAATGCCTTAAAATCGTGTCGCCAGGATGGCTCACCTTTGGGAGGTCACTGCGATACCTCTATGCATCCAAGGTGGGACTCACATGGCATGCATCATGGATTCGATGAGTTTGGGTTTTCTGCCCTGCCCGGCGGCTTTCGTTGTTCAAGTGGAAATTTCTACACTGTCGGATCCTTCGGTTACTGGTGGAGCGCTACTGTGGACAGTGGTTCCATTGCGTGGCTCAGGGACATTAACAGAAGCCGTGGAAATGTGAACCGGCGCGACGATATTAAAACAAATGGGTTTGGCATCCGCTGCCTGAGGGATATTGATTAATATGGTTATTTGACACCTTGATGTATTTTTAAAACGCCTTTGGCGATGTTGCCGCTTCCCTCTGTGAATTTTAGGTTTACAATAGGTCGTCTTATTGGTGCGATCATATAAAAACACACAACAGATCCCAGACATATCAAAAGGATAAGAGGTATTGCCACACAAGCTAAACACATGCTTGTCTTTATCTGATCATATACTAACAGGCGCAAGTCACATATGTCAAAATGAAACGACACCCTTGATGGAAGTTCACATCTTATTATTCTATAAAAACCAAAACCGTAGGAAGTCCTATGAAAACCAAAACCTTATTGGTGGCTCTTGCCGCATTGCTGATCTGCAGCCTGTATTCCCGGGCTGGTCAGAAGGATGACAGGCTAACCGGGACAACAACCGAAAATGTTTCAGCTTTTCTAGTCGAATCGGAACAAGCGGCAGATGAACTTAGCCGGCTTGGTCCCGACGATTACATCGTGGTATTCAAATCCGAAGTACAGGATGTTCCAGGCCTCGCCCATCAGCTGGTTACACGCCACGATGGCGAGATCCGCTTTGTCTATCAGTACGCCATCAAAGGCTTTGCTGCTACACTGCCACCACAGGCCATCGAAGCACTGGGCAGGCATCCCCTCATTGACTGGGTCGAGCCTGACCAGTTGTATTATACGGCCGGTTCGCAAAGCGATGCGACCTGGGGGCTCGACCGTATTGACCAGAGGTATTTGCCACTTGACAATACCTACCATTACAATCAGACCGGGGCCGGAGTCAGCGTTTACATCATTGACACGGGCATCCACTATTCGCACGAGGAGTTTGAAGGGCGCGCCGTGTTTGGCTTTGACGCTAGCCCCGGTCCGGGAGGCGATGGCAGCGACCAGGGGGGACACGGGACACACGTAGCCGGAACCGTGGGCGGTAAAACCTATGGGGTAGCAAAGGATGTCACCCTGGTATCGGTGCGGGTATTGGGCTTCGGAGGAGGTGTTGCCAGTAACATTATTGCCGGGGTGGATTGGGTTACAGCCAATCACGAGAAACCGGCTGTGGCAAACATGAGCCTTGGCGGTCGTGCTTCCGACGCCCTTGACAATGCTGTACGGGGCTCTGTAGCCTCCGGTGTTACCTACGTGGTTGCCGGGATGAACATGGGAGACGACGCCTGCCAATGGTCTCCGGCCCGTGTGGAGGAAGCCCTGACGGTGGGTGCTACACGAGACAACGATGAGAAATGGGTAGACTCATGCTATGGGCCGTGTGTTGACCTTTTCGCCCCCGGTGTTAGCATAACATCTGCTGTCAACGACGGCGACACTGCTACCGGAGTATGGAGCGGCACATCCATGGCTGCACCTCATGTCGCTGGCGTAGCAGCGCTGTATCTCGAACTGCACCCGGAAGCCACTCCAGAAGAAGTGTTTACAGCGATTACCGAGGCAACGACCAAAGACATCGTCACCGAATCCCCTCCCGGAAACAATCACCTGCTTTACAGCCTTGCATGGCACGATGCACCGCTGAGCACTAAGTGGGAAGGGACTGTAAGCGGCGACTGGCACGATGCCGGCAACTGGTCGGATGGTGTGCCTTACGAGCAATCAGATGCGATCATTTCCTTCGTCCCCGAAAGCCAGCCAACCATTACTGCCCCTGCCGAAGTGGGCAACCTCACCCTGGAAGACGGGGCCACGCTGCTCGACAACGACAACCTGACCCTCCACGGCGACTTTGTGATGGAGAGGGAAATTCCCCACGGCGGATGGCGGATGATCTCCACACCGGTAAGCGGTATGACCATTATCGGGTCGGATTTTGTGCCTGAAAGCATGGAAGGCATATTCGATTTCTACTATTTCGATGAGAGCGTCGACAATAACCTGCCCTGGATCAACATCAAAGGGGATTCATTTGGCGATGACGAATTTGTCCCCGGCAAAGGCTACCTGGTGGCATACGATGCCTATAAGGGAAACGACTGGCCGCCAAACACCTTCGCTTTCGGGGGGACGATGAACACGGGAGATGTCACCATCCCGCTGTCATACGAAAACACCTGGAGCTGGGGAGGCTGGAACCTGGTCGGCAACCCCTATCCCTCGGCGATCGACTGGCACGATGCCGACCGCACTCTGATGGAAGACAATTTTGCATACGTTTATGACAGAACATCTGACTACGAAGGATATACTGAGGGATATAAACCTGTTTACGGGGGCGATCCAGGCGCGGTAATCGCAGCCAACCAGGGCTTTTTCGTAAAAATGGACGCTCTCGGCAACCACGATTTCACATTTGACAACGATATGCGGGTGCACGGAGGGGAATTCACCAAGGAAGCTCCCGCCGAAGATCTGCTGGTGCTGCATCTAAGCGGCGGCGGGTACTTCGACAGGACAGTCCTGCGGGTGCGCGAAAACACCAGTTTCGGACGCGACCGTTCCGATGCGCTGAAGCTGTTCAGCTACAACGATGCCGTACCACAACTTTACTCGTACACTGCCGGCGGAGTGAAGACAGCTATCAATACCATGCCGTATATCGACGAAGAAGAGTCTGTGGTGCTGGGCATGCGCATCCCTGCCGAAGGCGGGTACACGATCTCCCTGGAAGAGGCCGCCGGTGCATACAGCACACAAAGCATCATCATGGAAGATATCCGGGCAGGCACCACCCACGACCTGCAAAGTGATCCGGAGTATGCCTTCACGGCAGATGCAGGCGAGCTGTCTGGTCGCTTCAACCTGCACTTCGGCAAGCAGGATGAAGACGTAACGGGCATCGATGGCACCGGAACCCCCGCTGCCAATATCTGGTACCACAGCAACACCCTGTATGTGGAAATCCGGGGCACAAGCACAATGGTCAGGCTTTACGATGTCAGCGGGCGGCAGATGTACAGTTTCCTGACCGGAGAGGGAGAGCACCAGTACCCGGTGAACCTCCCCGCAGGGGTATACATTGTGCATGCTACCACGAAAAACAGCGCGCAGTCTGTGCGGATTGTTGTAAAATAACATTTCCAACCTTTTGGCCGGTGCACTGTTGGGTGCAGCAGCCAACAGGATCAGACAGGTCATATTGCTTCACACATTAATCCCGCCACGCAATGAAAAAGACAATATATAAACTGCTTGCCACGCTTGTCTTCATATGTTTTTTCGCTATTCAGTCCGTGGGCCAGCCACCACCTCCAGGTCACGGAGAAGACGATTACCAACCCGCACCCATCGGCAGTGGCCTGGTCATCTTGTTAGCCCTGGGTGCT
>PWRF01000005.1 GCA_003556325.1 Bacteroidales bacterium | reverse complement strand
GGGTCAGCAGAAAGGTCGTGCAGGTCAAAATGATAGAGTCCGTTATGGCTTTCCAGGGTGTCTTTCTTCGTAAACACCAGAGTGCTGGCGAGGCTGTCTGCCGTCCACCTCTCCACAAAGTCGAGATTGCGTTCCACCGCGCCCTCCAGGTCACGGATAGTAAGCGTGGTGCCAGCCTCTTTCAGCTTTTCATTTTCTTCGTCTGTGAGCAGGGTGTCTTCCACAAAGGTGTGATGTACGAAAAGGAGTTCACGGCTTTGACTGAATCTGGCGGTGCTGACATCCTCAAAAACCACCTGGTCGCCGTCAGAAGTATCTGTCAGGACGGCTCCGGGGTTGCCGGTATCGCCCCTTTCCCGGTCGGCAAAGGGAGGCTGCTGAATGAACAGGGCCCACCGCCCGCCGGCAGAGAAAAGTGGGGATTCAGCACGTTCTATGGTATATTCGGTAGTGCCGTCGGCCGAAACAAGTACCCCATAGCCATCACCCCGGTCAGGCCAGGCAGCATAAGCAACCCAGCTGCCATCGAAATTTATCTGGAGGCTGTGGTTGTGGATATGATGAAAATGCATCACGTCCTCAAGCGTCATGGCCCGCCGCTCACCGGCATAGAGTCGCAACGGGGTGATCAGTATGAGGATGAAGAAAAAGGTCAGAAAAGCTTGCCATTTTAGAGTCATAAGAAAAACGTTTTTTATTATTATTGAAAAGGACATACATCTCATGCAAAAGGTCAAAAATACATTTTTCCTGAATTCATATTACCAAAACAAGAACACCAATCTGCAAACTGACCTTATATCCAGGACCCCTCATTAGCACATTGCCACATTAGCACATTACCACATTAGCACATTACCACATTAGCACATTACCACATTCTTAGTACTTTTGCATAAAACGCATGCTTATGGAAACCATACTTGTCAAAGGCCGTTATCGCAACAGCAGGATCCTGGTGGGAGAGAAGCTGGAACTACTTGAAGAGCATCTTCCGGAAGAAGAGGTGTACATTGTTACAGACGGGCATGTAAAGCAGCTCTATGGGGATGAGCTCCCTGATTTTCCGGTATATGTAATGGAGCCGGGGGAGGCCGCAAAAACCCCGGGGACGGTATCGCATATTTGTCAGTGGCTTATCAATGAGGAAGCCGGGCGCGATGCCTTTCTTCTTGGCATCGGCGGTGGCGTGGTTTGTGATGTCACGGGCTTTGCTGCTTCGGTGTACATGAGAGGCATCGATTTCGGGTTTGTGGCAACTACATTGCTCGCCCAGGTAGATGCTGCTTTGGGCGGCAAAAATGGCGTAAACCTCGATGGGTTCAAAAACATTATGGGCACATTTAACCAGCCTCGTTTCGTGGTATGCAGCACTGCCATGCTGCATACCCTTCCGGAGAAAGAATTACAGAATGGCCTGGCCGAAGCGGTAAAACATACCCTCATTGCCGACAAAAGGATGTTTAACGAGATTCGCGAAAGGGCTGATGACATAATTGCCCTGGATGATGAGATGATCAAAAAGCTGGTCAGCCATTCTATAAGGGTTAAGTCAGACATCGTGGGACGGGATGAGATCGAAGAGGGCGAGCGACGCAAACTCAACCTGGGGCACACATGGGGCCATGCAGTAGAAAAAACCGATGGCATTCCTCACGGACAGGCAGTGAGTATAGGGATGGTCTTTGCTGCCACACTTTCCGAGGAGAAGGGGCTGTTAAAACCGCAGGAGCGGCAGGAGCTTATCAACCTGCTTCATTCCCTGGATCTGCCTTTGCAAAGCTTTACCCCCGCTGAAAAAGTGTTTCAAGCCCTTGCCCGGGATAAAAAGAGAAAAGGCACTCACGTACATTTCGTGCTTATGAACGGCATCGGCGACGTGGTGGTGGAAGCCATCAGCCTGGAGGAGATAGGCGCTTTTGCCCGAACCATTGAAAAAAACATGTAATGTGCTAATGAAGGGTTGCGGAAAATGGAAAAAGGTTTTCCCTTTGTTTGCTGCTGATAGGTGGTTTTAGCGCATGCCATGGTAAGAGGGTTGTATTGAAGAGCTTCCTCTGCTTCGCTTTCGGAATGACGCAATCCAACATGAAAGGTGGTTGCAAAAACCGATGAATTGGCTATAAGAAAATACATTAACGACACATTTAATCACAAACACCATGCACAAACTCCTGACACCCTTTCCCCTCGGCCCAAACAAACTGTCAAACCGCGTGGTTATGGCACCGCTGACGCGTCGTCGTGCCGGCAACCCGGGGCTGGCCCCCAATGACCTTATGGTGGAATACTACCGGCAGCGTACTTCAGCCGGGTTGATTGTCGCGGAGGGCAGCCAGATATCACCGGAAGGCTATGGCTTCACGGGCTCTCCGGGCTGCTATTCCGAGGAACAGATCCGCGGCTGGTCCCGTGTTACCGATGCCGTACACCAGGAGGGCGGAAAGATATTCCTGCAGCTTTGGCATACCGGCCCGTGGTCGCACCGCCTGCTGCAGCCGGAAGGAAAAAAGCCGCTGGCTGCCTCCGAAGTGAAACCGCTGGGGCGCGAGGTGCTTACCCCGGAAGGTCACCTCCCTTACGAGTACTCGCGCCCCATGACCAGAGAAGAGATCAGCTATACCGTTAAAGATTTTGGCAAAGCAGCAAAAAATGCCTTGATTGCCGGGTTTGACGGAGTGGAAGTGCATGGTGCCCACTCTTACCTGATCGACCAGTTTATCATGGATGGAACCAACAAACGGCAGGATGAATACGGAGGGCCGGTGGAAAACAGGGCCAGGTTTTTGTTTGAAGTGCTGGATGAGGTGCTGCGTCACGTCCCCGCAGGCCGGGTTGGACTACGTCTCTCGCCCAGGGCCGTGAAAGAAGGCATGGCCGACTCTATGCCTGAAAAGACTTATGGCTGGATCGTGAGCCAGCTAAACGCATACCGGCTTACGTACCTCCATATCAGTGAGATGATGACCCCCGAAGAGCGACTGGCAGGGAACCCGGAGTCCATAGTGCCTTATTACCGCGAGCTCTATGAAGGCACCCTGATCTCATGCGGAGGCCACAGCCGTGAAAGTGCCATGCACATGCTCGATGCAGGGCAAGCCGATCTCATTGCTTTCGGAAAACCCTTCATCTCCAATCCCGACCTCGTAGAGAGGCTGAAAGCCGATGTGCCGCTTGCAGAGCCGGATAAGGAAACCTTTTACCATGGAGGACCGATGGGTTATACTGATTATCCGAGGTACGGAGAGACGGGAGTAAGAAGTAAGAAGTAAGAAGTAAGCGGGACTTCACCGCCGACAGTCCCGAAAAAGGTTAATCGTGAATAGCCCTGTATGAAATTCAGTAAACGATTATCTCCCTGATTTGCTATCCCCCTGCTTTGCATCACAAAAAAAGGACCGCCCTTTGGACGATCCTTTTTTTATAGTAACACTTCTGTAGTGCAACTTTCGTTTTACTGTATCAGCGGGTCACCTGCAGACGGGTGGTAACCGTATCATCCGCGGTGGTTACCTGCATCAGGTAAATGCCGCTGCGCAGGTTGGAAACATTGATCTCGTAGCTGTGGCTGCCGGAAGCATTCTCTTCGTAGACCACCTGCCCCTGGATGTCTACCAGGCGGACAAGGGTAATCCCTTCTTCAGCATGTGCGGTTACACTGGTATGTGCCGGGTTGGGATAAACAACCAGTTGTTGTTCATCAGCTTCCGGGATGTCGGTTCCATCGGGCTGCATTACGACTTCCACGTCTTTGTCGCCGTCGTGTATCACCATTTCGCCTTCGTAGTCGTGGTAGAACTCGGCTGACACCACAAAGGAGTAGGTGTCGGGGATCAGGTTGGCGATCTCGTAATGTCCGGCACCGTGGGTTTCGCCGTCAATGGTAATGGTGGCATCATCAACCGGAATGTCCCACCTGTCGTATACGATAAAATTAGCCGTATAGAAGGGCATAAGGGTTACGTTCACATGGACATCCTGGTCGGTAATCTCGAATTCGCCGGTAAAGTCCTGGTATCCTTCGGCCGACACGGTAAACACGTGGGTTCCGGGAAGCAGGTCATCGATTTCGAAGTGTCCTTCTTCGTATGTGTGGTCTTCGATGGTCACGACGGCATCGGGCACATCGTTTCCGTGGTAGTCTGCCACTTCAAACATGGCGTTGAAGACCCTGAGAAGCTCCACATGGATGTAATTGTCGCCATCCACCACTTCGAAGAGTTCGTTATGGATGGTTCTGTGGTCATCGGCCCATGCATTGTAAAGGAAGGATCCTTCGGGAAGGTTGAAGTCGGCATGCCCGGTGCCGTCTGTTTCCTCAACCACGCCAAATACTTCAATGCTGGCACCTTCAAGGGTTTCATCGAACTGGTTTTTAACAAAGAAGGTGACTTCCTGTTCGGGCAGCTGATAATAGACGATGAGTCTCCAGGTTTCGTTGGGAACATAATTGAATTGAGTATTGGACCCTGATCCGCCCCAGGTTCGGAACACATGTAATTCAAACTCAATGTCACCCCCGCCTTCCACGTTGTTGGCAAGGGTGAGATCCTCACGGTAATAGGACTGGGTTCCTCCGAATCCGCTGCCGCTGTATACCTGGGATTCTGTTTCCCCGCCCGGTGATACGCAACGAAGGAAGGAGCGCTGTTCGCTCATCCATGCACCACCGTGTGCAGTGATATCGTATTCCACGGATACGGAGGTAATGATGGCTCCATTCGGAATGGATACGGTCATCTCTCCGGGTTCAAGGGCACTGCTCCCGGTGTTCGGGTTTGAGTTAAAAGTAGATGGAATATCGCCATCTGTATACACAGGGGCTTCGCCAACAGTCACTTGTCTGATTCCTTCAAAGGCATATTCGCCGGTTGTGGCGGTGAGCAGCAGGTCGACAACAGACTCTGGCGGAGTGGTCAGCATGGTGCTTACCGTGAATACGGCTTCGGCTGTCTCACCGGCTGCTAGCGCCGGCAGCTCAATGCCATCCATGTCGAGCACGGTAACCCACATTTCGGTGGATTCCATAAAAACATGGATATCCTGAGTTTCAGAATGGCCGGTATTTTTTACTTCTACGGCCAGTTCTATCAGCTCTCCCGGGTGAATGGGGGTGCTTCTTCCGTTGTCATCGTCATGGACATACATGTCGGTAAACTCCAGCACAGGAGCATTTACGCGGATGGGGAAGTTAGACTCCCACGGCTCTTCGGTGTCGTCCTGGATGTCGAGAGTGAACATGATTGCCTTTTGGTCGGGCACGTTATTGGCGAAAGAGATGGTAAATGCACCTTCAAGGGTTGCGGTGCTTTCATCGTCGATGTTGCCAAACTCGGCAAAATCATCAACGATGGTTACATTTTCGCTTTCGGTGCGCAGGGTTGCGTGCACGTTTTCAGCGATGTCGATGCCCACGTTTTCGAGGGTCACGTCGAGCAGGACGGTTTCGCCGTAATCTGCCTGGCCGTCGTCGTTACCTGCGGAGTCGTCAATCACAAAGTCACTGAGTATCACGTAAGGCCCGTCGGGCGGGATTACCTGGATCTCCTCGTTCATGTAGGTGACCTTGTTGAACCCCGTGATGGTAAGCGTCATGTCCATCGGCTGGTCGGGCGGGTTGTCAAAGGTTACGCTGGCTGTTCCGTCTTCGACGATGGCCGTACCCATGATCACCACTTCTTCTTCGACTTCGTCATAATAGGTGAGAGCCACTGTGGCACCGTCAGCATCCGGCAGGGTAACTTCAAACTGGTCGAGGCCTATGAGTATCACCGGGTTGTATGAGGGCATCAACACTTCCGGTACGTCTGTTCTGATAAGCAGCGACGGGTCGCCGAAGAGGATCCAGGTTTCGTGGGTCTGGATTCCCGTGGCTCCGTATTGCGGGATCATGAACATACTTCCGTTGATGGAGATGCCGCCGTAGGTCCTTCTGATCACGGGGCCGTGTTCGATGCTGACCTCGGTTTTGATGCTTACCATCTCGTCCTGGCCGCACATCGGGGGCTGCCAGAGCTGGTTGATGGTGGATGACATGTTGGCGACGGTACCGGTAGGCTCGCCGTCGGAATTGGTGGCACGCATCCAGGCTTCGGCAAAGCAGAAATGGTTAACGAAGTTTCCGTTAACGCAGGCCACGTTGGTCAGGTAGGGCAACCGGCCTGCATTTTCCAATGCATTCACGTGGC
>PWRF01000317.1 GCA_003556325.1 Bacteroidales bacterium | reverse complement strand
GCGGTTCCAGATCAGCGTGCCGATGTACATGCGGTTGCGCAGTATCCCGGTTTTCTTCTGCGGATGCCCGTACATGGCGCTGAACGACCAAGTGGTGGTGCGTGGTGACGGTATGCCTTCCCGGTTCAGTTGCGCGGCGATCGTCCGCGTGGACAAACCCTCGCTGAACTCGGTGAAGATCCGGCGCACCACGGCTGCCTGCGCGGGATCCACCTGATACCGGCGATCGTCACCGTCCTGCACGGTGGTGTAGCCGTACACCCTGCCACCGGCCGCGGCACCTTTCAGTGCCTTTCCGGTAAGCCCGCGGCGTGTCTTATCGCGTAGATCGTCCAGATACACCTCGTTAATGAGGCCGCGCATCCCGCGCGTCAGTTTGCGGCCGTGCTGGTGGCTGTCGTAGCCGTCACTGACACCGACCACGCGCACGCCATCGAATTCTAGGCGGCGGATCACGCGCTCCTGTTCTACCGAATCGCGGGACAGGCGCGAGAGATCGTCCACGAGAATCACAGCGACGGCACCGTCTTCGGCCGCGTCCAGCAGCGCGCGGTATCCCGGCCGATCGTTGCGTGAGCCGCTGATTGCGGCGTCCTGGTAGACGGCCGTTAAGGTCCAACCCTCACGATCGGCACGCAGGCGACAGTTGCGCTCCTGGTCGTCGAGCGAGGCGATGGACTGTTTTTCGCTGGAATACCGGCAATAGATCGCGGCTTTCATGATCAGGGTTCGGATTTGGGCGCTGTGTCTGGACTGATAGCCTCGCCATTCGCGCCGCGCCCATTTTCGGGCTCTGCATTGGCACGGGCTTTCGCCGCGCCCACCCGGCATGAGTTTGAGCAAAATTTCATGCCCATCCTGCTCGGCACGAAAACCCACCCACAGTACTCGCACTCCGCGGCTGGAAGGGGGTTGCGAACCCACTGGAGCCATGGGCGTGTCGTGTAGGCATGCACGCCTTCCCCGGAGACATCGAACTAAAGCTTGCCGTCAACGACTTCGCTCTGGATCACCGCGCGCGTTTCAAGCAAGAAGAGGTTGGTGAAGAGTTGCGCGGCTTTCGGTTCGGCAACGTACTCGTTTGGCGCTAGATCGATCACACGCTGCAAGACGGCCTCCGGTAGGTGTTGGACTAATCGCTCTCGGTCCAGAGCTGCCCAGAGGCCGACCACCTTCCCGAAATTAATTAGCACCCGTTTGTCCTCGGGCGGCAGGTTGCTATTGCTCTGCCAAGTGCGCCGAATCAGCCGCGGAAGCAAGCGGGCACGGCCTGGTTTGGGCGCTTCGCGCTCGGAAACTACGAGCGGCGCCATGATCCAGAGGTAATCGTCGTCTTGCATCGTCGGAGCCTTTCGGATGGAGGTGGCCTTCAGCCTATAGGGAGAATTCGGATGTGGCAACCCCTTTCGACGTACCTAGTACGTTGCAGCAGCTTGACAAACAGTATAGTAACGCGGAAAGATACTCAAAACCGTCTATTAATGTACCAGGTAACGATTGGGGGTGGCCGTGTCCATGCACCGAACAGGCTCTGAAGATCATGCGGCCACGGCGCTGATCCGGCTGGTCGCGCGCAACCTCGCTCGCCGCTTATACGACAACCCCAACTTCCGGGCCGGGAAACAGGCGGGCGTCGGCTCGGATGATTGCGCGTGAGACGGGTTTGGGCGGCGGCGAATCCGCGTGACCAGGCGCGTCGGCGGTGCGCCGATCCGGCCCACGACGGTGCCGAATGCAGCGATCCAGCGACTGGAGAGATGAGATGAAAATCGAACTGCACTTACACGACGGTGTGTACCAGGAATTGCAATACCTGGTGCATTTGCAGCAGACGTACGGCGCGCCAGTGCCGCAGAAGAGCGTGGGCTCGTTGCTCGCATACCTAGCGGCCACCGCGGCAGATGGCAGCCGGCGACCCGGGGCATGGGAGCGACAGATCCTCGAGATGACGGGTTTGCTCCCGGAGAGCTGCGTCGAACTATCCATGTACCGCGCCGAGTTCGGTGCACTGAAGGAGAAGTGAGATGAAGGTAATTGACGAAGTGCTGGCACAGATCGAAGAACACCGCTATGCGCGTAGCAGCGAAGTGCTCGCCCACGCTCTAGTGAGCGCGTGCACGAGAACGGATGGACCATCGCTGCTGTCTGTCAGCGCATCGCTCGACGACCGCAACTTCCGGTTGTTCTGCCGCCTCGCCCGGATCACTCACGAGCGCGATTACAGCAACACCGCGCAGGCCAATGCGGTTCGCGCACTGGATCGGCTGTTCTCAACCGAGGACGTGAGATGAGGGCCGGACAATAATTCAGAAAATCATTGGTTTCTAACAGCCTAAGACAAAAGCGTCGGTGGCCACCGTGCACACCAACTCTGCGGCCGCCGTGCCGGACGATCATGTTTTTCGACAAAAACGGAGATGCGAAATGAAAGTTATCGACGAAGTGATGGCCCACATAGAAGAACATCAATTTTCTCACAGCACCAAAATTTTGGCACAAGCGATGAAAAGCCTCTGCACAGGCCATCCGGGACCGCCCCTGTGGTCGGTGACACTAAGGCTAGATGACACGAACTACAATCGCTACTGTCGATTGGCCTGGATAATGCGCGAACCGGACTTTGATGGAGCCGACGGGTCTTCGCTCGCCCGGGCGCACGCGAAGCTGCTCGAGTTGGGCTTCTATGATGAGGACGTCTGATGAGCGACCAAGACCATATCGAGGTCTACCACCGCATTCCGGTCGATGCCCGCGATCACGCCAGAATCGACGTGTACGGGTCGGGCGAGGATGGCTGGTACGAATGGCACCTAGTGCGCGCCGGCCACATAGAGCACGACACAGTGCTCTGAGCAAAAAAGCCCCGTGCTGCTGCCTGGATCTTTAGCCGGGACCGGCCAGCAGCACGGGGATGTAGCAGGAGAGGGTAATGAACGAAGCACGAAAAAGTCAATGTCCCGGCTGCCATCCTAGGTGGCCGGCATGCAGAACGTAACCGAACTACGGCGACAGGCCCAACAGGTGGCGGAGGCCGGTAGCGCCGTAGCAGAAAGGGCTGGTGAATCTACCGACATCGTGGACCTGTTCGCAGTCAGCCCCGTGCCCCCGTTTCCGCTGGAAACGCTACCCCAGCAGATCCGCGTATTCGCCAACGAATATGCCGAACAATCCGGATTCGATCGGGGTGCATACGCATTTTGCCTCATGATCGAGGGCGCGAACTTGATTGACCACCGAACGCGGTTGAAAATCACCCAGACCTACAGTGTGCCTGCATTCCAGTGGGCAGCCGTGGTGGACCCTTCCGGCGGAGGCAAATCGCCAGTGATGGACGCCTGCGCTAAATGTTCCGCGCCGGTCTATCAGGAGATCACGGAGGAATCCGCGCGACAATTCGCGAAGTGGAAAACGGCCGCGGACGCCTGCGTGCGGAGCGAGAAACCGCCACCGCAACCACCATGGCGGCAGCGGCTCACCAACAACACGACCGTGGAGGGATTCGCAGACCTGGCTGCGTCAACGCCTGAGGGTGTGAACTTGCGCGTCGACGAATTGAGCGAATTCGTGGGGCGTATGGACGCCTACCACAAAAGCAGTGGATCACAGGATCGCGCCAACTGGCTGACAGCGCACAACGGCGGCTCCATCACGATCACGCGCGCGAACCGCAGGCTGTTTATCGACAACTGGAGCGCCGGCATCCTGGCCGGTGTTCAGCCGGAACGCCTCGCCACATTGTTTAAGCGATCCGGCGCTGCATCCGACGGGCTGCTCCAGCGCTTTTTGCTGTACGTCTTCCAGCCGATGGGCGATGCAAATTTTGGTGCGCACGTCGGCCCCTTCACGGACATAAACGCGATAGCCTTGTACCGGGCCATCGAAAGAATGAACGGCAATGGCCAAGTGTTTCGTCTCGAGTACTCGGCGCGTGCGGCCATGCAAGATTACGTCAACGATTCGCGGACGGTTGCGGCACGTACCGCGTCTGTACGGTTCCGTGAACACGTCAGCAAGTTCTCGGGGTTCCTCGGACGCCTGACGCTGGCGTTGCACTTCATCGACGCAGCCGCGACGGAGACCACACCCGAGAAGGAGGTGCCGCTGGCAACGCTGGAGCGCGCGAAACAGATACTTTTGGTGTTGTATCGGCATTCGGAAAGCGTCTACGCCCAGATCGACGGGCAGGCGAACGAATCCATGAGCCTCGTCCGCGCGGCCGCCGAAGCTATCCTCGCCCGAGGGTGGCACGCATTCAGCCGAAGCGACCTGACCAGGTACGCGACCAACTGGCGCGACGCTGACCAGGTCGCTACCGAGAACGCCATTGATCTACTGATCGAGTTTGGATGGATCATCGACATAACTGCGCCCCCGCCCCCCGGGAAGCGCGGTCGTCGATCCGCTGGCCGGTTCGCGGTGCCACGGATCGTCCACGACCAGTTTCAGCATCATGCCGAGCGCATACGCAGTGATCGCGAGGAGCGGCGGCAGGCGATCAAACGAATGGCTGCAAGCCGCCAGCCAGGATGAAGGCGAATAAGCATACGCGCATACAATCTGTTCACCCTATTCCGGGTGGGGTCGCGAAAGCCACCCCCCGCGCTTCGCGCGACCCCCATGAGGGGGTGGAGTACAAGCAGGAATTGGATGCAGCGCAGAGCAGTTCAGCCGAAACCCCTGCGCCTTAAACCGCGCTAAAACACTTCTGCGGCGCACCCTCCTGGCGTCCAGGATTCGGTTTTTCGGCCCTGTCCTGCCGCAATCCCCTCCCCGCTGGCGGCCTACCCCCGGAGGGGGTCGACCCAGGAAGCGCAGCGACCTGGGGCGGGGGGAGGCCCTTGGGATTCGTCAAGGATTGTATTGATCGGCAGATGGGGTTGTAGGTGGTGGGGGTTGGGTGGTCTCGTAGATGTAGAACAAAAAAGTCGTGGCAGGTGATGCAGCATGCGGCTGCAAACCATCGTCGTGTATTTTCGTGAATAAGTTGAATGCGCGTACGCTTAGACAGATTACAGATTATGTTGGTGTTTGTTTTTTTTATATCGGTACGCGCATACAACTTATTCACTTTATTCAGGACGCCGCAGGCTATAAAACAACCCCCCGCGCTGTGCGCGACCCCCATGAGGGGGTGGAGTGCCAGCGGGGAGCGGATGGGGAGTAGGGCAGGGCGAACCGAAGCCTCCTGCACGGCTCTATGCCGGTTTTACGCATACGCCCAAGGGGTCTAGGTTCCGGTGTTTTGCCCCGTCCGTGTGCAAGCCTCGGCCGCCGGGAATCCATCCCCTGATGGGTGTCGGGGGGCGGGTTTGTTGCTGATGCTATCAATTAACGCTTCACCGGTGGGACCTTGTCTTGGGGCGAGACTGTGGCGGGGGTCGGTGGGTCGCATAGATGGTGACGGCCGGGGGCGACGCTCCAAGCCAGGGGGGGCCGCACGAACGCAGTGAAACAGGCGTTTGGGAATCGGCTACCCGACGCGTGGGCGCGCCTAGCCCGACTGGGTGCCCGCTGCGGGAACACCCCCGGGGGGGGGAGGGGCGGGCCAGTGTAGTTCAGCGAACTGGGTCGGGGGGGGCGGCAAGTTGCGAGTGACAGATGATGCTCAGATCGGGGTTTTGCCTTCGGTAATATGGAAGGGGTCCGGAATGTATAGGGAGCAAGGTGTAACTCCCCTCCGGGTAGTTCACCCGCCGCGCTCCGCTTGGCGCCCCCGCTCCCTGCGGTCGGGGGGTTGCATACGGGGTTCCTTGATGAGGTTTGCTTGATGTCCGAAACGAAAAAGAAGCGCCGCTACGGCCCGTCCCCGCTGCTGCCCGAAAAGGTTCGGGGGCGGCGCGTGTCGGTGTATCTCAGCGATGCGGAGCGCGAGCTTCTGACGGGCCGTGCGACGCAGATCGGACTGCGCCTGCCTGCGTACATCCGCGATGCTGCGCTGGACCGTCTGCCGCCGATGATCCCGGCGCTCAACCGGGAGGCGTGGGTTGCTCTGTCGCGTGCGGCCGGAAATCTCAATCAGATCGCCCGAGCCGTTCGCGGTGGTGGGGCGGCGCAGGCCCCTGAGGTTCGTGCCGCTCTGAATGAGTTTCGGGGTGCGCTGATTGGTGCTCAGGAGGTCGAGGATGAAGGCGAAAGTTAGTCGTGGTGGAGGGTTCCGAGGCGCCTTGAACTACGTCCTCGATGAAGGGCCGAAAGCGACCGGC
>PWRF01000014.1 GCA_003556325.1 Bacteroidales bacterium | reverse complement strand
TCGTTAAGCCTGCCCGCGCAGATGGTACTGGGTTCGTCCCGGGAGAGTATGTCGTCGCCGGATTTTATAAAAGCCTCTA
This sequence comes from Bacteroidales bacterium, assembly GCA_003556325.1. Lineage (GTDB taxonomy): Bacteria > Bacteroidota > Bacteroidia > Bacteroidales > UBA7960 > PUPG01. The sequence goes on along the minus strand of PWRF01000014.1, from coordinate 21,942 downwards.
TCCAACAGGGTAGGGGCTTTTTTGGTTTTCCACCCTTTCGGAAATGTTAAACTCAATTGTTGAGGCAGGGTAATGTGCTAATGTGCCAATGTGCTAATGGAAGGGTTCTTTGGCTATGTTCAGGGGGTATTTCCTGATCGTTTCTTTTAAATGTAAATGCGAATTTGCGTTATTCCGAACTCTGTGAGGAGTCTGTTTGCTTGCCGGGATATGGCATAAAAAATGTTGCAGAGCTAAGGTTTGTTGGCTTTGGGCTTGGGGTTTAATGGGTTTGAGGTTAGCAGGGACAGCACGTGGGCTGTCCGAAGTTACCCGAGGTATTTGTAAATCAATGTAAAGACACCGCAGACCCGGACTTTTAGACCTTTTGACTTTTCGACATTTAGACATTTTGTCTTTTTGTCCTTTCGTCCTTTCGTCTCTAATACTTTATCGGATCAAACCCCTTCCCATAAACCCCCATTACATTCGCTACGGAGATAAAAGCATCCGGGTCGACCTCTTTAATGGTGCGAAACACCATGGAACTCTCATGCCTGCGTACCACCACCACCAGCACAGCACTTTCTTCCCTGCTATACCAGCCCTGGCCGTTTAGCAAAGTAATGCCCCTGCCAATGTCGTTGGCGATCTTTTCAGCGATCTCTTCATATTTCGGAGAGAAAATAAACATCTGCACACTTCTGCGGTGACCCATCAACAACATGTCTATAGAATAGGATGCCACCGCCATGGTCACATAACCGTATACCATAACCTCCAGCGACTGGAAAAGGAAATAGGATGAGGAAATAATTATGAGGTCGAGATAAAGGATAATACGACCCTGGCTGATGTTCCTGTATTTCGCAATGAGCATGGCAATGATGTCAGTGCCCCCCGTGCTTCCTCCCTGGGTAAACACAAGGCCAACAGATGCACCTCCAAGAATACCCCCCAGGATGGCCGACATAAAACGGTCGTCAACAACAGGCTCTGTAATCAACGGCTGCAACAGGCCAAAAAAGAAAGCCAGCACGACCGCACTGTAAACCGTTTTTATCCCAAAGCCAAATCCCAGCGCCTTAACACCAATGCTTAGCAAAATGAGGTTCATGATGATCAGCGAGATAGCTACCGGTATCCCGGTGGCATAATAAATCAAAGCTGACAGCCCGGTAATGCCGCCTCCAACGATTTCCGAAGGAAGTAAAAACGCCGTCCAGGCAAGGGCATTGGCAAAAAGGGCAAATGTAATGATGCCGTAACTTTTCAGAAACCTCCAGAAAGGATGAACTGCTTTTTTTGGTGCCATGTGGTGCTTATTTTTTGATGAAAAAATTAAGAAATACGGTCCTGCGCCCTTACTCCTCTGCCGGCTTAAAAGTTTTTCTGCGATTGTAACCAAATACAAGGGCAAAAACGTTTGAGGGGAACAAATACACCGCATTGTTATAGTGAATAACCGTGTCGTTGTACTGCTTTTTTATCTGGTCCAGCTTATCACGAACTTCACGCAGTTCTGATACTGCCTCCCATTGTTTGTTTGAAAGTGTGTTGTCCTCTGCTAACTTTTTGAGCAATTGATCCTCAAGCGATGAGACCTTGTTTTCCAATTCCACCTGCTGGTTAACAGACAGAGCTTCCTTATTCTTCTGATCCAATAAAGCCTCCAGTTGCCGTATGTCCCTGGCTTGCTTTTGAATGCCTTCCAGGTCCCTGTTTTCTGAAATAAAACGGGAAAGCATTTCATACCTTTCAAGCGCAGGCTTTTCAAAAGCATTGAAGACCTGGTCAGCCATTTTTCTGAGCATCCGGAAACGGCTTGAAGCAATCACTGCAAAAAGCAGCATCACGGCAATAACGATCAATAATCCTTCCATGGTGTTTTCATCTGTTTGTTCTCCAACAAGTTGTTATTGAGGCATTTATACCCTTGTCAAAAGTTCAGGGGTTGTGTTGCAACGGTCAAAATGTCGAAACGTCGAAACGTTCCAATAATCATCCTCTTGTGTGTCAAAAATCCTGTCATGGGAGCTTCATGTGTTTATATTTTTCAACTAATTGGTTATCAGGTGTATATGTTTTCAGTAGAACTGCTGTTGGCTATTGGCTTTTAGCTTTTGGCTTTCTTGCCAATAGCCAATAGCCAAAAACCTACTTAGTCTGAACGCCCCCGTGACAATAATCATCCCCCTGTGTGTCAAAAATCCTGTCATGGGCGTTTAATGTGTTTATAATGAATGTCAAAATGTCGAAACACCGAAACGTCGGAATAATTATCCTCCTGTGCGTTTGATTTTTGTCATGGAAGTAACCCTATCTCAGGATGCGACATTCTTTTTCCTTCTTCTAACTTCTTACTTCTTCTTTCCACGGCCTACCGCCAAACCATATGTAATTACAGGGGGCAAAATTAACAAAACATCAGCAAATTAATTCGTATATTCGCATGCTAACATAAACACATACATTTATGAAACGAGTACTGGGGGATCTACAGCCCAAAAGATTATGGGAGTTGTTTGAAGACATTTGCCAGATACCACGCCCTTCGAAAAAAGAAGAACGCATCCTGGCTTTTCTGATTGATTTTGCAAAAAAACATGAATTGGAATATGTGCAGGATAAGGCGGGGAACCTTGTGATCCGCAAGCCTGCTACCAATGGGTACGAAGATCGGGAGTCCATCGTGCTGCAAAGCCATGTCGATATGGTTTGTGAGAAAAACGAAGGCGTTGATCACGACTTTGAGAAGGATCCTATTAAGCCCAGGATAGTTGATGGCTGGGTACGTGGTACAGGAACTACCCTGGGTGCCGACGATGGCATTGGAATGGCTGCCCAGCTGGCCGTGCTGGAAGCTGATGATATCGCCCACGGCCCGATCGAGTGCTTGTTTACCGTGGATGAAGAAACCGGGCTTACCGGTGCCTTTAACCTTGAAAAGGATATGCTGAACAGCCGTATCTTGCTTAACCTTGATTCAGAGGACGACGGTCAGTTGTTTATCGGCTGTGCCGGGGGTATCGATACCCTGATCACTTTTGATAAACAACAGGTGGAGGCAGAAAAAGATCACGACGCGTTCAGGCTCTCTGTAACCGGATTGAAGGGAGGGCATTCGGGAGACGACATCCATCGTGGAAGAGGCAATGCCATTAAGATTATCAATCGCATTCTTTGGAATGCAGAGAGGATGCATGATATCAGGATAGCCGACTATCGTGGTGGAAACCTGCATAATGCTATTGCCAGGGAGGCCTTTGCCCTGGTTACCGTGCCCAAGCGCAATAAAAAAGCATTCAGGGACCTGTGTGTCGAACTGGGAGCCGAGATACAGGCTGCCATGAAGACCAATGAGCCGGACATCAAAGTAGACGTGCAGGAGGCGGAAATGCCTGCGTCATTGATTGACAGCAAAACGCAAAACGCGCTCTTAAATGCGCTTTATGCCTGCCCTCATGGCGTGATGGCCTGGTCTGCCGACATCCCCAACCTTGTGGAAACATCCACAAACCTTGCCTCAGTGAAAACCACCCAAAAGGAGATCATAGTGGTTACCAGCCAGCGAAGCTCCGTAGAAACCGCCAAGCGCGATATTGCCGATATGGTAGCCAGCGTGTTCCACCTGGCTGGTGCCCGGGTAAAACACGGCGACGGCTATCCCGGATGGGAACCCAATATGGACTCCGGTATTCTGGCAGTCACGAAGCAGTCCTATAAGAAACTTTTCAACGAAAATCCGGAAGTTCTGGTTATCCACGCAGGGCTTGAATGTGGTATCATCGGCGAGAAATATCCGGGCATGGACATGATATCCTACGGCCCCGAGATCAAGGGAGCACACTCTCCGGATGAGGGCATCGAGATCGCCAGTGTGGAGAAGTTCTGGGACCTAACGCTGGAGGTGCTGAAGAATGCCCCTGTGAAAAAATAAGCGCGGCAAAAGATCAGGTAACTATCGAACCATGCAAAAAAACATTTTTTCTTGGCTTATTGTTTTTTACGGAAAAAGTTTTTACTATTGCAAATCAATTCGGAAATCATGACCAGCATAAGCCGCACATATTACATCAGCTACTATTACTACTTTGTAAAATATCAAAGGGGCTGACAGATCTATGTGCCGGAAATCATATTGTCTTTAACTCATTAGCCCCGCCGCAGCGGGGCTTTTTTTTGTCCATCAATAACGCAACCCAATAAAATGAAAGCCTTTTAAAATCCATGCCCAAAAAATTGATTCAAGGAGAAATGGTTATGTGCACGTGTAAACACAGCACTTGGGCTGCGTAACAAAATATAAACTTATGAAAAATGCGGAAACAATATGTATTATAGGCCTTGGACTGATTGGCGGATCAATGGCCCTTGATTTAAAGAGGACAGGCTTCGCCCGGAAGATTATCGGTGTTGACGTCAATTCCGACCACTTGGCAACAGCGCTTCAACAAGGCATCATTGATGAAGCCTTATCCCTGGAGGAAGCTGTTGAAACATCTGAAATCATAGTGTTGTGCCCCCCCGTGGATGTCATCAAACGCTTATTGCCAGGGATACTCGACCTGATACAGGGAAGCGATAAAGTGGTTACAGATACAGGATCCACCAAGGCAGAGATTATTTCCTGTGTGCACAATCATCCAAACAGGAAGGCTTATGTGGCCGCACACCCCATGGCCGGAATTGAGAAGTCTGGTCCTGAAGCAGCCATCAGCGGCTTGTTCGACAATCACTACCTGATCATTTGCGGCAAAGAGGATAGCGATGCAGAAGCTGTTGCACGCATCAATCACCTATTTCAGATGCTCAATATGCGCATCACCCATATGGACCCCGCTGCTCATGATGCAAGTGCAGCTTATGTTTCTCATCTGTCGCACCTTGCCTCTTTTGCCTTGTCATTGTGTGTGCAGGAGAACGAAAAGGATCAGGGTAACATTTGTCGACTTGCCGGAGGAGGATTTACCTCAGCCGTGCGGCTTGCAAAAAGTTCCGCAGAGATGTGGACCCCTATTTTCAAGCAAAACAATCAGCATATTTTGGCTGTTTTGCAGTCTTATATCAATAAGCTTGAATTGTTTAAAGATCATCTTGTAGAGATGGATAGCCATAAAATGATTGCACTCATCAGGGAATCAAACAAAATTGAAACAGTAATAAAGTGAACGATGCCATCATGGAAATAAAAGAACAAAACGTGCAGCAGTCAAAACGAACTCCTGCCGGGAAGAAGCAACTGATTATTGCGGGACCTTGCAGCGCTGAATCGGAGGAACAGCTAATGCGGGTAGCCGGTATGCTGGCTGCAGGTGGCCATACTGACTTTTTTCGTGCTGGCATTTGGAAGCCGCGGACCCGACCCGGTAATTTTGAAGGCGTAGGCAACAAGGGGCTTCAGTGGCTTAAGCTCGTTAAGGAAGAAACAGGGTTGAAAACGGCTACGGAGGTGGCAACCACTACACATGTGTATGAGGCCCTTAAATACGGCATCGACTGTTTGTGGATCGGCGCACGGACAACTGCCAATCCTTTTGCCACACAGGAAATTGCGAATGCATTGCAGGGAGCTGATGTAAAAGTATGTATCAAAAACCCGGTTAACCCGGACGCTGGCCTATGGCTTGGTGCCATTGAAAGAATCAGCACTGCAGGAATAAAGGATATTATGGCCATCCACAGGGGGTTTTCAAGCTGTGCAAAGACCCGCTACCGGAACATTCCCCTGTGGGCGATTCCGGTTTGGCTGAAAAAACAACTCCCCGGCTTACCTGTTCTGTGTGATCCAAGCCATATTGCCGGGAATAGTGAACTTATCCCGCACATCACCCGACGGGCAATGGGTATGCGTTTCGATGGCCTGATGATTGAAGTACATCCTGAACCTGAAAAAGCGATGAGTGATGTCCGGCAACAGTTGACACCGACATCTTTTGAGCAACTTTTGGCAGCCACATTCAAAAATTCATCTTAACTTGCCAGGATACATATATTAACGTGTTGGAGTAAATGATGATAAAAACACCAACGCCACATCACAGTAAGCAATGACAGAAACAAGTTGGCCTTCTCAGGTTAGCGGAGCCATCCAGGCACCTCCCTCCAAAAGCGTTGCGCAAAGAGCCTTTGCCATTGCCAGCATGACCAATGGCAGTTCTCGCATCATTAACCCGGGGCAGTCAGATGATGTATTGGTGGCCATTGATGTTTGCCGCAAATTAGGTGCAAGCATTCACTGGGATGGCGAACTTTGGCATGTAAAAGGTGGAATGAGGAGGCCTCTGGCACCACTAAACTGCGGAGAGTCGGGTTTGTCAGCCAGGATGTTTGCAGGCATTGCCTCCACTTTTTCTGAGGAGGTAAGATTGACAGGCCGGGGAAGCCTGATGAAGCGCCCCATGGAAGTAACGGCCAAATCGTTGCAGGCCTTGGGCGCGCAGTGTTCCACCACCCAGGGAAAACTTCCCCTCTATATTAAAGGGCCCGTTCAGGGTGGACATGTGCAGATTGATGGTTCGCAGGGCTCCCAAGTCCTCACTGGTATATTGCTTGCCGCCCCTCTTGCCAAAAACGATCTTCACCTCCATGTACACCACCTGAAAAGTAAACCATATATCGATTTGACCGTTGAAATGATGCAAAAAGCCGGTGTGGAAATATTTCGCGACGGGTATAAGGACTTTTTTATCCCGTGCGGACAAACTTATTCGGCAGGTGAATTCCAGGTCGAAGGCGATTGGAGCGGAGCATCTTTTTTCTTAGTGGCAGGAGCCATTGCCGGTGAGGTGGTCGTTTACAATTTGCGGATGGATTCAACCCAAGGCGATAAACGCATACTGGAAGCCCTCGAAGCATCGGGAGCGGTGACTTCTTGTCGTGCCGATAAAATCCTTGCCGCCAAAGGGGAGTTGAAAGCATTTTCATTTGACGCTACCGATTGTCCGGATCTCTTCCCTCCTCTGGTTGCCCTGGCTGCACATTGTAGCGGAACGAGCAGGATACAAGGCGTTAACCGCCTGCGAACCAAGGAAAGCGACCGGGCAACAACACTTACCGGGGTCTTTTCCAATATGGGCATCGACATCCGTATTGATCAGGATATCATGTGCATTAACGGTGGAAAACCAATTGCAACAAGGGTTCATTCACACGGAGATCACCGGATCGCAATGGCTTCCGCTGTTACCGCCCTGGGCGGCCAGGGACCCGTAAGCATTGAGCAGGCAGAAGTCGTAAACAAATCGTATCCCGGTTTTTTTGACGAACTTGTAAAAATCAAGGAGTGAATTGCAGGAATGTGCATGAATCAGAATTGAACAAGTGCGAATTATTTTGGTTTTATTAAAAAAGCATTACTTTTGTTCCATCAAAAAAATATCATGGGCAATACTTTCCATCATCAGCATCATCATACAATTCAACCCCAAAGGTGTTGAACGGTGCTACAGTGGATAAGGAAGAGCCACGAATGATTACAAGCCCCGGCAAACACCGGGGCTTTTTTTTGACTAGTGCAACAGCTTGCGAAAACAGACAGTCATGCCAGAAAAGCATGCAAACAGGCAAATACATTGAATGAATATAGGCTAAGCAAGGAAGAATCCAAACAGGCAGGCCTAAACAACAAAGACGAAAAAAAATGAGAACAATGCATCATACCCATCCTATGAACCATCCCTACCACAGGCGGCGGACCATATCGGGTATGTTCACTTATCAATAAACAAATTAAGACAACAAGCAAAGGGGGCCGCCAAAAAGGAAGCCCCTTTTTTTATTCAATAACAGAAACTAAAATGCAAATGGAAAAATTGACGGTGGCCATTCAAAAAAGTGGCCGGCTCAGTGAAGATTCAATCAAGCTTCTAAAAAAATGTGGCATACGAATTCAGAACGGAAACAATAAGCTAATGGCCAAATCCAATGGCTTTCCTCTTGAGCTGATTTTTCTGCGCGACGATGACATTCCGCAATATGTAGAGGATGGCGTTGCAGATGCAGGCATCCTTGGAATGAATGAGGTGCTGGAGAAAAACAAGCAGGTGGACGTGATTGAAAACCTGGGCTTTTCAAGATGCAGGTTGTCAGTGGCCATTCCCAGGGATATGGATTATCCGGGTAGAGAAGCACTCAACGGTAAAAGAATTGCTACATCTTATCCTGTTTTGCTTGAAAAATTCATTATGGAAAACGGGTTGAAAGCTGAGATTCATCCCATCAGTGGATCTGTTGAGGTAACCCCGGGTTTGGGCCTGGCTGATGCCATTTTTGAGATTGTCAGCTCAGGCAGCACCTTACTAAGCAACGGGCTTAAAGAAGTCGAAACGGTTTTGCAGAGCGAGGCGGTCTTGATCTCTGGCACCAACTTACCAAAGGAGGTGCAGAGTTTATTAGATCAGCTGCTTTTCAGGATCCGTTCTGTGAAGAGAGCAGCACACAACAAGTATATCCTGCTTAATGCGCCTGAAAGCAACCTGGAACAGATCATTTCCCTTATCCCCGGCATCAAAAGTCCCACCGTGATGCCGCTTGCCGAAAAAGGCTGGTATTCTCTGCATTCTGTCATCGGCGAAGATGATTTTTGGGGAGTGATCGACCGGTTGAAAGCTATGGGAGCCGAAGGCATCCTGGTGGTTCCCATAGAGAAAATGGTCGCCTGAGATGGTGTAACTAGCATTGAAAAGGCGGTTAGCCATTAAAAGAAATTGCCGAAGAACAAAGAGGTCCTTAGCATACTACACTGAATTGTACAAAACATAAAATGCATGAACCCATGGATAAACAAAAACAGGCATCCCCATCAGGGCCATTGATGAACATCATCCCTCACATTACGCCTGGGGAGTATGATAAAATACTCAAAAGACCTTTAGAGGATCTGCCGGAAAGGGAGGAAAAGGTATGTCAGATTATCCGTCGTGTAGAAAATGGCGGAGATGAGGCCTTACGTGAAATTTGTCAGGAGATTGACGGGCATGTTTCACCACAGTTTGAGATTCCCCGGTCCGAGCTTTTGCACGCTGGCAGCGATGTGGATGAACATTTGAGAAGCGCCATAAGCCAGGCCATAAAAAACATACGGGGCTTTCATGAGGCACAACTCCCAAAACCTTTTTCTATGGAAACAATGCCCGGCGTGAGATGCAGCATCAAATACACGGCCATAAAGAGGGTAGGGCTTTATATCCCAGGGGGAACTGCACCCTTGCTTTCTACTGTATTAATGACGGCCATACCGGCTACGATAGCCGGTTGTGATGAGATCATTGTATGCACGCCACCCGGAGCCTCACCCGAACTGCTATTTACCCTGGGGCTGTTTAACACGCGTGTGTTCAGGGTAGGCGGCGCCCAGGCCATTGCAGCTATGGCACTGGGCACGGATAGCATCCCCAGGGTGGACAAAATATTTGGGCCGGGCAATACCTGGGTGACAAGCGCAAAAATGCAACTGGCCGGTCGGGGCCTCGCCATAGATATGCCGGCGGGTCCTTCAGAGGTGATGGTAATTGCAGACCATACAGCCAATCCTGCGTATGTGGCCGCCGACCTGTTGTCGCAGGCAGAGCATGGGAATGACAGCCAGGTGGTCCTCCTGGCCACCAGCATGGACATGATCAATAAAACAGTTGAGGCAATAAAGATACAACTTGAAAGCCTGTCGCGCGGGGATACCATCCTTTCGGCGCTGACACACGCGCTGGCCATTTGTGTGACAGATAGCACGCAAGCCATGGAGATCAGCAACCATTACGGGCCGGAACACCTTATTCTGGCTGTGGAGAATGCATCTGACCTTGCTGAGCAGGTTACCAATGCGGGATCCGTTTTTATTGGAAATTTCAGTCCTGAATCGGTTGGGGATTATGCCAGCGGTACCAACCATACCCTTCCAACCGGGGGTGCCAGCAGGGCCTGGAGTGGCATTACTACTGCAGCCTTCATGAAGAGCATTACCACACAGGAAATCAGCAGGGAAGGATTGATGGCACTGGCACCCACAGTACTGCAGTTGTCGCGCGCAGAAGGGCTGGATGCCCACGCCAATGCCATCCTTCAACGAACACAAACAGGCTAGCGTCGTGTTAGTGCTGCCGTGTAGGTTAATTTGCAGAGTTTTTTTCTCAGCTCAAAAATGCCAAACTGCGCACAGCACTAGCCATGTTAGGGTTTTATGTTGCAGCGGCCCGGTACAAGATCAAGTATTGGGCCGGATAAAGTAACGAAGATATGACACTGTTGAATCATCAACACAATGGATTATGAATTTCAATCTAAAATCAATCATTCCGGAACATATTGCAGAACTGATTCCCTATGCTTCAGCCAGGGATGAGCTGCAGGGAGAGGGATCAGTCTTCCTGGATGCGAACGAATTGCCGCAACCCCTTCCGGACATGCCCGGGAACGTAAACCGTTACCCGGTTGAGCAACCAAAACTACTTCGGGAAAAACTGGCCGCAGTGAAAGGCGTGGAACCAGAAAGCGTTTTTCTGGGTAATGGCAGCGATGAAATCATTGACATGATGATGCGGTGTTTTTGCCGGCCTGGGAAAGATCAGGTCATGGTTTTTCCCCCAACATTTGGCATGTACGGTGTCCGTGCCAGGGTAAACAACCTGGAGGTGATTACCGCTGACCTGGACGAGGAATTTTATGTCAAACCCCGCGAGGCATTAAGCAAGTTGAGCACTGGCACCAGGCTGATGTTCATCTGTCATCCCAATAATCCTACAGGCAATGTACAAAAAACGGAAACCATACGGGAGCTGCTTACGCATTTTAAGGGCATTGTAGTGGTTGACGAGGCCTACATTGATTTCTGCCCGGACCAAAGCGTGCTTCCGCTGCTCAAAGAATATCCCAACCTGGCCGTTCTGCAAACCTTTTCAAAGGCTTATGGACTGGCAGGTGCACGGATTGGCGTAGCATACGCTTCACCTGAGATTATCAGTGTGTTGGAAAAGATCAGTTTCCCCTATAACCTGGGCACCCCGGCCATCAGGTTGGCGGAAAAAGCACTGAACAGCCATGCTATCTACCGGATGAACGTGGAAAGCATAAGGGCTTCCCGGGATCAACTTGCCGACATCATTGCCTCATTGCCATTAACCATAAAGGTATATCCTTCACACGCCAACTTCCTTTTAGTCAAAGTTGCCGACGCTGATGTGCTTTATCGTCACCTGGCCCGATCAGGGGTTATCGTGCGTAACCGCAGCAAAGAGCCCGGCTGCCAGGGATGTTTGCGTATCACCACAGGTACGGCTGAAGAAAATCAGTTAATGATACAAGCGTGGAAATCTTTTGGAACTACCAAGTTGCTTCAACGGGATGGCACGGGATCAGTCACAGGGCCAAAACAGCAAAGCAAACATGAGATGAAGCAAAATACATCTGACAGTCAAAAGGCTCGGGAAGCGACCATCCAACGCAGCACCGCAGAAACCAGCATAACGGTAAGGATAAGACTGGATGGCCGGGGTTATGCAAACATCTCAACAGGAATTCCATTTTATGATCACATGCTTGAACAGATTGCCCGACATGGCATGATGGATCTGGAAGTCGATGCCAGGGGTGATCTGGAAGTAGACCCGCATCATACCATGGAAGATACCGCCATATCACTGGGTATGGCATTCCGCCAGGCACTTGGCGACAAAAAAGGTATAGACCGGTACGGATTTGAATTGCCCATGGACGATAGTCGGGCCAAAGTATTGATAGACCTTGGTGGACGGAGCTTTCTTAAATGGGATGTCCCCTTCTCCGGATCAGCAATCGGCAATGTACCAGCTACCCTCTTTCAGCACTTTTTCAGGTCTTTTGCCGATGCTGCGAAATGTAATCTGCATGTGGAAGCCAGCGGAGAGGATGATCATCATAAAGTGGAAGCTGTTTTTAAGGCCTTTTCGCGTGCCCTGAAAATGGCAGTTGCGAGAAATCACTCGGATATCATGCCCTCTACGAAGGAAAGGCTTTGAGCGGGAGATTAAGGTTAAGGTTAAGGTTAAGGTTAAGATTGAGGTTAAGATTAAGGTTGAGAAGAGGTGCAAAAGGCCATGGCTTTTAGACTTTTAGACATTTCGACATTTTGATATTTCGACATTCTTCTAACAATGAAGCAACACATAAAAATCATAGACTACAAAGCCGGAAACATTGCTTCCGTGCGGTATGCCTTCAGGCGCCTGGGCCTGGAAGCCGGATTGGCTGCTTACCCAGATGAGCTGAAGAAAGCAGACAAATTGATATTCCCGGGTGTAGGGCATGCCAGGGCCGCGATGAACATCCTGAAAGGAAAGGATATGGATCAAGCCATACAGTCATTTAAAGGACCGGTGCTTGGCATTTGCCTTGGCATGCAACTCATGGCAGACTCGTCGGAAGAAGGCGATATGGAGGGCATGGGAATATTTCAGGAAAAAATCAAACGGTTTTCGGGTAACTTCAAAATCCCACACATGGGGTGGAACAGCCTTTATGGCCTTAAAGGGCCCTTGTTTAAAGATGTGCCCGAAGGAAGCCACGTGTATTTCGTGCACAGTTATTACATGCCCCAAAGCAGCCAGGCCATAGGTCTTTGCCAATACGGCGAGGCATTTACAGCAGCCTGCAGCAAGGATAAGTTTTTTGGCGTACAGTTTCACCCTGAAAAGAGTGGTAAGCCAGGCATGCAAATCTTACAAAATTTTATAGACCTATGATTGCCATACCAGCCATTGACATCATGGACGGATCTTGCGTCCGTTTGGTAAAAGGACTTTTTAACCAGAAAAAAACGTATTCGAAAAATCCCCTGGATTTCGCCAAAGCATTTGAAGATGCAGGGATTACCCACCTGCATCTCATAGACTTGGACGGAGCCAGGATGGGCAAACCTGTCCACCTGAAGCTACTTGAAAAAATTGCGACGGAAACCTCGCTAAAGGTAGATTATGGAGGCGGAATCCGCAGCATGCAGTCGACAGGTGAGGTTTTGTCAGCTGGGGCACAAAAGGTCAATTTGGGGACTTTCCTGTTCTCCCGTCCTGATGTGCCCGGACGATGTATCGAAAGTTTTGGCCAGGAATCGCTCATTGCTGCCGTTGACATCAAAAAGGGCAAAGTAGCCGTTAAGGGATGGCAACAGCTTTCCGGCCTCGAAACAGATGGGGCTGTGGAGGCCCTCATGGCAGCAGGATGGCGTTATGTCTCTGTCACGGATGTCAGCCGCGATGGCACCATGCAGGGTCCTGACCAAGCGTTCTACAAGCCATTGGTGGAACGTTATCCGGAGATCCGGTTCATTGGCGGAGGTGGCGTGGCCTCCATGACAGACCTTAGGATGTTAGAGTCATTTGGCCTCTATGCTGCTGTGACCGGCAAAGCAATTCTGGAAGGTAAAATTTCCGCGGAAGACCTTAGCCTGTTCAATCACGTACCTCCTGCCTGAAATGGATGCGGGCATCATAAATAGAAACCTGGAATAATTGCATGGCATAAGATACCAAACATTGAAAATACCGGTTTGGTTGGTACTATCTTAAGCTGTAAACAGCTTACAATTTTGGAAAAACAAACGTTAGTGCTGTGCCCACGATAGATGGCAGAACGTACAGCACAAAGTACTTAAAAAAAATACGATGCTTACAAAACGAATCATTCCTTGTCTTGACATCAAAGAGGGGCGTACGGTCAAAGGCGTGAACTTTGTCAACCTCAGGGATGCAGGAGATCCGGTCGAGCTGGCTGCAAGATACTCTGAAGAGGGTGCCGATGAGCTGACCTTGCTTGACATCACGGCCACCCTGGAGAAGCGCAGCACATTTTTGCAAGTGGTAGAAGATGTGGCGGCAGCCGTGTCGATACCCTTTACCGTGGGTGGCGGCATTGCCAGTGAGCGGGAGGTCGAAAAACTGCTATCAAAAGGAGCAGACAAAGTATCGGTCAACACAGCCTCACTTCGCGATCCGGGATTGATTACACGGCTTTCAGACGCCTTTGGTGACCAGTGCGTGGTCGTGGCCATCGATGCCCGTAAGGTTGAAGGCGACTGGCTGGTGGTCAGCCATGCCGGAACAAGACTAACCGATAGAAGAACTACCGAGTGGGCCAAAGAGGTTTGTGACCGTGGTGCAGGGGAAATCCTGCTTACCTCATTCACGGCCGATGGCAGTCGCAATGGTTTCTCCCTGGATATTACCAGGGCCGTGGCAGAGACAGTTCCTGTTCCGGTGATCGCCTCAGGCGGGGCCGGCCTGCCAGTACATTTCCTTGATATCTTCGTGGATGGCCAGGCTGATGCTGCCCTGGCCGCAGGCATTTTTCACTACCAAGTAATCGGCATCGAAGAAGCCAAAAACTTTTTGAGAAACCACAATATAGCCGTAAGGTGATTTAAGATTAAGGTTAAGGCTGAGGTTAAGGTGGTGAATAGGTTTGATATTTTGGCTTTTTGATATATAGACAGAAACAAAAACAGATACGAAAACATGACAAAAATTCAAATCACTAAAACATTAAAATTTGACCGGGTCGGGGGCTTGCTTCCCGTTGTTGTGCAGGACGCTGTTTCGCAGGTGGTGCTGATGCAGGCCTGGATGAATAAGGAGGCCCTGGACATAAGCATGAAAAGCGGAAAGCTGACTTTTTTCAGCAGAAGCAAGAATCGGCTTTGGACCAAAGGAGAGACATCAGGCAATTACCTCCTGGTAAAAGAACTATTGGCTGACTGCGACCAGGATTGTTTGCTGGCCAGGGTTGAGCCAACAGGCCCGGTTTGCCATACGGGAAAAGACACCTGCTTTGGCGAGATAAACCTTCCTGTAAACAAAAAGAAAGAAGATTCGGCGGCCAATGCAGGATCTCCCGGCTTCTTGCTTGAGCTGGAAAAGGTGTTGAAAAGCCGCAAATCGGCTGAATCTTCTGAAAGTTACACAGCCAAACTATTGCACGCAGGTAACAAACGCATTGCCAAAAAATTAGGCGAAGAAGCCGTGGAGTTGATATTAGAGGCGGAGCAAGGAAGCCGGGAGCGCTTTGTTGAAGAAGCTGCCGACTTGATTTACCATCTAAACGTGCTCCTCATTGGGAGAGGGATGGAGTGGAAAGATGTGATCAAAGAATTAGAAAAGCGGCATCAAAAAAAATAACTTAGTTTTTGAGCCAGCATACTGAGCAAAGTTAATTTTCAGGCTAATTCCATCCCAATGATCTTGCCCAGGTAATATTTCACCCGCACCTTTACTTCTGCCATGTCGATATCCCTGCCCAGTTCCTTTTGCATGGAGGTGGCCTGCTTATCGGTAAATCCACAGGGATTGATCAGATCGAAATAGCTTAAGTCGGTGTTTACGTTAAATGCAAAGCCGTGCATGGTCACCCAGCGGCTGCTGCGAATGCCGATGGCGCAAATCTTTCGTGCCCTGGCAGGATCATCAGGATCCAGCCAAACGCCAGAAGCACCATCCAGGCGACCCCCTTTCAACCCATATTCGGCGATGGTGCGTATAACGGCCTCCTCCAGGTTGTATACATATTTGTGGATGTCGGGAGAGAAGTTATCCAGGTCGAGGATGGGATACCCCACAATCTGCCCGGGACCGTGGTAAGTAATGTCGCCACCGCGGTTTATCTTATAATATGTGGCCTTTTTGTTGCTCAACTCAAGCATGTTGGCGAGCAGATTCTCCTCAGAGCCGTGCTTACCCAGCGTATACACGTGGGGATGTTCACAAAACAGAAGGTAATTGGGTGTGGCTTCCTGGTTCTCAGGGTTTACCCTGTTCCTCATCTTGATGTCGATGATCCCGCTGAAAAGCTTCTCCTGGTAATCCCAGGCCTCTTTGTAATCAATTATGCCAAGATCTTCGAATGCTACTTTATTGTTCATGGTTTCAATGATGTCAAAAGTTTAGATGACAAAAGGACAAAATGATAAAAAGACAAAAAGTCCCGGTGCCCATGGGTGGTAAGGGCTGTGGGCAGTGGGGTTTTAGGTTTGGGGTTAACTTTATCCCTTTTAACTCCTAAACCCGGTATCCCCCGAATCCCAGTAACTCTCTAACTCCTTAACCATAGCCGCAGCCTTTAGGAAGGCCAGTTTTTTCCCTGCAAAAATAGGCTAAATTACTGATGCAGCATAGGGTAAATTTGCCTGCCTGCGGCGAAAAAACAGAAAACGGTTACCTTTGCAAAAAACAGAGATGGGTTTACCAATGAAAGATATTGAGATCATGTCGCCGGCCGGATCTTTTGAATCCCTGATGGCCGCGATTCAGGGGGGAGCGGATGCTGTGTACTTCGGAGTGGGAAAGCTCAATATGCGCAGCCGCTCTGCCAAGAGATTCAGCCTGGATGACCTGGATCGTATTGCAGGCATTTGTCATGATCATAATGTCAATAGCTATCTGACCGTTAATACGATCATATATGATCATGAGCTTGAGGAGATGCGCGAAACCATTACGCGTGCGAAACAGGCAGGAGTGACGGCAATCATTGCCTCGGATATCGCCGTGATGCAATACGCACGCCAGCAAGGCATGCGTGTCCACATAAGCACCCAGTGCAACATCACCAATGTGGAGGCTGTCCGGTTTTACGCCCAGTTTGGCGATGTGATGGTGCTTTCACGAGAGTTGACACTTGAGCAGGTTCATGCCATCTCAAGCCAGGTTGAAGCCGATGGTATTCGTGGGCCGTCAGGAGAACTTGTCAAACTAGAGGTCTTTGTTCATGGTGCACTCTGCATGGCAGTGAGCGGTAAATGCTACCTGAGCCTCGACAACATGAATTTTTCAGCTAACCGGGGGGAGTGCCTGCAGCTTTGCCGCCGCTCTTATCTTGTCACCGACAAGGAGGAGGGTTATGAGCTGGAGGTGGATCATGAGTACATCATGTCTCCCAAAGACCTGTGTACCATAGGTTTTATTGACAAGATCATGCGTGCCGGTGTGGAAGTCTTTAAGATCGAAGGCAGGGGCAGGGGTCCGGATTATGTGAAAACCGTTACGCAGTGTTACAAAGAAGCGGTCCGGGCGGTGCAGGACGGTACTTACAACCAGGAGAAAATCAAGGATTGGACTGATCGCTTGCGCGGCGTTTTTAACCGTGGATTCTGGGATGGATATTACCTGGGGCGTACGATGGGGGAGTGGTCGGAGCGTTATGGCTCGCAAGCTACACGGAGGAAACAATACGTTGGTAAGATCACCAATTATTTTGCCAGGCTGGGTGTTGCTGAAATCACCATCGAAGCAAACGAACTTCCTTCCAAAACAGAAATCATGATCACCGGGCCCACCACAGGGGTAGTGGAAATTACTCCTGATGAGGTTCATGTGGAGCACCGGCCGGTTGAAACAGCCCGCAAAGGGGAAAAGTGCTCCATAAAAGTACCCGGAGTTGTACGACGAGGCGATAAGGTATTTCAGATCATCACGGAAGAAGAATTATTTTAAGATAATTATGGACCGGGTATCGATAGCCTGAAGAATGGTACAGCTATTGGCCTTCTTCAACCATTTTATTATTATATTAGTGGATGGGACACGGCAAGGGACCGTGCAGATAAGACCGCTAAAACCCTTTGAACTGGCTTATAGATTGGTTTGAAGTTTGTGGTTTGGGTTTGAGGCTGATCAGCAGCGAAGTCCCAAAAGCGAAGCGACTCGGGATTTGAAGTTGGAAGTTTAGGCGGATAGCTTGACCTTTATGAGGTTTGTGGTTAACTGAGGTGTTGGTGAAGATCAAAAAGCACCAGGGCACGAATCAGGGAACAAAAAAACGGGCCACTTATAAGAAGTGACCCGTTTTTTTGTTGGGTTGACCCGCCTTATTGCGGGGTTAGCTGGTATGTTCGGTTGCTCAGATTGACTTCTATCAGATAGGTGCCTGTGGTGTCGGGTGCCGGAATGTTTTCCGGGTCTTCCACATCTTCGGTTGGCCTGAAAATGAGGTCACCGCTTTCCCAGTCAGCGCCTTCGTGGGTGCCGTATTGAGGCGCCCATTCTCCGAGAACTTCGATGAACTTAAAGCCCAGGTCTTCTCCGGCGGTAAGTTCAGTGGTAATGCTGAACATGCCGGGAGCTTCCCTTGTCATCTCGAGGGCTCCTTCGTTGTCCCATCCTGCTTCTGTAGCATCTCCAAGAAGATAAAGCACCTCTGTTGCTTTGCTGATATGGTACGTCAGGTTTGCTGTATCGGCTACCACCCTGTAATCGCCGGGTTCAAGTTCGGTGATCATTATCGGATCCGGATCGGGGTCATCCTCGGTGGGCCTGTATGCCAGATCGCCTTCTTCGGCAGTTCCGCCGGGTTCAGCACCCCATTGCGGCGCCCATTCACCAAGAACGGAGATGAACTTAACCATATCGCCATCGTCTCTCAGGCGTTCGACAAGGGCAAAAACCCCATCCTCGATGTGGTACATTTCTATGGCCGCATTGTTATCCCAGCCGGCAGGTGTTCCATCACCAAGCATATAGATCGGTTTGACAACTACTTCGTCGTCGAATGTGGTCACGCTGATGTTGACAGGCTCGGAAAATAACCACGTGTCGTCGTTATCCCTGGTAATAAAAGCCCAGACCCTGAGAGAAATATCTACTGTTTCCTCAGCTTCTGCGCCGTATTCGCTGATTAGCCGGCTGTTCATCCGTCCAACGGTAAACTCGTACGCATGGTCACGTGTGTCTGTGATGTCTACAATGGTGCCGGGATCTTCCCAGTTGTTTTCTGCAAGGTCCATCTGGATAAGATACCTTACACCGGGCAGGCCGGCTGCTTTATAGTCTGCCGGGTTCCATTCCAGCGTGAAGAGGACCTCTTCTGCTTCCTCTTCCAAAAGGACATATGACGCATCGCTTTCGGGGCTGGTTATCACCGGGGCCTCTGCATCATCCAGGTTGATCACAAAATCCCGTTCGTCTTCACAGGATTGCAGCAGGCTGATCCCAAAAAACATTGCGAGAATTATGGCTGTTTTTTTCATCATATATATGTTTTTTTTGAGAGCAAGGGGCTCACAGCCCCCTTGCCGTTTTGTTTGATTTGATTAATAGCCCGGGTTTTGAACCAGGTTAGGGTTGGCAGTGACATCTGCATCCGGGATCGGGAAAAGGTTGAAGTGATCGCTGGTTGCAAGGCCACCCTGCGATTCTCCTTTCCATGACCAGATATACTGGTCGCCGGCAAACATGTTAAAGCGGCGCAGGTCGGTCCGTCTGTGGCCTTCCCAGTAAAGCTCTCTTCCTCTTTCGTCGAGAATGAAGGGCAGCGTGAGCTCTCCACTTGAGATGTTACCAGAATCGTTGCCCCAGGCTCTTTCCCTGATGGCATTAACGAAGTCCAGTGCCTGGCTTTCGCTGCCTCCGCCACCTCTGAGCACGGCCTCGGCATACATAAGATAGGCATCGGCCAGGCGGAACACAGGAAAGTCGGTATCCACAAACTGCCTGTTGCTTCCGTGATCTCCTTGCCTGTCAAGGTTCGTGAACTTCATCACGGCAAAACCGTTCTGGAAATCTCCCAGGTTGTCGATTTCCTTTGTCTGGCCTTCCTCGAAGAAGATCGCCCTCGGGTCATCCTCATTGAAAAGATCTACAAACTGCGGTGTGGTGCGCAGACCGCCCCATCCATCATCTACACCCAGGTCGGCAACATTCATTTCGCCACCTATGGATGCTTTAATGATAAAGGTTGTGCCACCAAATGTCTGTGTTTCAAAGCCGTGATAGGGGACACGCATGATGATCTCGTTGTCGGCAAGGTAGTTGTCTGCCATGAAGAGATGCTGATATTCGTCTTCGAGGCTGTAACCTGCTGCGAAGATCTCCTCCAGGTAGTTGATAGCATCTGCATAGCGCTCCTGGCCGTTATAGACCTCTGCATTCATATAGAGCTTAGCCAGCAACATCCAGGCTGCAGCCCTGTCGACCCTTCCGTATTCGCTTGCACGGGCTTCTTTCATCAAAGGTATGATCTCAAGAAGTTCCGATTCGATGTATTCAAAAAGGTCACTGGCGGTGGTTTGTTCCGGGAGAAATGCGCCGACTGGATCCTCTTCGGTTACAAAAGGCACATTGCCGAAGAGGTCGAGAGCGTGCCAGTAGCTGAAGGCCCTGAGATAACGAGCTTCTGCACGGTATACTTCCACTTCTTCGCGCAGACTTCCGGTAACACCGCGATCGTCGAGCAGGTCGTCGGTGGTTTGCCTGATGTATTCGTTGGCCAGGGCTATCTGATAAAAGATACGGTAATACATGGCCTGGATGAAGATGTCGCTGGCTGACCAGCTCTGGTAAACAAGGTCACGGATGGTTTCGTCGTCCCAGCCAATCACTGCCTCGTCGGTAGTGATCACCTGGTGATAAAAAAATCCGCGCAGGTATTGGCCAAAGCCTTCGTCAATACCGCTGATGTCGGGCATTCCGGCAGGGCCTTCCTGTCCGGAAACAGCCAGTCCTGCATACAGCTTGGCAAGAATTTCGCGGTAGGCATTCGGATCATCAAAGATCTCTGCAGCTGTAACCTCCGTATCATCCAATGGAACGGTGTCAAGGTCGTCCATACAGGCTGAAAAAAGGAACAGAAAGGCTGCACTTAAGATGCTTATATATTTGAATTTTTTCATATCGCTTTCTGATTTAAGGGTTATTAAAACTGCAGGTTAACATTCAACACAAAGACCCTTGGCCTGGGATAAATATTATCGTCAATACCATTGGCTACTTCAGGGTCAAGACCTTCATATTGGGTGATCATGAATGCATTCTGCACGGTAGCTGACACAGTCATGTTTGCACCAATACCTGCTAAGTCGTAAAAGTTATATCCAAGGGTGATATGATCCATTTTAAAGAACGAACCGTTTTGGACATAGTAGCTTGAGAAGTATTGTGCACCGTTGAACATCACATCAAGTGCATCTGTGGTTACGTTTGCGAGATAAGGCCCTTCGGGGCGGTAGAGCCTGCTGAGCTCACCGTTCATTGAACTTACGTTGTTGTACACGTAGTTGTCGAAGTGTGCCCGTCCGGCAAACGAGAGGTACCAGTCGCCATAGATAAACTCTGATGACAAGCCCAGGTAATAATTGGGCATCGGGCTCTTGAAGTGGTGAAGATCTGCTGAGCCAATCCTGCCATCTCCGCTGCGGTCGACATATACGCCTTCAATTGGATTACCGTCCTGGTCGTAGACCTGTTCATGCACGAAGAACGCATTGGGCGTTTGTCCCACGCTGTGGATCTGTATGTTGTTACCAACGCCACCTGATATCCCGCCGGTCAGAATTCCAAGGTATGTCGGATCATCTACGGCCGTGAGCTGTGTGATCTCTCTTTCGTTGTATGTGGCATTGAAGCCCAACTCCCAGCGGAAGTCATTCCTTACGATGGGCCGTGTGTAAAGGTTTAGCTCCACACCGCGGTTTTCCATACTTCCGATATTGGTAACAATAAAGTTGGTAAGGTTGGTTCCTGCGGGTACGGGGATTTCGTTGATGAGGTCTTCTGTTTCGCGGAGATATACGTCAACGGAGCCGTAGTATCTGTCTTCGAACAGGGCAAAATCAAGACCCACATTATAGGTAGTGGTCTCCTCCCATTTTATGTTTTCATCATAGCCTTCCGGACGCCAGGTTCGAAGGTAGTTGCCAATGCCGAAGGGGTACGATGCACCTGTGCGGCTGCGCGTATAGCGGGCGAGGTAGGGATAGAAGTCGCCGGAAATGTTTTGCTGTCCGGTAATTCCGTATCCCAGCCTGAGCCTTAACTCGTTAAAGACAGGCAGGTTGTCCATGAAGTCCTCCTGGTCGATACGCCATGCGAAAGCGGCAGAGGGGAACAGGCCGGAGCGGGTGTCTGGTGAAAACCTTGACGTATGGTCGTTACGAAGGGTAAAGGTAAAGATGTAACGATCCATAAGATAATAGTTGGCACGTCCGAAGAAGGATATCAGGTAATGCTCCTG
>PWRF01000282.1 GCA_003556325.1 Bacteroidales bacterium | reverse complement strand
TGCGAACCTGTATCGTTAAACCCCCATCCATAACCGTAGTTACGGTTCAGGTCAACGCCATCGTACCAGGGTTCAAATTCGTCGTTCTCATTATTATCGCGCATGTTTTTGCGCCATAATCCACCTCCGTCTGGCATCAGGTTTTCATTATGTATATATCCATCAATATTTACCACAGGCACAAACCATATCTCACGACGTTCAACCATGTAAGTAGCCAGCTGATCTTCGTCGTAGTTCTCCAGCAACCACTGTGTAAAGTAGAGGGGCGCAATAAAAGACATGGGCTCATTCGAGTGGTGCATGCCGGTAATGAGTGTGCGCGGCAAGTCTTCGCCATCTTTCGCGCCGGCAGAAATCTTGTAGGCCAGGATGTCGCGATTCTGGTAGGTTTGCCCAATCACCATGGGCTCCGACATGATGTGGGGATATGCAGCATGCAGCGAATCAATAAAGGCAACGATCTCGTCATAATTAAAAAAGCCCCCAAGGCTGCCCTGTCCAATTTGCAGGGATTTTTCCTCAGGTGTTACCAGTCTTGTTTGCAGGTAAGCCGTGAGGTCTTCATGAATCAGCTCAAAAGAATAGCCATGTTCGCTGAGGCGTTGTAACTCATGCTCCATCGCAACGATTGTGACCAGTGTATTATCTGAAGACACATTTGTGACATCCAAACCATGCAATAAAAGGTCTTCCAATTCAGCCTCATGTGCCAGCTGAACCTCTACAAGGCTGTAAACAGGGTGTGTTTGGTTTTCATTTTGCTGTGCGAATAGCACAGTTGTTGAAATTAAGCATGCGAAAAGAAAAACAATTTGTAGTTTTAAAACGTCTGTTCGTTTCATGGTAGGCAGATTTGGTTCATAAAATATTTAGTTAAACTAAATGCGCCCAAATCCATACCAATAACAGCAATAGGTTTGCATTCAAAATGTTGCAGCCAGGTTTGGAAGTTTCCAAGCAGGATAAGTGTTCGATTCCATACACAGGATGTTCGTCAGCGAACGTTGGCTGAAGTTCCGGGGTTGAAGGAGTTGGAAGCTTCCAGTTGCTAGCGCAAGCTGGAAGTTCCGGGGTGTGATCAGAAACCGGAGCTTTCGATCCAAAGAAGAAGCAAAATGAATGGCGGCTACGGGAATGCAAACCACCCAGTCGTTAAACTTGAATTTTTTCTAATTTTAAATGGCCAAATATCAGGGACACTTACACCCCATCAGGAGCAATTGATTAATTTTTCAATCAACATTAGAAGAAAATGAGAACACTAAGAAAATTTTTTATCCTTACAGCTATTGTAACTTTCATTTTATACATGGGAATTAACCTGGTGGTCAATCTGATTGCTGGTAACGAATTTTACCTTTCAGTCTTTATTTTAACTGGATTTTTAATGTCTATGCTATTTGCAGCATTTTTGACCTTTTTATTGAAGCCAAGGTTAAAATATCTGGAATCAAAGGAACCTGATGAGCCAATATTTAAAGACAAGAGAAAAAAAAGTGTAGCATTAAAAAATGAAACTATTGAATTTCATAAAATCAGGAATGAAATCCAAAAAAAATGGCTTGTGACATATTTGAATGACAAAGAGAAAATCATTAAATATCGCATGAAAACAAGCCTCCTCGGCCCTTTTGGTGCAGGTGCTTTTTTAAAATTTGATAGTGAAAGAAATCAAGTAAAGATTGTAAGTTTTCCGATCTCTGGTAGTTACACTAAACAAGGTAACAAGCTGGCTATGAAGATGATTGAAATGACTGAAAACATTATAAATAATAAATAACGTGGCATAATGTTTAAGAAGCGTTTTGTGCACCAACATGATACTATTTGAAACAACCGATAATCACAATTGAAAAAGACAAATCTGATAAAGTTATTGAGGTAATGAGATGATCATAGAAGATGACGTCCTCTATTTCAAAGATTGCGAAGTATTTGTGAGGAAATGATAACCAATGACACTCGCTGTGACGGGTGCTTTTTTAGACCTCTGGTGAGGAAAAAGCTCGTTCGTTTGCGAATTGCACGCAAATAAAAAAGAGTTACAGATTTTTATTTCCGTAACTCTTTGATTTTCAAGTCGGGGTGGCAAGATTCGAACTTGCGACCTCCTGCTCCCAAAGCAGGCGCGCTAACCGGGCTACGCTACACCCCGAAAAAATACTTTAAAGAACGTTTTCTGCTAAAGCGGTGCAAAGATAGAAATTATGCTAAACATAACAAGGCATGTGCTGGAAAAAATTTAATGAGGGGATTAGCTTCGCTGATCCCCGGGGGGGAGGGGCTTCAGCATCTCATAAACACGCCGGCCAAAGCCGGCATAACAACACACGGGAGGGGCGTGGCTCGAAAATGAAGAAGGGGATTAGCTTCGCTGATGCCAATGAAGAAGGGGATTAGCTGCGCTGATGCCAATGAAGAAGGGGATTAGCTGCGCTGATCCCCAAAGGGGGAGGCTTCAGCATCTCATAAACAAGCCGGCCAAAGCCGGCATATCAACACACGGGAGGGGCGGATGCCTGAAAATAAATTTTCGGCATCCGCCCCTCCCGTGTGTTGATGCCACTATCGTGGCTTGTTTATGAGATGCTGGCGGAGAGAGGGGGATTCGAACCCCCGGTACCCTAATCGGGTACGGCAGTTTAGCAAACTGCTGGTTTAAGCCACTCACCCACCTCTCCGTACAAAGAACGTCGTTTTTTAGAGAGTGCAAAAATACACTTTTTACCATTCCCAACAAAAAAATCTGTAGGAAATTAGCACATTGGCACATTAATAAATTAGCACATTACCTCACCCGTGGTGCTCATGAAACTTCTTCACCCGGTACTCCAAATCCGGGAACTGGTCGCGGCTCACCAGGGAAACGCAGGCGCGGAGGCCTTCCAGGCGCTCGCTGCCGGTGATGGCCAGCGAAATAGCCGAAATGCCATAATAGACCAGGGCTTCGATGAGCTCGGCCCCCGAGAAGCCGGGATAGGAAATAGTGAAGTAGAAGCCGTCGGCAAGGGGCTTGTCTTCGTCCTTGTCGTACACGATCTTAAAGCCATTGTCGGTAAAGAGCTTCTTCATGATCTTTGCCTTCTCGCCGTATTCCTTCACCACGTCGACGAAGTCGTACTCCCCGTCATTGACCGCTTTCAGCATCGCCTCCAGGGCATATTGAGGCGAATGCGCCGTACCCGAGCTCAGGGCATACATCGTACCGAAGACCATGGCGCGGCCAAACTGCTCCATGCCGTAATACGGCCGAAGGTCTTTCGCTTTCTTTTCGAACAGGGCGTCTGAGATGACCATCATGCCGATGCGCTGCCCGGCATAGCTGAAGGCCTTTGAGCTGGAAATAAGCAACACGTAGTTGTCGGTGTAATTGGCCACGCTCGGCTGATAGGGCGGCTGACCGGGCTTGGACAGGTCCTGGCGGAAGTCCATAGCAAAATAGGCCAGGTCTTCGATCACAACCACACTATATTTTGTGGCCAGCTCCCCGATGATCTTCAATTCGGTTTCGGTAAAACAGATCCACGAGGGGTTGTTGGGATTCGAATACAGTAAAGCCGCCACATTGCCCCTGGCCAGGTGGGATTCCAGCTTCTCCCGCAACTTCTCCCCACGATAGTTGTACACGTCAAAGCTGTCGAATTTGGTACCCTGTACGCGGCACTGCTGCTTATGTACGGGGAAACCCGGATCCAGGAAAAGGATGGTATCTTTGTTCTTATCCATGCGTGTCACCGTCATGAAGGTGGCAAAGCTGCCTTGCATGGAGCCTACGGTAGGGATGCAGCCCCTCGGATCTACGTCTACACCGACGAAAAGCTTCACAAAGCGGCTGATCTCCTTCTTCAGCCCCGGAATGCCATCAATATCAGGATATAAGGCGGCAATGCCCTTGTCGAGGGCCGCCTTCTCGGCATTTACGCCAATATCTGAGGGCGGTAACCCGGGGATGCCCATCTCCATGCGCACATAGCGTTCTCCCGTTTCCGCCTCTACGAGGTCCACAAGCCGTTTGATCTCACGGATTGAGGCCTTGCCCACGTCTTCCAGACCCATTTGTTCTGCATACTTGTCAACTACTTCCGAAGGTATAGGTGTGTCTTTTCTCATGATAAATGTTTTTAAAGATGATTATATGACGAAACCTCCATGCCAAAAAATTGACAACAGGAGGATGATTATTGTCGCTGGGTGTGAATTGATTCGCCAAAATACACATTTCTCTGAGATTTGTGAAAATCCCGGCGGCGTTTTTTTGAAAACACAGCCTGGAAACAACCAAAATCCCTACTTTTGCCCCAGGTTAAACAGAACACCCATGTCTGCGCTTTTTTTACAGCAGTTAGTCCTCTCGGTGGTGGTCTCCGGTATCTGGATCACCATGGCGACCATGGTATCAGAAAAGATGGGAACCAAGCTGGGTGGCATGATTGCCAACCTGCCGAGCACTATACTCACCTCCCTGCTGTTCATCGGCATCACACAAACCCCTCAATTCGCCGCTGAAGCCACGGTAACCGTGCCATTGGGTATGTTTCTGAGCACCATGTTTCTCTATGTCTTTATTTCCCTTGCGGGGAAGGGTCTGGCTGTAGCCCTGGCCGGAGGACTGGCAGCCTGGATCCTGCTTGCTCTGTTTTCGTCGCTGTTCCAGGAAACGAACCGGCTGGTTTGGGTGGTCCTGTATTTTGCCGGTGCGATCGGAACATATATGTTAGCCGAGAAGGTGTTGAAGATCCCATCCATGGGTAAGATCAAAAAGCGCTATTCCATTTCGCAGCTGCTTTTCAGGGCTCTATTTGCCGGCAGTGTGGTAGGTGCTTCGGTGTTGATCGCGCGCACCGGTTCAGCCTTCTGGGCCGGACTCTTTGCTTCGTTCCCGGCAACGATGCTGTCCACCATGGTCATCCTCACCGTTTCCGCCGGCCCTCCGTTTGCCAGGGGCACCGGAAAGATCATGCTGCTGGCATCAACCAATATCGTCATCTACAGTTTTGTCGCCGGATACGTTTTTCCGCTAACAGGTTTGTGGTGGGGAACGCTTATTTCGTATGCAGTTTCAGCCCTTTGGGTATGGTTTTTGAAGCCTCTTTTCGACAGGGGGCTATAAAATACCGCTTTATTTTTTTCCTCCAGTTTTGCAAATTTGCTTATTTTGGCCTGATTTTTTATTGCTCAGTTACACGAACCAAGCCATCTCAACCTGATTGATGCAGAGGGGGATGATTGACGCGGAGAGCAATAATGCTTTTTGCTATTAGCTTTTGGCTATTGGCAAGAAAGATGAAAGCCAAAAGCAGCCCAATTGAAAACACAAACATCAGATAACCAATAATTTAAAAAATCACAAACACATGAAAACAACCTCTTTTATTTCCGTTGTCTTACTTGTATTTTTTGCCTTCCACGCCACAGCGCAGGAAGAGATAGGCTATAAGGAGCCGCCGGCAGAGATCATTGAACTGGTGGATGCCCCGGTAACTCCCTCCATGCGGATAAGCCCGCGCAACAACGTGATCCTGTTGCTGGAGAACACCGGCCTGCCGACCATCGAAGACCTCGCCAGTGAAGAATTGCGGCTGGGCGGCATCCGTTTCAACCCGCGCACCAACGGCCGCGATTTTGGCCGCTATCACATAGGCATGAGCCTGATGGATATTGACGGTTCCAACGAGAGACCGGTAACAGGACTGCCGGAAGATCCACGCATTCAACGTGTCTCCTGGTCGCCCGACGGGCAAAAGGTTGGCTTCACCCATACACACGATGAAGGCATTGAACTTTGGGTGCTTGACATAGCTTCCGCAGAAGCGACCCAACTGAGCGGCCCGGTGATCAACGATGTGCTTGGCAATGCCTTCAACTGGCTGTCAGACAGCGAAACCATAATTTACAATGCAGTGCCGGAAGGACGGGGCGAAGCACCCGAAAGGCCAAGAGTGGCCACCGGCCCCAACATCCAGGAGAGCGTAGGCGAAAGAGCTGCCGTCCGCACATTCCAGGATCTGCTTAGCGACAGGTATGACGAAGCCCTGTTCGACCACTATACCACCTCCCAACTGGTAAAAACCGACATGCAGGGCAATGCTGAGCCGATCTGGCAACGGGCCGTCATCTCGTCGTTTCACACATCTCCCGACGGACAATACATCCGGGTAACCACATTGCAGAAGCCCTACTCATACATAGTGCCTTTCTCTCGTTTCGCGCAGCGCTATGACATCATTGATGTTGATGGCAACCACATCAGAACCCT
>PWRF01000138.1 GCA_003556325.1 Bacteroidales bacterium | reverse complement strand
GCATACACACTACACACCACGTAAGCGTCACTAATCAGGGCGCCTGACGAAACGGTGAAGGGTTGATCTGGTGTGGTATCTCAGCTGGCAATCAGCGGCTCCCCCGGGTCGGCCCTTTTTTGCCCCCCCATGGTAGGGAAGGGGGTGTGAAGTTGTGTGCCGGGAGAATGAAGTAAGAAGTAAGAAGTAAGAAGTAAGAAGATGAAGGCAAAAGTTAATAATCACGAAGGGCAGAACGTGCCGGTGCCCACCCTCCGGCGCCTGCCCGGTTACCTTAGCTATTTCAAGTCGTTGAAGATAAATGGGGTAGAGCATGTGTCAAGCAGCCAGATCGCCACCACCTTCAAAATGGATCCTACCCTGGTAACTAAAGACCTCTCGCATACCGGCGTAAAAGGCCGTACAAAAGTAGGCTACCAGGTGGATCAGCTTATCGATACCCTCATCAACTTCCTTGATTTTAATTCCAGCGAAAATGCCTTTCTTTTTGGCGTAGGAAACCTGGGCAGGGCGCTTATAAATTACGACGGACTTACACACTATGGCCTCCGGATTGTCGCAGGTTTTGATGTTGATAAAAGTCTTGCCGGCCAAACCATTAAAGATGTGAAGATCCATAACCTGGATGATTTCCGCGATCTTTCCATAAAAACACCCGCACGCATCGCCATCATTACCACACCTGATGACAGTGCCCAGGAAGTAGCCGACCTTGCCGTGGCCTGGGGCATCAGGGCTATATGGAACTTCACCCCGCAGTCGATCAAGGTCCCCGCTCATATTATCGTCGAAAACACATCCATTTATTCCGACCTGGCGGTCCTGTTTAACAGACTGAACAAATAAAGATGTGAAAAAATTCACAACTTTCTTTGTCCAATGATTTTTAATTGTTTATCTTTGCACTGTTCTTGATTTGATCATGGCATAGATTGCTGTTCAGGAGCCGGTTAAGTGGTTAAATACGTGTTTCCCCCGGCTCCATTGATGAGGCTGATGACAAGGCCGGTACCACGGTAAGAAATGTGTTTTTGAATCAGGCTTTAAAGGCAAAACGCATGAAAGTAAAAGAAATCATAAGGATCCTGGATGCGCGCTTGCTCTGCGGAGAAGATCAGCTCGACTATACCGTGGAGATGGCTTTTGCGTCCGACCTGATGAGCGACGTGCTTACCCAGAACAACGATCATGTGTTGCTGATCACCGGGCTGGCCAACATGCAAACCATTCGTACGGCCGAGATGTCAGACATCAACTGCATTGTGTTTGCCAGGAACAAGAAAGCCACGCCCGAAATGGTCGAACTGGCAGAGGAGAGTGACATTGTGCTCATAGAGTGCCGGTACTCCCTGTTTAAGACGTGTGGCTTGCTATACCAGGCCGGTGTAAAACCGATTTTTTAGCGGTAATGAGCGAAACAATTACAGAAGAATACAGTGTTACGGGAGGTGATTTCAGCCGGGCTGGCTATGCATCAAGCCAGATCAAAAAGATCCTGAAAAGAATGGACGTAGATAAAGCCATCATCAAACGCACGGTGGTGGCCGCCTACGAAGGAGAAGTGAACATCGTGGCACACGCCTGGAGCGGAAAGATAGAATTCCAAATGGATGAAGAACAGATCCGCATCATATTGGACGATGAAGGGCCCGGTATTGAAGACATAGAAAAGGCGATGCAGGAAGGCTACTCCACAGCTACCAGCGCCATCAGGGAGATGGGTTTCGGCGCCGGAATGGGACTTCCAAATATGAAGAAAAACGCCGACCACATGCATATTGAAAGCGAACCGGGGAAGGGAACGAAGGTGGAGATCAGGATGGAGCGGATGGTAAGGGAGTAGGAAGGCAGTAAGCAGTGGGCAGTAAGCAGTAAGTACTAGGGAGTTGGAAGTAAGAAGCAGGGAGTTGGACTTAGGAAGCAGGTCAATGCGGGGGTTTGGGTAAAAAGACAAAAAATTGTGACATATAATATCAGCAGCGATGACAGCAGCAGAAATGGTGAATAAATTGGATTTACAGGTTTTTAGCGGAGAAAAAGGGTTGGATCGTGAAATAAGCGGAGGCTACATGTCCGACCTGCTTAGCGATGTGATGGGAAATGCCGATGAAGGCCAGGTCTGGATCACCCTGCAAACGCACAAGAATGTGATGGCCATAGCCTCGCTGAAAGAACTGGCAGCTGTCATCCTCGTCAACGGCCACAAGCCTGATGATGATACCGCAGCGCAAAGCAATGAAGAGGACATCCCCTTGCTAGGAACCTCCATGAGTGCCTTTGATATCACTGGCAAATTGTACGAACTGATCTACAAATAAATGAACAGATACCGTGCCGACCTGCATGTGCATACCGTGTTGTCGCCCTGTGGCGACCTGGAGATGAGCCCGGCGAACATTGTCAGCATCGCTGCCCGGAAGGGCATCGACATCCTCGGGATCACCGACCACAACAGCACAAAGCATGCGGCACTGATCAAAAAACTGGCAGAAAAGGAAGGCATTTTCGTAATAGGTGGCGCCGAAGTCACCACCCGCGAAGAGATCCACTGCCTCGCGCTCTTTGAAAACAATGATTCCCTGGTGAAGTTTCAGCAATTCCTGGATGCACACCTGGCCGACGTGAAAAACAAACCCGGTATCTTTGGCTACCAGGTAGTGGTAGATGAAGACGACATCATCCTGGAGGAAGAGGAAAAACTGCTGATATCAGCTGTCAACAAGTCGCTGGAAGAAGTTCAGCACACCGTGCATCAGCTTGACGGCTTGTTTATCCCCGCGCATATCGACAGACCCAGTTACAGCATGTTCAGCCAGCTGGGTTTTATCCCGCCAGATCTGAAAGCCGATGCACTGGAAATATCTAAGCAGGTATCGGAGGAGGAAATGCGCAACAGGCACCCCGGCCTGAAAGGCTATACCCTGATTGGAAGCTCTGATGCCCATTACCCGGATCAGATCGGCAGCAGAACAAGCATTTTTGAAATGGAACGCCGGAGTTTTGCCGAAATCAGAAAAGCCCTGGCAGGGGAGGAGGGGAGGAAGGTATGGGTAGAGTGAGATGGGAGATGGGAGTTGTGAGTTGTGAGTTGTGAGTTGGGAGTTGGGAGTTGGGAGTAAGCAGTAAGCAGTAAGCAGTAAGCAGTAAGAAGTAAGAAGCAAGAAGAAGGTTAAGGCTGAGCCAGGGCGAAGTCCCGTGAGAAAAGCGATTCGGGATTAAGGTTGAGATTACCACAGGACAATAGTAAAACCGGCCTTTTCGACATTTCGACGTTTCGACATTTTGACATTTCGACCTTGTTTACAATGAAAACCCTGGCACTTCACATACTGGATATCGCACAAAATTCGATCACTGCGAAAGCCAAAAACATCTTCATCGACATCGAAGAAGATACCCGGGAAAACCGCTATGTGATCCGGGTTACGGATGACGGATCCGGCATGCCGGAAGAGACCCTCCGGCGGGTAACAGACCCATACTATACGTCACGAACCACCCGCAAGGTGGGTATGGGCATCCCGCTGCTGAAACAGCATGCGGAAATGGCCGGAGGATATGTAAGTATTTCGTCCGAAGAAGGGAAAGGCACCAGGGTAGAAGCCGTTTTTGAACACGGCCACGTCGACAGACAAGCGACAGGCGATATCGCCGGCGTGATTGTGCTGCTGATCGGGGGCAACCCGGAGATCCGTTTTCGTTATGTCCACCGGTATAATGGGAACGATTTTTCGCTCGACACCAGGGAAGTAAAAGAAATACTGGAAGGAGTGCCTGTAAACGACCCGGAGGTGCTGAAATACCTCCGCGAAATGATCAGGGAGAACCTGAGCGGCATCGGCGCACTTTAAGGCTGTCACAACGCATAATACGATAAGATTGACACGACAAATAGAACAACTTTAGTAATCACTTTTTAATGGAGAACCAACTATGACAAAAATCAAATCTTTGGCAGATCTGAAAAAGAAAAAGGAAGATCTTCAGTCGAAGATCGCCCTTCGGGAAAAAAGCGACACTCCTGAGGGACGTGTACTGGTGAAGGTGGCCATGGCTACCTGCGGAATCGCCAGCGGATCCAAGGAGGTCATGGAGTACATGGTGGATGAGCTGGACAAGCGCAACATCGATGCCATTGTTACACAGACCGGTTGCATGGGCTACTGCTATGCCGAACCTACCATAGAGGTTAAGCTGCCCGATCAGGAACCTGTGGTATATGGATATGTGGATACCAGGAAGGCAGATGAGATCATCGAAAAATATATCAGAAACCAGGAGCTGGTTGACGGAATCATCCCGGTAAATTACCAAACCATCGAAAAAGACAAGGAGGAATAAACATGGCAAAATACAAAATGCATATGCTGGTTTGCGCAGGTACCGGATGCCGGGCCTCATCCAGCGACATGCTGTATAAAAACCTGAACAAGGAATTAAAAGAGCATGATCTTCAGGATGATGTGCAGGTGGTGGAAACAGGCTGCTTTGGATTCTGCGAGAAAGGCCCCATCGTAAAAGTCATCCCCGACAACACCTTTTATGTGTCGGTAACCCCTGAAGATGCAAAAGAGATTGTGGCGGAGCACGCCTTGAAAGGCCGCCAGGTTGAACGTCTTCTTTACGTGGACCCAGTAAACAAAAAGCATATCTCTGACTCGAAGGGAATGGGCTTCTACAAGAAGCAGATCCGCATTGCGCTGCGCAACTGCGGTTTGATTGACCCTGAAAGCATTGATGAGTACCTGGCTGCCGATGGCTACGAAGCGCTCGGCAAGGTGCTCAGCGAGATGACTCCCGAAGAGGCCATCCAGGAGATGATCGACTCCGGACTGCGTGGCCGCGGGGGCGGTGGCTTCCCGACGGGCGTGAAATGGCAGATCGCCTCCAAAGTGGAAGGCGATCAGAAATATGTCGTATGTAACGCCGATGAGGGTGACCCGGGCGCATTCATGGATCGCTCGATCCTCGAGGGCGACCCGCACTCCGTGCTGGAAGCCATGGTGATCAACGGCTACTGCATCGGAGCCACCAAAGGCCTGATATATATCCGTGCTGAATACCCCCTGGCCATCGAACGCCTGAAGATTGCCATCAGGCAGGCCCGCGAATATGGCTTGCTGGGAACAGATATCCTGGGCAGCGGTTTTGATTTTGATGTCGAGATCCGCTATGGGGCAGGCGCTTTTGTATGCGGCGAGGAAACAGCCCTCATCCACTCCATGGAAGGGGAGCGCGGCGAGCCTACCTTTAAGCCTCCGTTCCCGGCACAGAGCGGATACCTGGGCATGCCCACCAACGTAAACAACGTCGAAACCTTCGCAAACATCCCGGTCATCTATAACAAAGGAGCAAAATGGTTTGCTTCCATTGGCACAGAAAAATCAAAAGGTACCAAGGTGTTTGCCCTCGCCGGCAAGATCAACAACGTAGGCCTGATCGAGGTGCCCATGGGCATCACCCTCCGCGAGGTGATCTTTGAGATCGGCGGAGGGATTAAGGACGGTAAGAAATTCCGCGCGGTACAGACCGGCGGCCCCTCGGGTGGCTGTCTGACGGATAAGCACCTGGATACGCCCATCGACTTTGACAACCTGATCGAAGCGGGCTCCATGATGGGATCCGGCGGGATGATCGTGATGGACGAAGACGACTGCATGGTGTCGGTAGCTAAGTTCTACCTTGACTTCACCGTGGAAGAATCCTGCGGGAAATGCTCTCCCTGCCGTGTGGGCAACAAACGCCTGTATGAACTCCTGGAGAAGATCACCCAGGGCAAGGCCGATAAAGAAGATCTTGACAACCTGCGCAACCTGAGTATGGTGATCCGCGACACTTCTCTCTGCGGACTCGGACAGACCTCTCCCAACCCGGTGCTTTCCACCATGGACAACTTCATGGAAGAATACGATGCGCACGTGGAGGACCAGCGTTGCCCGGCCGGCAGCTGTAAGGAACTGATCCGCTACGAGATCATCCCTGAGAACTGCGTGGGCTGTACGGCTTGCGCACGAAACTGCCCGGTAAACTGCATCGCCGGAGAGCGCAAGCAACTCCATACCATCGACCAGTCGCTGTGTATCAAATGCAACGCCTGCTTCGAGAAATGTAAGTTCAACGCAGTAGCAATCGTTTAATCATCAGAAAGGAATCAGTAAAATGGAAATGATCAAACTCACCATAGATAAAAGGACTGTCGAGGTAGAAAAGGGAACGACCATCTATCATGCTGCGAAGAAGCTTGACATAGAGATCCCCACGCTTTG
>PWRF01000027.1 GCA_003556325.1 Bacteroidales bacterium | reverse complement strand
TCTGCATGTCCTGTAGCATCTGTTTCCTCTGTCACACCGAATACTTCTATCTGGGCTCCCTCGATGGCCTGGCCGGCATGGGTCTTCACAAAGAAAGTGACATCGTGCTCAGGCAGTTCGTAATATACGATGAGTTTCCAGGTTCCGTCGGGTACATAGGCATATTCAGTATTTGAACCTCCTGGTCCGCCCCATGATTCCCAGGTGTGGAAGACGTGAAGTTCGAATTCGACTTCGCCACCTGCTTCCACATTGTTTGCAATGGTAAGATTCTCACGGGAATAGGACTCGGTGCCACCGTATCCACTGCCGCTGTAAACCTGGGTTTCTGTAGCCCCGCCATCAGATACACAGCGCAGGAAAGAGCGCTGTTCGCTCATCCATGCACCGTTGTGCGAAATGATTTCATATTCCACGGATACGGAGGTGATCGTGGCGCCGTGTGGAATGGAAACGGTCATCTCGCCGGGTTCAAGGGCACTGCCCGATGTGGTCGGTTCAGATGTAACATAGGTAGATGGAATGTCGCCGTCCGAATACACGGGTGCTTCACCTATAACCACTTCTTTTTCTTCTTCAAAGACATATATACCGCTGCTGGCAGAAAGTAAAAGAGCGACAACAGACTCTGGCGGGGTGGTGAGCAGGGTGCTCACGGTAAATACCGCCTCACCCGATTGCCCGGGCTCCAGTGCAGGCAGGTCAACGCCTTCCGCATCATGGACGGTAACCCACATCTCCGTGGATTCCATCATCACATGGATGTCCCCGGAGGGGAGTTGTCCTGTGTTGGTCACTTCCAGCACCAGGTCTGCCGTTTGCCCGGGGTGTAGAGGTGTCGCCCTGTCGCCTCTGCCTTGCACGTACATGCCGGTAAACTCCAGTAAGGGTGCATAGGCAATTTCAGTGAAGTTGCTGGACCAGGCGTCTTCAGGGTCATCGGCAGCAAAGGTTGTGATCACAAATTCGACTTCGTGGTTGCCCGGGATATTGTCGGCTGCTTCAAAGGCAAAGATCCCATCAAAGGACTTTGTTTCGCCCGGGCTGAAGTCGCCCAGGCTTGCCGTATGGTCAAGCAGCGTAATATAAGGTGATTCTAACGAAAGCTCGGCCTGGACATCTTCCACGGGCTCTTCGCTTAGGTTTTCAAGACTGACATTCAAAAGGATCTGTTCCCCCGGGTTAATGTTGCCATCTCCATTGCCCTGGCTGTCGTCCAGCTCGTGGCTAAGGTATCGCACTCCTCCGGCTATCACCTCCATAACGGCAGCGAGGGCGTCCACCCTGCCGCTGCCGAACGTATTGCTCTTATTGTCTGTATGCTGCACCGCAGTCTCTTCCAGGATCTGGTTTATTTCTTCGGGCAGGATGTTGGGATCCTTGGATATCATAAGTGCCATTACGCCGGCCACCGCGGGTGCTGCCATCGATGTACCGCTCTTCGTGGTATAACCGGTATTGTTGGAATGGATAAGAGAGACAATGCTTGCACCGGGAGCCGCAACATCTGGTTTTATCAAGCCGATGCCGGGGTTGTATGCATAGTCATTAAATGGAGATACATTC
The DNA here is from genome assembly GCA_003556325.1 of Bacteroidales bacterium. Lineage (GTDB taxonomy): Bacteria > Bacteroidota > Bacteroidia > Bacteroidales > UBA7960 > PUPG01. The sequence goes on along the minus strand of PWRF01000027.1, from coordinate 4,744 downwards.
TGCCAGGTAACCGGACCCTTGCTCGAAAACGAGGCCAGGTTATCACTGCTGTCGGTGGCACCTACTGTCACCACAGCGGAGTTTCCACCTTCTTCTGTCTGATCGGGGTGTGTCCATGGCGGGGGCACATCACCCGGGGTGCGCACCTCACTGGGCGGAGGTTCTCCTCCCCAGCCCCCTTCGTTGCCGGCAGCAACAGATGCGATCACCCCGGCACTAAGCGCATTGTCCATGACAGTGCGCCACATGGAACGGTCAGGTCCCCATTGGTGCTGCCAGCCCAGGGAAAGGCTCATTACGTGTGCCCCGTAGTCAACCGCAAACTGGATGGCTGCCCATACTCCTGCCTCCGTTCCGCTCCCGCTGCCTCCCAAAACCTTGAGGTTCATGATAATGGCATCGGGTGCTATCCCGGTGCCTGTGCCCGAAGCACCTGTCCCTGCAACAGTTCCCGCACAGTGGGTCCCGTGGCCGCCATCGTCCATCGTATTATGGTTGTCATTCACGAAATTATAACCGTGGTTGGGATAGTCGGGGTGCTCCCACATGTTATCCTTGATGTCGTTATGGTTGTAGTTCACGCCTGTATCCAGCACCGCAACAACCACATCCTGCCCTGTATATCCTTCATCCCAGGCCTGATCAGCACCTATCAACGTAACATTCCAGGCCAGGTTCCTGGTTTTCAGATTATCAGGCTGCAACACCGGGGTGCCCATGGCCAGCGATTCAGACAACAACACGTTTCGCTCCTTGTTGTAATCTATACGGGCAAGGTCTTCCCGGGCCATCAGCTCCTGTATCACCTCCGGCCTCACCTTGCAATTTACCAGGTTGCCAATCCAGAGCGGCCTGATATCCCTTACCATACCTGCTTTCTCCCTGTCTTCCAGGTAGGATAGCAACGCTGCCTGCCTTTGGCTGCTGAACTCCCTTAAGGTCTCAACAACAAAAGTTCTCCTTTCCTCCCTGTCATGAAACGACCGGCTTTCCATATAAAGATCCCGCTCGTCGATCTGCTCAGCAAGTCGTAAGTTCACAGAGATAAACTCTTCGCTGTCTTTTTCAGACAGCGCGTGCTGCAGCAATGGGGTTACTTCCGGCTGTGCGTGCAATGGCGCAAAAAACACCGGAAGAAGAAAAAGTAGAACGAGGGTTTGTAGTTTTTGATTCATAAAAACGCAGTTTTCAATTCAAAAAATAAGATGGTTACATCCCGTGATCAGCCATCCGTTACTTGCCTGATTCAATTATCGCGACGGTTGCGATGACATCCAGCAGGTCGATAACTCCATCCTGGTTCACATCGGCGTTATTGACACAGAAACCAGTGGGGTTTTCGCCCGCAAAATAGTTTACAATGGAGATCACATCGAGGATATCAACAATTCCATCGTCGTTTGCATCCCCGGGCATGTTGTCGAGGCCCAGGGTAATTTCCTTATCATAATCAGTGACTGACAGGGTGCCTTCATCGGCCAGATAACAATCCATTTCAGCTGTATAGGCGTAATCACCTGCAGGGAGTTGAAGGTTTATCTCTCCGTTTGTATCAGTAACCAGATCCTGGCCGTCTATGCTGACATATGCTCCATCCAGCGGGTTTTCTTCCCCGTCATGCACAAAAACCAGGATCTCATATTCAAGGTCTTCGTGTGGCGCTATGTGAAAAGAACGGGCACCGGGCTCTCCGATCAGGGGCCATGTCTCGTTGCGCCCGGATGCATCGGCTGCAGACAGGTAATACGTGATCAGCGTGTCGGATGTGCCAACGGGAAGCATAGCAGTATAGGTATGATCTGTGTCATGCAACAGCGGGATGCTTTCAAACTGGCCTTCATTGGCTTTATAATGAACAAAAAGCTCCTCTTCGACCAGGTCAGCGCCGCTATAGGGTATGATTTCAGCAGAAATCTCAAACTCCGGCTGATACTCAAACTCTCCCTGGACCGGAAAATGTTCAATATAGAGCATGTTGGGATCAGCAACATCCTTAACCCGGCAATGCAGGGCATCGGTTGAAAACCAATCGCCTTCAAATCCGATAACTTCGTAACCAGGCATGGCATCCTCATAGGTTTGCAGGGCGTTATCATCCCATGCCGTGCCGGCAATTGGCACATACACTGTCTCGTTGAGGATAAGCGAATTTGTATAAGGTTCTCCATTGGGGGTATATACACGCACCACTTCGTACGGGGTGCCATAAGAGCTGATCTGGTTGGAAAAATAATCCGCCACCTGTTCGTAGGCCCAGTATCTGGGGTGTGAACCTGGCACTTCCCCAATCAGGATCTTATCCACATCAAGAAACTTTGCCCAGGTGTCAATGTGCTCGATATAGCTGCCCGGTGCATCAATGGTGACATGGTAGTTGTCAATGCCCAGGTAGGCCTCCATCTGATTATTTACAAAGTCCTGGTTGTTTTGATTTTCCGTATACACCAGGTCGGTGGATGCTGCTTGCCCCAGGCCGTCGCTCATATAATTGCCCCCGGTATGCACAACGTCCATACCGTATAAAGGCAGATCAAAATAGTCTGCCATGATGGCCGGTATCGCATTGTCGGCAGGCCTCGGCCTGTTATATGGGAAGTCAACGATGGCAACCTGGTTGTTGCCATCAGCAATGAACCACGGCCCGTAGTCACGTGTCCAGTATGAGTTTGTGGGCGCCTGAATGAACTCGCAGTTCTCCATGTTGGCACCGGCGTTACTAAAAGCATTGATTGCCTGGTTTTGCTGCCAGTTGCTTCCCACAATCGTGTATACTTTGGCATGCTGCGACATATGAGTGACGAGTGCAAGAGGAATACCCAAAGGGTAACGAATGATCACACCTGACAATCGTTCAAATTCAGCAATGCTGCGCACCGGAGCCAGGGGCGCAGGAGTTTTAACAAAACCCCTGCCTATCTCATCTTTCCTGAGTCGCTCCTCAGGCGTCATCCATTGGGGCAGACTTTGGGGATCATCCCACTCAGGAGGTTCCTGAATATCGTTTGACTTAACCGCAAAGAATGTCAATAAAAGTAAAATGTATGCGAGAAAAGCTTTATACATAATCAAAACATTGCGGTGGTTAAATACAAGAAATACACAAGAGCCGTACCGATCATGACATGCTTTTACCTGTCCGCTTCAGGACGGCTGCACCATCAACCGTGCCGGCAAGTATATACTGTACTGCTGATTTCCCGGTAACTGACTGAACTGGTTTATTCATGAAGTTTTTCTGTTTCCGACCGGTCGCAACCTTAAAAGAAAAATTCAGGCCCTTTCAGAACAATTATGAATGATAATTTACCTATCTAGCAAATATAGTCAAATTAAAAAAAATGCCGCACAATCGTCGTAAAAAATCTTACTTAAAACAAAGCTTAATATTCCATCAACACCCGGGAGAAGCATGATATTAGCGGCACAAAAATTTTTTAAAAAATTTTTTACAAAATATACAACACCCTGTTACTATGATTATCTCGAAAAAAAAACCTATATTTGGTCTTCCTTTTATTGTCAATCCGTTTTTTGTCTCTGACATTAAGCATTGAAAATGAGAACATAATACGTGTTATGGGTTTTGTACGAAGCGATTTTGCACAATTTTTACTTTCTTTTTTCTGCACATAAATACCCCCTGTCAAAAAAAGAATAATTGAATTGACGTGCAAGAGTATTTCCCTGCTACCAGGCATGTATTGCAAATAATTTGCTGAATGCAAACAACAATTGCCAAACAAGTAACAGACATAACAAACCCGAGGGAAAAGGATTTTTTTCAATAATCAAAATGAACTTATCAGCCATGCAAAGAAAACATTACATTCTTTTTTTGATCATAATTGGTTTTTTTACAAGCATTACTGCCCAGGGCGCCTGGACAGGGATCAGCAGGTCTGAGCCTGTTGCTGCAGATGTTCAGCTTCTGCACAGCGACCTTTATCAAACCAATATTCAGTTTACCCTGGAGGGATTTATGCAGAACGGTTTGCAGACACCGCAAGGCAGGGAGTATCAAATCGCTGTTGGCGGGGGCGTACAGATCCTCGAAAAGGGTATGCCGGATCTTGCCAAACTGGCTGTCAACATTATCATTCCCGATCAGGATGATATGGACATTCAGGTCGTGCGGTCAGAATATGTCAAGTTTAAGGATGTCCCCGTTGGCCCTTCAAAAGGGCATTTTACCAGGGACATAAATCCGGATGACGTTCCTTTTGTATACGGTGATGCATATGACCGGAACGAATACTGGCCAGGCAAACTTGCCCAACTGGAAGATCCATTTATCATGCGCGACTTCAGGGGACAAACCGTGACCATTTTTCCTTTCCAGTACAATCCGGCAGAGCAGACGCTGAAAGTGTATACACAGATTGAAGTTGAAATCACCGCAACCGGCGAAAAAGGAAAGGACCCCCTGTATCGCACCCGGGAAGAAATTGTGCTGGAGCCGGAGTTCAAGCAGATCTACAACCGGTTTTTCCTGAACATGCAATCTGCTGACAAGAGCTATCCCCTGCTTGACGGCGAAGAGGGCAGCATGCTGATCATTGCCTACGACGCTTTCGTGAATGCCATGCAACCCTTTGTGGACTGGAAGCGTACCACCGGGCGCCGGGTCGAAATCGTATCACTGGATGAGGTGGGCACCACGGCAGCCCAGATCAAAAGTTATGTTGAAGACTATTATGATGACAACGAAGACTTTGCCTATCTGCTGCTAGTCGGCGACGGGCCC
>PWRF01000078.1 GCA_003556325.1 Bacteroidales bacterium | reverse complement strand
TCGCTTACCTGCATGCAATGGCATTGGGCAGAAACGACGACAGGGAATTGTTTATGACGGAATTGCAGCATGTAGTGGACAATTATTCGGACACGCCGGTGCATCAGCCCGCCTCTGTACTGCTGGCGTCCCTTCACGAAGAGGAAGCGCGCAAAATCGCCGAATCAGGCGAAGATCCCTCGCGCCGGCGCGAAAGAGACCCTATCGACACTCCCTTTACCTTCTCTCCGGATGCCATCCACTTCTTCGTCCTGCTCGTTCAAACCGAATACCACGACCCTGCAGAGATCTCCGGAATCATCTCAGATTTTAACGATGAAAATTTTGAAGATGATAACCTGGCCGTTAATAACATATTCTTCGAAGAAGGCAGGCAGCTTTTAACAATCACCAATTTTGACAGCATGGAGAGCGGAATGGAGTATTTCCATCTGTATCATTCTTCCGAAGGACTTGAAAATATTCACAGCGATCGTATCGAACCTTTTGTCATATCTGTGGATAACTACCCCATGTTTTATCAGGATAAAGAAACTGAAGCCTATCGTTTCTTCTTCGACTACTATTATTTGGAGCTGTAGGTAGCCTGATAGCAACTTTTTTATATTTTTGCTCTCTGATTCTGAAAAGCGAAAATCGCTTTTCGTATCCAAACCAAGAAAACTGAACTATAATGGCCAAGCAGAAAGAAACAGACCATACAGCCATAAACCTTGTAGGTACCGGTACAACAATAAAAGGTGAGATTGACTCTAAGGGAGATATCCGCGTTGATGGCAAAATCATCGGGGAGGTTCGGTCAAAAGGAAAAATTGTAGTGGGAGATACCGGCGAGATAGAAGGAGACATTTATTGCGTTAATGCTGATTTTTCCGGAAAAATTGACGGAAAGGCCGATGTCTCGGAATTACTGTCACTCAAAGCTTCATCCGTTTTTACAGGCGACATTATTACCAATAAATTATCTATTGAACCCGGTGCCCGTTTTACAGGTACCTGCACGATGGATAAAGAAGGGTTGCCGGCAGGTGCCCAGGATAGCAAAGGAAGAAATAAATAGTTTTCGGTTAAAATTTCCAGATGGACCTTAACCTGAAAGGATTTGGCAAACAGCTGACTATCTTTTCAATCGTGCTGTTTGCACTGTATGGCGCACTTGTCATTGTGCTGCCCTCCCGTTTTGTGTCTGATCTCTATTGGGCTTTTGTGCCGTTCTTTTATGTTGTTATCCTGGTTTCACGGATCGCAATGGCAGAGAAAGGCAAAAGAAAAAAGTCATTTGACATCACCTTTATCAGCACCACGGTTATCCGTTTCATATTATATGTCAGCATATTATTATTCTATTCGTTCAGAAGGCCTGATGATGCAGTACCTTTCATAATTACTTTTTTCGTGTTTTACTTTGCATTTACCCTCTTTGAAGTCTCATACATGTACCGTGACCTCAAGACGCGCAATAACTGAACCATATTTTGCGTACCTTAGTAAAGAATTATCAAGGTGATGAGCGAACTTTTTGCCTGGTTTTACTAAACCAGCACACTTTATGCAAGCTTTAAGAGATATTTCAGGGCGGGCTGGTACCTTGCTGACCGCCATGGTGTTTGTTCTGCTGCTGACGGCTTTTCCGGCCACAGCCGCTGATGCTGGTTATAAAGCAAAGCCTGAGCCATCGTCCGGAGATTTCGATGCGCGTAAAGTAATTGTTGATCACGTCCTGGACAGCTACTACTGGCATCTTTTTGATATTGCAGACAGGTCGTACTCCATTCATCTTCCGGTAATTCTGATTTACGAAGGCAGGTTCTATGTTTTTCTGAGCTCGCGCTTTGATCACGGCAAAGCCGACTACAAGGGCTTTGCCGTGGCAAAAGAAGGATCGCGCAAGGGAAGGGCAATAAGGGTGCTTGCTGACGGCCGGACCCCTGACCCGGACGCCGCCACCATATATGATTTCTCCATTACACGTAACGTACTCTCTATATTTATCGCATCAGGCCTCCTGTGCCTTTTGTTTATAAAGGTAGGGAAGAGCTATCGCGATGCGGATATTTATGCCACACCCAAAGGGTTACCCCTGTTTTTTGAGCCCCTGATCACCTTTGTGAGAGACCAGATAGCCATCCTGGCAATCGGGCCCGAAAAATACCACCGCTTCATGCCCTACCTTCTCACAGCGTTTTTCTTTATCTTTTTCAATAACCTGCTGGGCCTTTTGCCCATTTTTCCGGGAGGGTCGAATGTTACCGGAAACATCAGCGTAACATTTGTTCTGGCCATGTTTACCTTTTTTACCGCCCACTGGTATGCAAACAAAACCTATTGGAAGCACATGTTCAACATGCCGGGAGTTCCGCTTTTCCTGAAGTTTCCCATACCCATTTTGCCTGTCATTGAGATTGCGGGTGCCTTTATCAAACCCTTTACATTGATGATCAGGCTTTTTGCCAATATGACAGCTGGCCATATGGTGATACTGAGCCTCACATCATTAATATTTGTGCTGGGATCCGTAAGCGTGTTCCTGGGCTATTCCATATCCCCCATAACAGTATTGTTTCTGGTGTTTATCAATTTCCTCAAAATACTTGTTTCTTTTTTACAAGCGTATATTTTTACTCTGTTTAGTGCGTTCTTCTTTGGGATGGCAGTTCCCAAAGACAGCCACTAGCGAAAACCTTTAAACGTGAAGATATGAATTTGATTTTTGTGTTACTTGACAGTGCGAACGTGACGGGCGAATGGATGAAGCTTGGTGCAGCTTTGACAGGCGTGATTGCCGTATTTGGTGCAGCTTATGGCATTGCTTCCATCGCCAGGAGTGCCATTGACAACATTGCCAGGCAGCCCGAAGCCGGTAACGACCTCCGCTCATCTATGGTGGTGGCGGCAGCACTTATCGAGGGTATTACTTTTTTTGCCCTGGTGATCGTGTTGCTTACACTGTTCGTATAATATTTAACCCATTCCGCATCAGCTTGTTATGGTGCGGAACGGAAAGGAGGGGATCTATCCTTCCGGCTCTTTGCCCGGGGCTGTATATGTAGTAATACAGAACAGTCCTTCTATAAGGATAATATTTTTGTTTAACCAATCATTGAAGCCATTATGGAGCTCTTAATGCCCGGATTAGGCCTTGTATTCTGGATGACTGTTGCATTTGGCGTAGTACTGTATATTTTGAAGAAATACGCCTGGAAACCCATACTGAATGTGCTCGATGCCCGCGAAAAACATCTGGCTAAGTCGTTCAGCGACGCCAAACGTATCGAGCACGAGGTAACCCAGCTGGCTGCCATGAAAAGTGAAAAAATTGCAGAAGCTGAAAAGATATACGAAGAGATCACAGTGAAGGCGGAGAGAGATGCCGAAAAGATCATTGCAGATGCCAGAGAAAAAGCAGAACAGGAAGCCCATGAGATATCGGAAAAAACCGACAAAATGATGCAGCAGTTTAAAGAAGAAGCGTTCCGGAAGGTGAAGGGCCAGATCTCAGACCTGTCGATTGAGATTGCGGAAAAGGTGCTGCTGGAAGAACTCAGCGACCGCGACAGGAACTCACGTTATGTGAGCAGCCTTCTCGAAAAGATCGCGGTAAACTGATTCAGCAAGGATAGCAATTATGCCCCACGAAACCTATATCATCCATAAACGTTATGCCAAAGCATTATTGCTGCTTGCTGAAGAAAACAACATTCTTGAGAGATCCTATGAAGACCTCAGGAGGGTCTACTCTGTTTTTAATCAGAACAAAGAGCTGGGCAGGCTGATGAAAAGCCCCGTGATCCGCCTTAACCGGAAACAAAATATCATCAGCCGTCTGTTCGGAACATCGGTTCATCCCCTTATACTGGGATATATGAAGATCATTATAAGGAAGCAGCGAGGGTATATGCTGGAAGGCATTGCCCTGGAGTATCTCACTGTTTACAAACAATACCTGGGCATCGAATGTATAAAAGTCATCACGGCCGTTCCGATGGACAGCCGACTGCGTATGCAGGCAATGGCTATGGCAAGGCGGCTTACCGATAAAGAGATTGAATTCGAGGAAACGGTTGACGAGAGCATACTGGGTGGCGTTATACTAAGGATTGGAGAGAAACAATATAACTCCAGCGTAAAGCTCAGGTTGTCAATGATGAAAAAACACCTGAACAAGTAGCATATGACAGACCTCAAACCTTCAGAGATTACTGCTATTTTAAGGCAGGAGATGGCCGGCTTTAAGGCCGGTGCCGAATTTGAAGAAACCGGCACCGTCTTACAGGTAGGTGATGGCATTGCACGTATTTACGGCCTCAGCAATGCGTGGTCGGGCGAGATGATTCAATGCAACGAAAACGGTATGACCGGTGTTGTGCTGAACCTCGAGGAAGACAATGCAGGTGTTGTGCTTTTAGGCGACAGCCGGGGCCTGAGAGAGGGTGATATTGTCAAGCGAACCGGTCAGATTGTATCCGTTGGGGTAGGCGAGGGGCTTCTGGGCCGGGTAATAAACACGCTTGGCGAGCCCCTGGATGAAAAAGGGGCAATAGAGGGGCCTTTGTTTGAGATGCCCCTGGAGCGTAAGGCCCCAGGAGTGATCTACCGCCAGCCTGTAAATGAACCCTTGCAAACGGGCATTAAAGCCATTGATGCGATGATCCCTATCGGAAAAGGGCAAAGGGAGCTGATCATCGGTGACCGGCAAACCGGGAAAACAGGCATTGCCATTGATACCATCATCAATCAGCGTGAGCATTACGAGCGTGGTGAGCCTGTCGTCTGCATTTACGTTGCTATCGGCCAGAAAGGATCTACTGTTGCCGGAGTGGTTGAAACTCTAGAGAAACATGGCGCCATGGCTTATACGGTAGTGGTGGCGGCTACGGCCAGTGATCCGGCTTCCATGCAGTTCTTCGCGCCGTTCACGGGGGCAGCTATCGGAGAGTTTTTCCGGGATACGGGACAACACGCGCTGGTCTTCTTTGACGACCTGTCCAAGCAGGCTGTGGCCTACCGCGAGGTGTCACTGTTGCTTCGCCGCCCTCCCGGAAGAGAAGCTTTCCCCGGGGATGTGTTTTACCTGCACTCGCGACTCCTCGAAAGAGCTGCAAAGATCATCGCCTCCGACGATATTGCAAGACAAATGAACGACATTCCCGAGTCGATCAAAGAGATAGTAAAAGGAGGAGGTTCACTGACTGCCATTCCAATGATTGAAACAATGGCAGGCGACTTTTCGGCCTATATCCCCACCAACGTGATCGCCATTACGGATGGGCAGATATTCCTCGAGTCTGAGCTGTTTCATTCCGGGCTGCGGCCCGCCATTAATGTGGGCGTATCTGTAAGCCGTGTTGGCGGAAATGCCCAGATGCAAACCATGAAAAAGGTTGCCGGCACCCTGAAAATAGACCAGGCACAATATCGCGAACTCGAAGCTTTTGCACGCTTTGGGCCGGACCTCGACCCGGATACACGGTATGTACTCGACAAAGGGGTCAGGAACATGGAAATACTGAAACAGGCACAATGCAACCCGGTTCCCGTCGAAGAGCAGATCGTGATACTCTATTGCGGCACCCGGGGACTGCTTATGGATATCCCCGTAAGTAAAATAAGAACTTTCGAAAGAGAGATCATCAGCCTGCTGCGGGGCAGGAATCCGGAAATTCTTCAGCAACTGAAGGAAGATATTATCAACGATGAGATCACGAATACAATTGAAGCAGCAGCCCGGGAGGTTAAAGATTCACTGGTAACCAAAACGACCGTATAGGCCGCCGGGTTGCAAACTCCACAGTCTGATATGCCAACCCTGAAAGAAGTACGAAAACGCATCGCATCCGTCAAATCGACACGGAAGGTGACCAGCGCAATGAAAATGATCGCTGCCTCCCGCCTCAGGGTTGTCCAGAATTATATTCTCCATCTGCGTCATTACGAAACATCCCTGAAAGGCATCCTTGACGACATGATGGAGACCATGCCGGATACTGCCAGAAATATTTTCCTGGCAAAACGGGATAACCGGGATGTGCTTGTTGTGGCGGTCGGGTCAAACAGGGGGATGTGCGGCGCATATAACTCAATGGTGATCAAAAATGCCCTTGACCAGGCAGATAAACTGAAAGAAGAAGGGTATCGGGTAAAAATAATGGCAATAGGAAAAAAGGTCAGCAACTTTTTTGCCAAAAGAGAATACGAAGTTGTGGCCTCTGACTACGAGTGTATTGATAAGATCAGCCCTGAAAAGATCTTTGACTTTTCAGAAACAATGCGCAACATATATCTGAAGCACCATCTGTCCGGTGTGGTGATGGTTTATCACCGATTCAAAAACGCTGCTGTCCAGGATCTGCATGCCGAGCGTGTGCTTCCGCTGGTCAAGGAACAGCTTTCTGATGCATCCCCTGATCCGG
>PWRF01000073.1 GCA_003556325.1 Bacteroidales bacterium | reverse complement strand
TATTAACAATTGTTAATTATTCCGGAAAACATATTTTCCATATTTTTGTTTGTTTTTTTACAAACTATCGTACTATTTCACATCAAATACATCCAAATTATTATGAAAATGACACAGAGATTTTTATTTGTTGCCATGCTCCTGTTTGCGGTTACCCTAGCCAGGGCGTCGGAGCACAGGATCGCTTTTGAGGAGTATACCCTCGACAACGGGTTACACGTGATCCTGCACGCAGACAACACCACACCAAACGTGGTGGTTAACATCATGTACCACGTGGGTGCGAAGAATGAGTTTCGCGACAGAACGGGCTTTGCCCACTTCTTTGAACACCTGATGTTCCAGGGCACCGAGCATATCGGGCGCGGTGAGTTTGCAGAGATCGTTGAAAAGGCGGGAGGTTCGTTAAACGCTTATACCAGCTTTGACGTCACCAATTATTTTGTACTGCTGCCCTCGAATCAACTGGAGTTGGGCCTGTGGCTGGAATCCGAGCGGCTGTTGCATCCGGTTATCGACTCCACGGGAATTGCCATTGAAAAGGATGTGGTTACCGAAGAGATGAAGCAGACCCGCGACAACCGCCCATATGGCAGGATGATGACGGAGACCATCAAACGTGCTTTTACCGTTCATCCTTACCAGTCTGACGTATTGGGCAAAGATGAGCACATCCGCAATGCGACCCAGGAAGAGATCATGGCATTCCACGAAATGTTCTATGTGCCTGAAAACGCTGTCCTGGTTGTTTCCGGCGACATCGATTACGATGAGACCAAAGCCCTGGTAGAAAAGTATTTTGCAGACATCCCAAGGGGAGGCCACGAAATTTTCCGCCCCGACGAAGTGGAGCCTGAGCGTACGGAAGAGTTGCGCGACACGGTATATGACAACATTCAGCTTCCTGCCTATATCCAGGCTTATCATATTCCGGCCCAGGGCACAGAAGATTTCTATGCGCTGCAGATGCTCGGTTCCCTTTTGACCCAGGGTCAGAGCAGCCGTTTGTACCGCCGAATGGTGGTAGAAGACCAAAGCGCAATGGTGATCCAGGCCAACCCCCTGGCGCTGGAAGACCCCGGTTTGCATATGATCATCTCTATCCCAAACATGGGCATTGATCCTGCCGAGCTGGAAGCCACCATCGACGAAGAGCTGGAAAGGGTCCGTGCAGAGCTGATCACCGAAGAAGAGATGGAAAAGCTGCGCAACCAGTTCGAAACCCGAATGGTACGTGACAACACCACCATTGCCAGGAGAGCTATGAACCTTGCCAATTACCATCTGCTTTACGGGGATGCAAGCCTGATCAACACGGAAATTGACAGATATATGAATGTTACCCGGGAAGACATCCTTGAGGTAGCACAAAATTACCTGCATGAAAACAACCGGGTTGTCCTTTTCTACATGCCCCAACCCAACTAATACCACATAACTTTTAAAACGATTAAAACCATATATATCATGAGAAAAACAAGCATATTTTCATTGCTCGCTCTTTTCCTGTTTTTTACAGTTGATGCACAGGTAGACAGGAGTCAGCGCCCGGAGCCGGGTCCGGCACCTGAAATTCAGTTAGGCGAGTTTGAGTCTTTTGAACTTGACAACGGCTTGCAGGTTATTGTGGTAGAAAACCGACAGGTTCCGGTGGTTTCATTCCAGCTTTCGCTGGATTTAGATCCGGTTTTTGAAGGCGATGCCAAAGGGTACGTTAGTCTTGCCGGTTCGTTGATGCGCGAAGGCACAACCAACCGCAGCAAGCAGGAGATCGACGAAGCTATTGACTTCATTGGTGCCAGCCTCTCCACTTCATCTTCGGGCATTTTCGCCTCTTCACTGACACGCCACCAGGATGTTTTGCTCGACCTTATGACAGACATCCTGTACAATCCATCTTTTCCGGAAGAAGAGCTTGAGCGCCTGATCAACCAGACCAGGTCGGGCCTGGCTACGGTACAGAACGACGCCAGCGCCATGGCCAGCAACGTTGCCCGTGCCGTCACCTACGGACACGATCACCCCTATGGGGAGATCACCACTGAAGAAAGCCTGGAAAATGTTTCTTTGGACCTTATCAGGCAGTATTACGAAGACCACTTCAAGCCAAACGTGGCATACCTTGTCATCGTTGGTGACATGGGTGTGGAAGAGGCACGTGAAGTGACGGAGCGCTATTTTGCATCCTGGGAGGCCGGCGAGGTGCCGCAGCGTACCTTCCCTACGCCTGAGCCACCGGAGGGAAGGCGTGTGGCCTTTGCCAATCGCGCAGGCGCAGTCCAGAGCGTTGTGGCGGTGACCCACCCGGTAGTTCTTACCCCGGGCCATGAAGACGCCATCAAGGTAAGCGTTATGAACTCCGTACTCGGAGGAGGTGCCTTTTCAGGCAGGCTGATGCAAAACCTTCGCGAAGACAAGGGATACACTTACGGTGCCCGCTCGAGTTTGTCTACCGATCCGCTGGTTGGCCGCTTCCAGGCACGTACCGAAGTCCGCAACGAGGTCACAGACAGTACGGTCACAGAGATCCTCTATGAGATGGAACGCATGATCAATGAACCTATCGACCAGGAAAGCCTCGAACTTACCAGGAACTTCATGACAGGCAGTTTCGCACGTTCGCTGGAAAGCCCGCAAACCATTGCCCGCTTTGCCAGAAATGTACTGCGGTACGACCTGCCTGATGACTATTACGCTACCTACCTGGAGCGTTTGGCAGCCGTGACTGTTGATGACGTTCAGGAGATGGCAGCAAAGTACCTGAAACCGGAAAACTCCATTATCGTGGTAGCAGGGAACCAGGACGAAGTGGCCGAAACACTGATCCCATTCAGTGCTACAGGCGAAGTGGAGTTTTATGATGCTTTCGGCCGGCCTTTTGTGGAGGCCGAACTTGCAGCTGCACCGGAGGGCTATACGGCCGAAACAGTGATTGAAAGATACATCGAAGCAATCGGCGGCAGAGACCAGCTGAAACGCATAGAAGACCTCACCCAGAAAATGACTGCAAGCCTTCAGGGCATGCAGATCCAGATCAACAACTACCAAAAAGCACCCCATTATATGCTTGTCAACACCAAGATGGGCGACATGGTCCTCTCGCAGCAGCTGTTTGACGGAGAGAGATTCAAGGTACAGTCGCAGATGGGCTTACAGGAGTTTTCGGAAGGGCCCGAGTTTGAAGAGATGAAGCTGCAGGCCATTATGAACATGGAACTGCATTATGACGAATTCGACATCCAGACGGAACTACTGGGTGTGAGGCCCGTGAACGGCAGGGATGCCTATAAGGTCGAACTGACATACCCCTCAGGTAACCACGTCCAGGACTATTACTGCGTGGAAACAGGCCTGAAGATCAAATCAGCCGACATGCAGAGCAAGTCGTATTTCTCAGAATACAAGGAAGTTAATGGTCTGATGTTCCCGCACGAGGTCAGGCAGGAAGCCGGAGGGCAACAGATCGACATGCAGGTGGATGCCGTGGAGATCAACTCCGGACTGGAAGAATCATTTTTTGTAATAGAGTAGCATACCCCGCATACCATTGATAAACCTGAATCGTTCGTGATACAGGGATAAAGCGGCACCATAAAATGTGCCGCTTTTTTTTGTTCTTCAGCGCCCAACCTGGCTGCCATTGCCTTCATCAGACCTTTTGCAGGCTAAACCGGCGCATACGATATGTTTCGGCTTAGTGGCGCTGACCGGTACCTTATCTGCGCAGCCCGGGTGCTGCGCCTGCCGCTATGCCATGATAAATTCAGGGGTGCCCATACAAGCCGGGCCATCAAACCTTTTGATGGATAAACAGCCACAGTCGACGTGCCTGGGTTTGCCGTTGCTTATCGGTAGTTGACCTGTACAGCCCGGGTGCTGCCCCTGCCGCTAAGTCATGATAAAATTAAGGGGTGCCCGGCCATCATACATCTTTTAACAGCATGTTGCTGTCTGACCTGTCTATTGACTGCTGGAAATTTTCCATGGCAGATTTCAGTTGTTCCAGGGTTTCGGAGGGTTTGGCAAAAAGCTCATTGATGCCTTTGTACTCCAGGAGGTCAATAACCGTTTTAATACGGATCTTATGGATGTCGAATGCCGGTTGATAGGCGTTGTCGCGCGCAGACCTGGTTTCGACCTCACTCACAAGCCCCGTTTGAAACAGGTCGTTCAGGATATGCCGCACAAGGCTTCCGGGGACCTGCAAACTTTCGGATATCTCATCTGCGCTCATGGGTTTATTCCCTTTCTCAAAATGGGTGACCAACAGGTGCATGACATACAAAGCCAGGATTTTTTTGTTGAACGGGCTTATGTTTTTTGTTTCGGCTTCAAACTCGTAATTTTCAACATGCTGGTTTGCGAAGGAAAGCTCGGCTCCAAAGAGTACCACGATCCAGCTTACCTGCATCCACAGCAGCAGAAGAGGCAGAGCAGCAAAAGAGCCGTAAATGGCACCGTATTTCGCAGCTCCTATCTGGAAGGCAATATAGGCCCATTGCACCAGCTGAAAGATGGTTCCCGCAATGATGCCTGCTACCAGGGCAGATCTGAATTTCACCTTGGTATTAGGCATTATCATGTAAAGCAGGCTGAAAATGATCCAAATCAAAAGGTAGGGGATCATTCTTACCAAAAACAGGAGTATGGGGTTGATCAGGGTGCCGCTAAACTCCTGGATTTGTGTGTTCAAATATACCGTAATGGCGCTGGCCACGATAAAGAAGAGGGGTGCCAGGAACATCATGGCAAAGTAGTCGCTGAATTTTCGCGACCAGCTCCGGGCTTTGGTGACCTGCCATATTTCGTTGAACGACTGCTCAATATTGACCAGCAGCATGGTAATGGTGTACAGCAGGATCAGCAGACCCACAGTAGCCACAGTGCCACCATGTGTTTGAGCAAAGAAAGATTGTGTGAGTTCCATTACCCAGTTAAACACTTCCTCACGGCCTGCAAGGGCCGCCTCCAGTTGTCTTTCCACGTACATTTCAAGGCCAAACCCTTTTGCAATGCCAAAGGCTAGGGCTACTATCGGGACGATGCTGAACATGGAATAGAAGGTTAATGCCGGGGCCCTGAGCAACACCTTGTCTTCACGGAACCCGCGCAAGGCCAGCATCAGGATGCGTAGCTGCTTTATCAGAAAGGTCTTGCGGGGCGGAAGATCTTTCAGGGGTATCCGCCATATTTCCACGCTCGCGTAATGTGTGGCCTTCCTGATAGACTGAAAAAAAGAAGCGATCTTTGTTTTCATGTGTTTATTATTTTTCAACTAATTGTTATTGAGGTGTTTATGTTCTTGTCAAAAGTTTAGGGGTTGTGTTGCAACTGTCGAAATGTCGAAATGTCGAAACGTCCCAATAATCATTCTCCTGTGTGTCACAAATTCTGTCATGGGCGCTTCATCTGCTTATATTTGTTCAACTAATTGTTATTGAGGTGTTTATGCTCTTGTCAAAAGTTCATGGGTTGTGTTGCAACTGTCGAAATGTCGAAATGTCGAAACAATCACCCCTTTGTGTCAAAAAACCTGTTCCCGAATGGCCGGGATTTACAACGCGGGCGTTTGACTTCGCCGGGGTCGCAAGGACCCACTGGAAACCAAAACAAATTCGTCCTATTCAAATGTACGGGATAATTTTTGATTTTGTTTCAGACGCGACAAAAAACAAGCACCCGTAATAGGGTTACGGGTGCTTGTTTTGCCTTATAAGCAGGCAGATGAGGGGTACTGTACCCAGGGCGTTTCCAGGGTGCCGCAGTTATTACCTGTGAAACACGTAATAATCCCAGGGTTCCAAGCTCAGGGAAAAGTCAGTGTCTATGTCATAGGTTTCTTCTGTGAAGAGTTCCATATACCGGCCGGCAAAGGTGTCGCCGGAAAAGCTGACATCGAGTGCCTGGTCCGACAGGTTCAGTACCACAAAGACTTTGTCGCCTTCTTTTTCGCGGACAAAAGAGAACACCTGTTCGTCGTAATTGGTGTGAACACGTATCATTTCCCCGCCAAAGTCACCGTTCCACAGGGCTTTGTTTTCCCGTTTGAGTTCCAGCAGGGCTTTGTAGAAGTCGTGATATTTGTAATCGCCCCAGTCGATCTGGTCTTTCTCGAAAAATTCGAGCATCCTGTCAAAGCCGGCTTCCTGGCCGCTGTATATCAGGATGGTTCCCGGTATGGTGGCTGTCATCACGGCGAAGGCTTCCACTCCGTCGCCCAGGCGGTCGAACTCGGTGCCGGCCCAGGAGTTCTCATCGTGGTTGGTGATAAAGTACATTTTGTAAGCACCATAGGGGAAGCCGTTTTCTTCCAGTTCTCTGAAATATGCATCTATATCTGCTACGGTCTTTTCACCGGCTGCCACGTCGTTTTTGATGTGGTGCAATGTCCATCCGTAGCCGGCCTCAAAGGCATAATGATGAAG
>PWRF01000167.1 GCA_003556325.1 Bacteroidales bacterium | reverse complement strand
TGACTGCACATGATGAACAACTTGAGCAAGTTTTCAAGGCTATGGATAACAAGAAGTTGCCCCAACAGGGCATATTTTTCAACGGACAGGTGTTTGATGCCTTCGTGTTCATCTCCAAACTCATCAAAGCAGCCAAAACACGCATTGTGCTGATAGATAACTACGTGGATGAATGCACCCTGCATTTGTTTTCTGACAAAAACAGCAACGTATCCTTACAGATTTACTCTATGCACATCAATAAAAAGTTGATGTTGGCAAAGGAAAAGTTCAACCGGCAATACGGTCTGTTGGAAATTGCCAGGTTCGACGATAGCCATGACCGGTTTATGATCATTGATGATGAGATATATCACATCGGTGCGAGCCTGAAAGACCTTGGAAAGAAATGGTTTGCATTTTCGAAACTGGGTTTTGATCCGGAGGTCATTATGTCCAGGATTACGGCGGAGCAATAGAAATTTGCAGATTATTAAGCAAACGGAAGTTTGCGAGGTTGGTTTAGGTAGTTTTACACTTTGGTGTATTAGCGAGGGATGTTTCCCACGTCAGATAGTAATTTATTGGTATATTTGCCAGATGAAATTTCTTCTGAATCAAACGATTAACCTTATCTTCTCAATCTCCTTCCTTATCGCATTGTGCCTTTTTCCCGGCGTTTCTTCCTTCGCCGCCGGAACGGTTGAGATGGTGGATGGCTACCGGGTTGTGCGTGGTGAGCGCCCACCCATAGAGTTCAGTGCAAAAGACACTGCAGCCTGGCATCAGAACGTCCTGGTAATTAAGTTTACCAGGTGTATTGAGCACCATCTGAAAGAAAACCCGCTCAAAGTGAGCAAGGAGGGCATCGTAAGGTTTCAGATGGAAGCTGTGGACAGCCTGAATGCACGCTATGGCGTCGCTTCGGCATCCCGGTATTTTCTCTCCCCGGCGCTTAACAACACGTTCACCGACAGGCACAAAGCCTGGGGCTTTCATTTGTGGTATCGCCTGGAAACTACTGCAAAATCAGACATTCTGCAGATGATGGATAGCTATGCCGGCTTGCCTGAGGTAGAGATCACCACGCCTTCTTTCAGAAAAGTACTGCATGGCGAAAAAGACATGGATGACACCATCCTGCCGCAGGACATCGGCAGCCGGGTGGCTTATCAGCATGCCGCTTTTGTTGATGAATTCCCCGTGAATACGGACATGCAGCCACACACTTCCCCGGCATTTTCCGGAACCCGCTCATCAGGCAAAGAAGACTCCCTGTGGATCCCCGATGATCCGCTGTTCGGCAATCAGTGGGCATTCAAAAATACCGGCCAGTTCAATGGCCGCCCCGGGGCAGACATCAGCTGGACTGAAGCTATGGGCATCGAAAAGGGAGACACTACGGTGATAGTAGCCGTGGTGGATGGGGGTATCGACCTGGAACACGAAGATCTTGCCGGAAACCTCTGGCATCAGACCGGATACAACTTTGTGCATGACAGTCCGGTAATCGAGCCTCACAACCACGGAACGCTGGTGGCTGGCATTGTGGCAGCGGTTAACAACAACGACAAAGGCGTTGCAGGTACGGCGGGCGGTTCGGGGCACAATGACGGTGTGCGGCTGATGACTGCCCAGGTGTTTGCAGCATCGGGCAGCGGAGGTTTTCACTTAGCCCAGGTGTATGCTGCCGACAATGGCGCTGCCATTTCACAAAACAGCTGGGGATACAGCGAACCGGATCATTATAATCCGGCTATTCTTGATGCTTTTGATTACTTTGCCGCAAACGGGGGAGGAGATGTCATGGAAGGTGGGATCGTTATTTCTTCTGCCGGCAACAGCAACGATAATGATGCCTATTATCCGGGTTACTATTCCGGGGTGTTTTCCGTGGCCGGAACTTGCAACCGTGATGAAAAGGCATGGTATTCAAATTATGGCAGTTATATCGACATTTCAGCTCCCGGTGGAGAAACCAATATCGTAAATGAACGGGGCGTTCTGACCACCCATAACGACCACAGTTACGGTTACAGCCAGGGGACATCCGTTGCCTGTCCCTTTGTGTCGGGTACGGCGGCCCTCCTGGCATCCTACGCCTATCGAAACAACCACATACTGACCAACACCGAGGTTTGGCAATTCCTTGTTGAAAATACCGACGACATCAATCCGTACAACCCGCAGTACTATGACCTGCTCGGTTCCGGCCGTCTTAACACACACAAGGTACTTCAGGCAGCCCGGAATACCCTGGGCAATGTTACGAACCCAGGGTACTTTACAGCAGCGGCCTCAACATACGACTATTATGTCGACCTGTCGTGGAAGCGAAACAACGAACTCAACAATGTGTTGGTTTTGTACGCAACTACTAACGAATTTGGCACTCCAGAAAACGGGACCGTTTATGGCCCCGGCGATTTCCTGGAAGGGGGAGGAGAGGTGCTGTACAGCGGAAGCGACACGCTATATTCCCATTCCGGGCTGGATGAACATACCACCTACTATTACCGTGCTTTCTCCTTTGACGGCTCGATGGAATATTCACACGGCCGTACCACGAATGTGGCTACATACGGTGGAAACCTCAGGGTGAGGGGCCTTAACACAGATTATACCCATATCCCCGTTACCCAACTGCCCCCCGCAACAACACTCAGGGCAGAGGTGAAAAACAAGGGGCTGGAACTGATTACCGAGAGCAAGGTACATTTTTCAGTCCACCCTGCAGGTTATAACAGTAGCGGAAGCATACCCCTGCCTCTTGGCCCCGGTGAAAAAGCGGAGGTGTCTGCCGGGGATCCATGGCAAAGTGCCGGACTGGCACCAGGTAGCTATACCATTACCTGGGAGGCGATGCACCCCGGAAGCGACATCGACGCCAGGCGAGACACATTCATGCTGAACCTGACCGATTCGCTGTATTCGCGCGACAGCGGTTCGATAATCGATGGCATTGGCAGCAGCAGCGGACCTATTATCTTTGGAATGCCTTACGAGATATACAGGGAGGCCAGGCTGACCGGCATAGAGATCCAATGGCCCGACCGGTATCTTTCCAACCTTGACTTCAGGGTAGCTCTTTACGAAGTGAATGATGACACGGAGATCATTCGCACGGCGTTCCTGTCAGGCCTGCTTACCCGCACGCCGGAGATGCAAAACACCACGCATTCTTTTCCAGCTGGCGAACAGACGGTGATCATCGAACCGGGAACCTACATGCTGGCATTCAAACAGCTGAATGAACACAACCTTATGGTGGGCTTCGACGGTGAACCTCACGGTCATTTCTACCGCGCCAACCATGACTCTGACCCGGCTTCTTTCCCAAACCTGATAACCGGGTATGGGAACCTGGCCCTGCGAATGATCCTGAACGAACATGATCACGATACCGGAGCAGGAGACGCCGCCGGTACTGAAAATGCGCTTACAATATGGGTGCACAACAACACCCTTTATGTTGACAATCCGCAGAGTACCGTGGAAATAGCCCTATACGACATCAGGGGATTTAAGCAACGCAGTTTCTCCGCCAATACGGGCGTCAACAGCTTTCCTCTTCGCTTGCCTGCGGGAATGTACTTCATACACCCCGGCAAAAATGGCCCGGCAGAATCTGTGAAAGTCATCGTGAATCCGGCGAATGGCATGTAAATATTCATCTGGCCGATACAAACCATGTACTGGCGCCCCCTTTGACAAACTAGCTTAGATTGTTTTTGATCGTACCCTGGCTAGGGTCCTTCTCCAGGCGTTTGGGCAAAAATCCTGCGGGATACTGGGTAACGTACTCCTTTCCAAAGAGGCGGTGGTGGATCTGTGTGTTTTTGTAAACGTCCCAGTCGAATTTCCCTTTTTTTCGGAAGTATAGCGTGATACCTGAAGAGGTCATCACAATGAAGGTGGAGTAAAGGATGGCCAGCCAGAGCATCTGGCTCTGCACCGGCTCGTTGAAGCTCAGGAGGATGATGGCAAAGGAAACCGGGCCGTTCTGGATGCCTGTTTCCAGGGATATGGCTCTCTGGAACAGCGGGAACATCCCAATGAACCGTGAAAACCAGTATCCGAAAAAGAAACCTGCCAGGCCCAGTCCGATCGTGGCAATGTATACCTCTATGGGTGTTCTCAGGAACAACCCACCATGCCTGACAAAGGCTGTCATGATCAGGTACAGGATCACCAGCACGGCCATAAAGCCGGCGGTGTCCTCGGCGGTTTTCGCCCATCCCGGCGATTTGCGCCTCAGGATCATCCCGATGATCACCGGAACCAGCACCAGGACCAGGGAGCTGATGATGTTGCCGGTAGGGATCACAAATTCCGTTTCGGCTCCCGCGGCCCGCATATCTGCCGTCAGCTGGCTGGTAAAACGCACCGTATAAACACTGAGAATGATGGGCATCATAAACAGGGCCATGATGGTGGATGCCGTGGTCATCGAAATGCTCAGGGCTACGGATCCTCGCGAGAAGTAAGCAAACATGTTGGATGTAGTGCCTCCCGGCAAACTGCCAATCAGGATCAGCGCAATGGCAAAGGCGGGATGCAGGTTCAGCACGATGGCCAGCCCCAGCGCAATTAGTGGCATCAGCCCGAATTGCGAGAGGAAGCCCACAAGTACGCCTTTCGGACTCCTGGCCACCGCTTTGAAGTCGTTGACGGTAAGGCTGGCACCCATCCCGAGCATGATGACAAAAATCATGATGGCCAGCAGGACCTGATCTTGCGGGTATAATAGTTGCGAAGGGAATTCCATTGCTTGTGGTTATTTCAGTTTTTTGTTATTGAAAAGGTCATTGATCACGTGCCCGTATTTGTCGTGCACCACATGACGTTTTACTTTATATAGGTTGGTGATTTCCTTACCTATGGCAAATGTCTCCGGCAGGATGCGAAAGTCGCGAATCTGCTCATAGCTCTTAAACCCGGAAGATTTGCTGATCATTTGCCTGATCTCTTTTTTGATGATGGCGTTGGCTTCCGGCATCTCCTCAAGTTCAGCCGGAGTTGCCGGAATCCTGCCGTTATTCCGGAACGCGCTTAGGTCAGGAACAACCAAAAGGCCAAGGAACTTCTGGTCCTGCCCCACCACCATACACTGGTCGATATAGCGGCTCTGGCGCAGCCTCATCTCCAGCGGTTCGGGCTCCACGTTTTCGCCGCTGGACAGGACAATCGTGGCCTTGGAGCGGCCCAGTATCTTCAGGTTGCCATCGTGCGTGATCATACCCAGGTCACCTGTGCGAAACCAGCCGTCATTGACTGCGGCGTCGGTTAGATCTGGTGCACGGTAATAGCCCTTCATCACCTGCGGGCCGCGTATGCGTATTTCCCCGGGTTTCCCTTTTCCCTGGTGTTTGTCTTGCGGATCGGGAAAGAGGACTTCCCCGGTCTGGAGGCAATGGATACGGATGGATGTTTCCCGGATCGGAGGTCCCACGGTACCCACCACCAGGTTGAGTTTCGAACGGACGGATATCACCGGCGATGTTTCTGTCAATCCGTACCCCTCAAGCACAGGGATGCCCACGTAGTTGAAAAACTTGTCGATGTGTATCGGAAGCGCCCCGCCTCCCGAGATGGTTGCCGCCAGTGAGCCCCCGGCACCAAGCCGGACGCGTTCCAGCACTGCCGCATTAAAGAAGCCATACCACGGCAGCACGATCAGCCAGCGCAGCAGGTGAAAAGGCGTCAGCAAGAAACGCTTCCATACAGGTTGCGGCTTGAGCTTGATCTTTTTGTTGGTGATGAAGTATTCAGAGTTTTTGTATTGCCTGGCGAGAAAATAGGCAATATGGAAAAGCACCCGCCTTACCGGGTGGGACCTTCTGACACCCAGCAATATCTTTTCGTGCACTTTTTCCCAAAGCCGCGGAGCCGAAGCCATGAAGGTGGGTTCGACATTCTTCATGTCTTCGCTCAGGGTTTTGATACTGGAGTAATAGGTACATCCGCCAAAGCTGATGGTGTACATTTCAATTACCCGTTCAAAAATATGCCAGATGGGAAGCACAGAGAGGATGCGGTCATTCGGACCGTGCCTGCCGGGGAGGTTGCGGATCTGCGACACCATGTTTTCGTGAGTCAGCATGACACCCTTGGGTGTGCCGGTTGTGCCGGAGGTATATATGAGCGTGAACAGGTCGTCGGGTTTGATGCCGGCGATGCGCTTCTCCACTTCCCTGTTGCCGTTCTGCCTGATTTGGCGGCCTTCCATGTAGATGTCTGCCAAACGCCTGGTGCCCTCAACCGATGGGGCATCAGGGTCCATGATGATGATCTCCCTGAGCCCGGGAAGCTTGCTTTTGAACTTGAGAATCCTTCGGGCAAGAACTTCGGTTTCGACAAAGCTGACCTTGACTCCCGCATGGTCCAGGATATACAGCAGCTCCGAATCAGTGACGTCGGTGCCCCGCGGAACATCAGCGGCGCCACAGAACTGTACCGC
>PWRF01000136.1 GCA_003556325.1 Bacteroidales bacterium | reverse complement strand
GATATTGCAGTAGTTGGATTTGGTGATGATCCCATCGCTTCGATGGTGCGCCCCATGTTAACGACTGTTGAGCAAAGAGGCTATGATATGGGCAAGGAGTCGGCTCGAATGCTTATTAACCGCCTGAGCGGTGACCTTGAAGACCATACCCCGCAAACTAAAGTCTTCCCCGCGTTCCTGAAGGCACGCGAATCGGGCTGATGAAGAAGGAATCAAAAATGAAAAATGAAAAATGAAAAATTCCGGATGTTTGTTCGTCCTGAAATAGGTTTACATTTTTTGTAAACAAGAATCAGGAATGGTCAGACAAAGTAGTCGCACCACCTGGGCTGTGAAGATGAAGCTTCTTGCGAAGCAATGACAAACCTGGCAGCGGTTCAGAAGCCTATAACTATCACAAAATAAGCAATATATGAACTTGTAAAAACAAAAAGGAAGGTGATCATGAAAAAGCGTATTTTGGTTTTATTGGAAGACATGGTGGAGGATTCTGAATTCCTTTACCCTTATTTGCGTTTGAAGGAGGAAGGTTTTGACGTACTTTCTGCTGCTCCGGGAAATAAGATTTATCGGGGGAAAGGGGGTATGAGCTTCAAACCGGACTGGGATTTTTCAGATATAAAGATGGAAGAGTTTGATGCGGTGGTGATCCCGGGAGGGTATGCCCCCGATCGTTGGCGACGTGACCGGGAAATCCTCGATTTTGTGAAACGGCATCACGACAATGGAAAACTCATTGCCTCCATCTGTCACGGTCCATGGGTTCTGATATCTGCTGGCTTGGTCAAAGGCAAGCGCATCACTGCCTTTCATGCCATTAAGGATGACCTCATCAATGCAGGTGCAGATTATACGGGCAACGACATGGAAGAGGATGGCCTGATTCTTACCAGTACCAACCCAAACACCATGCTTCCGATGATGAAGCGCCTGGTGGAGCGGTTGCAGGAATAGCCTGGCAGTGTCCGGCTTCAGATAGAAAGCCCGCAATCGGTTCGCATATGCTTCCGTATTGCGGGCCTGTTTATTTATATCCTTGTTTGACTTATTTTACCAGCACCTTCCCTTCCATGTCTGCGGGTGCTTCAACACACATCATGTGCAGGATGGTTGGCGCCAGGTCTGCCAGTCTGCCGGGCTTGATCTCTTTGTAATCATTGTCGATAAGCCAGCAGGGCACGGGGTTGGTGGTATGGGCTGTGTTTGGAGATCCGTCCGGGTTGACCCCATAGTCAGCATTTCCGTGATCCGCCGTGATAATCATACTGTAGTGGTTGGTAAGTCCGGCTTCCACTACTTCTATGAGGCAGGCATCTACCGTCTCCAGTGCGGTACGAATGGCCCCTATCACGCCCGTGTGCCCGACCATGTCGGCATTGGCAAAGTTCAAACAAATGAAGTCGTGCTTTCCGCTTTCAATTTCCCGGATGACGGCATCTTTTACCTCCGGAGCGCTCATCTCGGGCTGGAGGTCGTACGTGGCCACCTTGGGGGAGGGGATCATCACCCTCTCTTCGCCTTCAAATGCCTCTTCGCGTCCACCGCTGAAGAAAAACGTGACATGCGGATACTTTTCCGTTTCAGCGATGCGAAGCTGTGTCTTACCTGCTGCTGACAGCACCTCTCCCAGGGTGTTTCTAAGGTCCTCTTTGCCGAATGCCACTTTCACATCTTTGAATGTCTTATCGTATTCTGTCATGGTCACATAATACAGGGGCATCGTTTTCATTCCGTGCTCCGGCATGTCTTTTTGTGTCAGCACCGTAGTGATCTCACGCAACCTGTCGGTACGGAAGTTGAAGCAGATGACCACATCCTCCGGTTCGACAGTAGTAAGGGGTTTCCCATCCGCATCTGTGATCACCCTCGGCTTGATGAATTCATCCGTTACCTCATCGTCATAGGATGCCTGGATGGCTTCTTCCGCACTTTTGTGGTGCTTGCCTTTTGCCTCCACCAGCATGTCCCAGGCTATTTTTATCCTGTCCCATCGTTTATCCCGGTCCATGGCATAATACCTGCCGCATACCGTGGCTATCTTTCCGGCCGACTTCCGCAGATGCTGTTCGAGGTCCCGGATAAAGCCCTTGCCGCTTTTGGGATCTGTATCACGCCCATCGGTAAAGGCATGGACGAAAAGGTTTTCGAAATCCATCTCACGGGCCATGTCGCACAGCCCGTACAGGTGGTCCATGGAACTGTGCACGCCGCCATCGGATACCAGGCCAAAGAGATGCACCTTTTTATTGTTTTCTTTGGCGTAACGGAAAGCCTTGGTAAGCACTTCATTTTTAAGGAAGGACTTGTCTTTTATTGACTGGCTGATTTTGACCAGGTCCTGGTATACGATACGCCCGGCTCCCATGTTCAGGTGTCCTACCTCTGAGTTTCCCATTTGCCCTTCAGGCAGGCCCACGTCTTCGCCGGCGGTTTGTAACAGGGTATGAGGTGCAGATCCGTAAAGGCTTTTGGTAAACGGTACACGGGATTGATGGATAATGTCAGCGTCGCTTTCATCTCCTTTTCCCCAGCCATCAAGTATGATCAACATCACTTTTTTCTGATTCATAGCAATTTGATATTAATGTTTTGTGTTTTGTTAAAAGTAATCAAATGGTTTTATTGAAGTCATCAGCTTTTTTTCAAGCTGCTTTCAAGCATCGGGAAAATGGCAATATCTGCCGGTCGAACCGGCACATATATCCTTTCCAGTTTGTTGTTCAGCTGGTATGAGCCGCTGTGTCCTGCAAATCAGTATACCTGCTGTTTGCGGCCGTGTTGTGCATAGGGGTCAGCCGGTGCTGCGGATGGCTTCAACAGGGTCGAGACGGGCTGCCACCCATGCCGGAACAAATCCGGACACAAGGCCAATAATGGCCGACACGTTGATGCCAAGCAAAATATTTGATGCGCCGAGCGTGAACTCAAAATCAAAAATGCTGGTAGCCAGGGAGGTGCCTCCAAAGACCAGGAGAAGGCCCACGGCCCCGCCCATGATGCTGAGAAAAACCGCCTCAAAAAGAAACTGTCCTAAAATAAAAGACTTCTTCGCCCCCAATGCTTTCTGGATACCGATTATGCTGGTGCGTTCACGCACCGATACGAACATGATATTGGCAATCCCGAATCCGCCCACCAGGATGGCAAAACTGCCGATGATCCATCCCGCAAGTGTTACAATGGCGAAAAGTCCGGCAAACCCTTCTGACAGTATGCTCATTTCGTTGATTGAGAAGTCGTTGTCTGCCGCCGGTGGCAGACGCCTGATGGCTCGCATAACGCCGGTGACCTCATCAATCATCTCTGCGTTGCTGATCCCCGGATAGGCTTTTGCCATGATAAACGGACTGAACCGGTCCTGGTTGACGTCCACAAACTGAGCCATGTAATTAACCGGCAGGATGACCGATTCGTCGTGACTGTTGCCAAAACCACCAATGCCTTCTCTTTCAAAAACACCGATCACAGTGGTATTATGCCCGAAGACCCTGATCGTTCGCCCCACCGGATCAATACCCGGAAAGAGATTTTCAGCGAGGTCGTATCCGAGGATGGCCACATTGCGGCCCGCCGATGACTCCATAGAGGAAAAAAACCGCCCATCGGCAAGGTTAAAGTTCCGAACCTGGTCATAGTCGGCAGACACCCCTACCACACTCACGTTGCCTGCACTGGAGCCCAGGTATTCTACCTGGCGGCTGGTGGCAGCCAGGAAGGCTGATGCTTCTACTGTCTGTGAACGGGTCTGCAGCTCATCGAGTTCCGAGAGACGCGGCACGGGCCTACCCATATAATCCCACCATTGAAAGTCTGTGTTGAACTCCCAAGGCCACTTCTGAATATAGATCACATCATCGCCCAGGGCAGCAATGCTGGTCCTTATCTGCCGTTCGAGTGAATCTACAACAGAGAAAACAGATATTATCGAAAAGATGCCTATGGTTATACCAAGGAGGGTTAACACCGTACGCAACTTATTGGCCACGACAGATGTGACCGCAAAAATGGCGCTTTCCCTGATAAGCTTAATTAAAAGTATCATGATCCTTGCTGTGTTTTGTATTGAATGGTACGCATCAGTTCCGTTGCATAAACGAAATGGTTCAACTCTTTGTTGCCGGTATGCAGAATATCATCCCTGCTGCCTGTCCACCAAAGATCTCCGTTATGTATAAAGGCCACCGTATCGCCTATCTCCATAACGCTGTTCATGTCGTGTGTGTTCACTACGGTGGTGATGTTAAAATCCCGGGTGATCTAACTTATCAGTTTGTCAATGAGTATTCCGGTTGGAGGATCGAGTCCGGAGTTAGGCTCGTCGCAAAAAAGATATTTTGGTTTGATGGATATTGCCCGGGCTATCGCCGCCCTCTTTTTCATTCCACCACTTAGTTCTGAAGGATAAAGCCCGTGAACAGCTCCCAGGTTTACCCTGTCCAGGCAGAAATCAACCCTTTTCCTCTTTTCTCCCGGTGTCATCGTAGTAAACATGTTCAAGGGGAAGGTGATATTCTCTTCGACAGTGAGTGAGTCGAAGAGCGCGGAGCCCTGAAACAACATGCCCAGTTCTTTCCGGATCACTCTTCGCTGCCTGAAGCTCATAGCCGAAAAGTCGTGCTTGTCATAATAGATCTTGCCTTTGTCTGCTTCCAGCAATCCCACCAGGCATTTCATCAAAACTGTTTTACCGGAACCGCTGCGCCCTATGATCAGGTTGGTCTTCCCCTGCTCAAAATCCAGCGATACATCCCTCAGAACAGGTGTGCCTTCAAAATATTTCCATATGGTATCCACCCTGATCATGCGAGCAAAATTTGTGTCAGAATAAGGTTGAACAAGATTATATAGATGCTGCTGAAAACCACGGCTTTTGTACTCGCGTGCCCTACCTGCAGCGCACCGCCCCGGGTGTGAAAGCCAAAATAACCGGATACGGAGGCGATGATAACCGCAAATACGACAGTTTTTATCAACGCATAAAATATATCAAAGGAAGAAAATTCGAACAAAATGCCGTACATGAAATTGCTTAAGGGCACGACCCCTGTCATGGCAGAGGCCAGATACCCCCCGAATATGCCCAGAAACATACTGATGATCACCAATGCAGGATTGATGATCACGGATGCGATGATCTTTGGCAATATCAGGTATCCGGCAGCATTGACACCCATCACCTCCAATGCGTCGATCTGTTCGGTAACGCGCATCGTGCCAATCTCGGAAGCTATCCTGGAGCCTACCTTACCTGCAAGTATAAGGCTGATGACTGTTGGAGAAAATTCCAGGATGATGGCCTGGCGGGTGGCAAACCCTATGGCATAGGCAGGCAATAGCGGGTGATCTGTGTTGAAGGCTGTTTGTATAGTGACCACCGCACCCATGAACACGGAGATAATGGCCACGATACCAAGGCTGTCCAACCCGAGATAGTCCATTTCTGCAATGATCTGTTTCCTGTAAATGGAGGCACTTTCGGGTTTTTGCACGATAAGCCATAGCAAGATAAAATATTTTCCTATGTGATAGAATAACTTCATCCTGGCCGTTTTAAGCCTGCTAAATTACAGATAATTTAACTAAAAGAGCCAGGTAAAGGTCCATAATCCTGTCTCAGACCAGCTATTTTTGTTAACTTTGCAGCCCTGTTAACGCGTTGACACTGACTATTTTTTAGAAATGCATATACCGTTGCACGAGGCATTATCTTATCATTTACCGGCGGATGCTGTTGATCATGTCGCAAAGCTCCTCACCAGCCACCAGGTAAATCTGCATATTAGCCGGCACAGGGTTACAAAGCTGGGTGATTTTAAACCCGCTGCAAATGGATATCCTCACAGGTTGAGCGTTAATGGGAACCTGAACAGGTACGAATTTCTCCTGGTTTTCCTTCATGAATTTGCCCATATGAAGGTTTATGAACAACTGGGCAGAAAATGCCGTCCGCACGGAGCCGAATGGAAGGCTGTATACGGTGACCTGATCAGGAGCTTTATCCGTAAGGGATGCTTTGATCCTTTGCTAACAGAACCTCTTACTGAATACAGCTACAGGGTAAAAGCGTCAGGTGTTGCTGATATCACGGTGGCGGCTGCGCTCCGGCAATTTGATGACCGGCCGGGATCCGCCACGAAATGGATGTTCCTCGCAGAGGTCCCCGACCAGGCCGCTTTCACGATGCGCAATGGCAGGAGGTTTGTAAAAACCAAAAAAATAAGGACGCGCTACAGGTGTCGCTGCCTGGATACCAAACGATACTACCTGGTTCACGGCGAAGCCCGGGTATTCCCTGTGGAGCAAAGTGGCGATGCTGCCGGCAGCGGCCAGCATGCCGGGCATGAGTAAACGACAGTACTTTGACAGTAACCACAACAGGTAACGACGTGTATGATTGTCTTCGCCTGTTCTGCAATATTTGGATTTAACGAACATATAATTAGACAAATGAGT
>PWRF01000090.1 GCA_003556325.1 Bacteroidales bacterium | reverse complement strand
TTTCGACGTTTCGACATAAAATATTAACACAAGAACGCGATCAAATTTCTTCGTTGTTATCGTGTTGGGTAACAACTTTGAGGGTGTCGTGTGCTATTACGAGTTCTTCGTTGGTGGGCACTACCATGACTTTCACTTTGCTGTCGTGCTTGGTGATCAGCTCCAGTTTGCCGCGTATTCCGGTATTCCTGTCCACGTCAAAGTTAACGCCAAGGAATTCGAGGTTTTTGCATATCTCTTCCCGGGTTTCGGGGCCATTCTCTCCAACACCACCGGTAAACACGATAAGGTCGACGCCGCCCATGGCTGCTGCGTATGCGCCGATGTATTTGATGATGCGGTAGAAATACATGTCCAGAGCCAGCTGGGCTCTTTTGTGACCGTTTTCCCACGCTGCGGTTTCGATGTCGCGCATGTCGTAAGACACGCCGCTAATGCCGAGCACTCCGCTTTTTTTGTTGATGAGGTTGTTGGCTTCCTCGATGCTGAGTCCTTTTTTGTGCATGATATACAAAAGCGCTCCGAGGTCGAGGTCGCCGGTACGTGTGCCCATCAGGAGGCCTTCAACAGGGGTGAGGCCCATCGACGTATCGACAGATTTGCCGTTCTTGATGGCTGCCACAGATGCGCCGTTGCCCAGGTGGCAGGTAATGGCCTTTACGTTATCTTTTCTCATGAAAAGGGCGTCGCATGCCTTTTCGAACACGTATTTATGGCTTGTGCCGTGGAAACCGTAGCGTCTCACCCTGTCTTTTTCATACATTTCATAAGGTAAACCGTACATATATGCATGCGGAGGGATGGTCTGGTGGAATGCCGTATCGAATACAGCCACCTGGGGCACTGTGGGCACCAGCTTTTCCATGGAGACGATACCTTTCAGGTTGGCCGGATTATGGAGGGGTGCCAGGTCAATGACCTTTTCGATGTTTTTCTTAACTTCACCGGTGATAAGAGCGCTGGCGCTGAAGTTTTCTCCGCCGTGGGCAACACGGTGTCCTACGGCAATGATCTCATCCACATTTTCAATTACTCCGTGATGGGGGTCGAGCAAAGCTTTAAGGATCAAATCAATACCGATCTCGTGGTTTTTCACATCCTGGATCAGCATGTATGCTTCCTTCCCCTTGGGCTGGTGTTTAAACTCGCTATCTTTAAGGCCCACCCTTTCGATAAGGCCTTTGGCCAGCAGTTCAGCGTTGTTGGCCATGTCAATCAATTGGTACTTAATGGAAGAACTTCCGCAATTGAGAACTAAAATTTTCATTTGTTTTGCTACGTTTGATTAAATGTTGATACTATTATTTTAGTAAGGGTTTCTGTAGTGATCAGGGGTATTGGCCAGGCTCGTGTCATGTGGTTCTGTTTTGGCAATGATCTTATTTCCCTGCTGCCTGGTTAACGGTTATGGCTACGAGGTTTACGATGTCGTCTACCGAGCAGCCCCTTGAAAGGTCGTTGATGGGGGCGGCCATCCCTTGCAATACCGGCCCTACGGCCTCCGCGCCAGCCAGACGCTGAACCAGCTTATATCCGATGTTTCCCGACTCAAGGCTTGGGAACACCAATACATTTGCCTTTCCTGCGATGGAGCTGCCAGGAGCTTTTTTCCTGCCTATCGCTTCCACTATCGCGGCATCGGCCTGCAGGTCGCCATCGATCAGCAGTCCGGGCTCTTTCTCACGTGCAATGCGGGTTGCCTCAACGACCTTGTCGACCATCGGATGCTTTGCACTGCCTTTTGTAGAAAAGCTGAGCATGGCAACGCGGGGTTCGATGCCAACGATCGCCCGGGTGGTACGGGCTGTCATTACTGCGATCTCGGCAAGCTCTTTGGCGTCAGGGTCGGGATGAACGGCACAGTCTGCAAAAACAATGATGCCGTCATCGCCCCACTGCTTATCCTCTAAGATCATGATAAAGGCCCCGGAAACAACACTGATGCCCGGCAAGGTTTTTACCACCTGGAAAGCCGGACGCAAAACGTCGCCTGTGGCATTCATAGCTCCGGCAACCTCGCCGTCAGCAGCCCCGTTCTTGATAAGCAAGGTGGCCAGGTATAAGGGATCCTCCACCAGGGTTAACGCCTCCTCACGGGTTAACCCCTTGTGCTGGCGCAACTCAAAGAGCATATCTGCATAAAACTCCTTCTCATCAAAAGCAGCCGGATCGATAATTTTTGCACCTGAAACGGACCCCAGGCCGTGTTTGCCCGCCAACTCCTCAATCGAGGAGGGGTTGCCCAGCAAAATAATGTCTGCGATCCCTTCTGACAAAATTATATCGGCGGCCTGTAACGTTCGCTCTTCAAGGGCCTCAGGTAATACGACGGTCTTCTTCTGTGATTTTGCTTTCTGCTTGATAGAGTCGAGTAATTGCATACAAATTAAATGGATTAAACGGTTGGATATGATTGAATGTCAAAGCGCAACAAAAGTAGAATTTATTTGCCTTTCATCAAAGCTATTTATGAAAAAATTCTTTAATATTATATGGCCGGATAAAGAAATGGCAAATACCTATCTTTGCAGAAAAAGAACATCTTGGGGCAAGTGGTAAAACAGTTCTGCATTTTTTTATGCATCATGCTGCCTGTGGCCGTTCAGGCGGGGCATTTTTTTTCTGATGGTGCAGCTGATGAGTATGCACTTGTTTTGACAGCAGGTGAAACAGATGCCGGCGGCCACCACGCCCATAAGGGAACAGGCGACCGGGAAAACCGTGATGACGAATACCCTGTGGTTTCTTCGGAATCATTCTACGGCTCATCCCATAAGCTGCATCATGGCGGGGAGATCAATCCCAGGCCAATAACTGAAACTGCCCATAACACGTGGATGTTGCTTGTGTTCTTGTTGTGCCTGGGCTGTCTTGCCGTGGCCAAATATTTTTTCCCGGGACGTTTCATCCGCCTGTTACAGTCTGTATTTGGATTAAGGTTTTTCCTTCAGATTGACAAGGAGGGTATAATACGTAACGAGGCGGCCAGCTACCTGCTTAAGGTTAACTTTTTACTTGTGGCCTCCCTGCTCCTGGTGCAAACCCTGACCTATTTTTCTGCGACAACACCATGGGGAAAAGTTGACCCTGTGCTGCTCTATGGAGGCATCCTTCTTTTCCTGGCCCTTTTCTACGTCCTGAAACATTTCGTTCTTGTGTACCTTTCGTGGCTTTTTGAAACGCCCCGTTCCAACCGGTCATATCTTAACAATATTTTTGTTTTTAATCATTTTGCCGGGATCCTCCTGTTGCCCCTGGTATTCTACGAGGCGTTCAGCCCTTATGACGGCGCTTTGCAACTTGCCTGGGCCATCCTGGTCCTTCTCAACCTGTACAAAGTGATCAGGGGCGCCTACCTGTTACGCAGCCTGGCGGATTTTTCTGTGTATTACTTATTTTTGTACCTTTGTGCCGTTGAATTGGCACCTTTGCTAATACTTGGTAAGGCGGTTACCATTTATATGTTTTAATAACTAAAGTGAGAGGAGAAGGGCCTTTGAAAGTTAAGAATATCTTAATATCACAACCCCAGCCGGATAACGACAAGTCACCTTATGCCGATCTCATCAAACAATATAACCTGAATATTTGCTTCAGGAAGTTTATAAAAATTGAGAGTATCGGCGCAAGGGAGTTCAGGAAGCACCGGATTAAAATTCCTGATTATACGGCGATCATTTTTACCTCCAAGAATGCCATTGACCATTTTTTCAGTCTTTGTGAGGAGTTACGGGTAGAGATCTCTGATCAGATGAAGTATTTCTGTCCCTCGGAAGCAATAGCATTGTACCTGCAGAAATACGTGCAGTTCAGAAAGCGCAAAATCTTTTTCGGCAAGCACAATTTTACTGATCTGATGGATGTCATCAAGAAACACAAAAACGAAAAGTTTCTCTATCCATGTGCAGAAAACCACAAAAAAGACATTCCGCAGCTGCTTAAGCAGAACAAGATTCAGTTTACGCCTGCCCCTATTTACAGGTCCGTGCCAGAGGATCTTACGGACCTTGACATCAACGCTTACGACATGCTTGTTTTTTTCAGCCCGTTTGGGATACAGGCCCTTTGTCTGAACTTCCCGGATTATAAGCAGGGCGACGTGGTGTTTGCAACCTTTGGGAAAGCCACATTAAAAGCGGCGGAAAAGGAAGGCTTTAAAGTTCAAATCAAGGCACCCTCACAAAATGCTCCGTCTATGGTGATGGCGATGCAGGAGTATTTTGAGAACCAGGGCAAATAAACCCGTTCATCCTGCCCTGCTATATCCTGACACCCTGGTGGCTATGCATACTTTCAAGAAGAATGAACGGCTTGGCAACTTCCGTTTGCGACAGCTCCTGTTTACACGAGGCAAGCATTTTTTTCACTATCCGTTCAGGGTCGTCTGGCTTTGTTTTCCCCGCGAGGAACTTCCGAAGGTGTTTCCAGGTAAAATGATCCCGTCGAATGCCAGGTTCACGTATCCCTCGAAGTTTCTTGTCAGTGTGCCACGCAGGAATTTTAACAAGGCGGTCCACAGAAACAGGGTCAAAAGACTGGTTCGGGAGGCGTTCCGCAAAAACAAAAACAGCTTTTACTCGTTTTTAGATAGGAAGAATGCCTGTTGCCTTCTTGGCATGATATATGCCGGAAAAAATATGCCTGACTATGCCGCGACGATGCGGTCGGTGCGCGAGGTGCTCGACATACTGGCAGAACGTATTGATAAGGAAGGTCTTGATCACGAGGGCGATGCCCGGCAAATAATCGGCGAATGAGGTGTTTGTGGACGCTATTGGGAAAAGCGGCAGGTTGGTTTTTTATCTTGCTGCTCCGGTTTTACCAGGGTGCCATTTCACCTTATTTACCCCCTTCTTGCCGCTATACGCCCACCTGTTCGCAATACGGCATAGAGGCCATCAGGAAGCACGGCCCTTTGCGCGGAGGGTGGCTCACCCTGAAACGCTTTGCATCATGCCACCCCTGGGGTGGGAGCGGGCATGACCCGGTGCCCTGAGTTTGTGCTGCAGCTTTGTGGTATTTTGTCCTTTCGTCTTTTTGTCCTTTTTTTGAAACCAAAAACATATTGTGATATGCGCCTTATGAATCAAATCAGAAAACAAGTAAAAACGGCATCACTGGTTGCAGGTCTGATGCTGGCCGTGATCCTGCTAACGGGTGCTTCGCGGCCCGACGCAGGCAGCCGGAACTTTGAGATCAGCAAGAACATGGATATCTTTTCCACGCTGTTCAAAGAGCTGATAGTAAACTACGTCGACGACGTGAACGTTTCGGAGGTGATGAAGTCCGGGATCGACGGGATGCTGGAACAACTGGATCCCTATACAACCTTTATACCCGAGTCGGAGATTGAAGATGTCCGTTTTATGACCACAGGACAGTACGGTGGTATTGGTGCGGTCATCCAGCCTCGTGGCAACCATGTCATGGTGGTGAAACCTCATAAAGGCTTTCCTGCATATAAGGCAGGCCTTTTGCCCGGCGACCTGATCCTGGAGATAAACGGACAGAGCACAGGCGGGCGTAATACGGATGAGGTGCGCACGCTTTTACAGGGGCAGCCTGGCTCCACAGTGGATCTCTTGATTAAACGTGATGGGGAGCATCTTGAGAAGAGCCTGGAGCGTGAAGTTGTACGTGTTGAAAACATCCCGTATTACGGCATGCTTGATGACGTTACCGGCTATATTAAACTTACCAGCTTTACCAGGAACGCCAGCAACCAGGTGAGGGACGCCTTTGAAGACCTTGTTGAACAGGGCGCCGAGGCCATGGTACTCGACCTTCGCGATAATGGCGGGGGGCTGCTCCATGAGGCTGTCCATATTGCCAACCTTTTTGTGGAGAAAGACGAACTCATTGTAAACACCCACGGCCGTCTGCCCGACAGGACATCAACACATAAAACCAGGAATGAACCCCTGGATACGGACATTCCCCTGGCCGTCCTTATCAACAGGCAAAGTGCTTCGGCCTCTGAGATCGTTGCCGGTGCCATACAGGACCTCGACAGGGGCGTGGTTATCGGGAATCGCAGCTTTGGCAAAGGACTGGTCCAGAATGTGGTCCCACTCAGCTACAATACGCAGCTCAAGGTAACGGTGGCCGAATATTTTATCCCCAGCGGCCGCGGCATTCAAGCCATCAACTATGCAGAAAGGCGCGACGACGGCAGCGTTTCTGAAGTCCCCGATTCACTTAAAACACCCCACAAGACCCGGGGAGGCAGAAGAGTGTACGGCGGCGGCGGCATTGAACCTGATATCGTGGTGGAAAGACCCGTGGCCGGCACCTTTGTAAGAGAGCTTATAAGGCAGCACATGATCTTTGACTTTGCCACACATTTTCAGCGCCGTCATGAATCCATCCCTGATGCAAGGGAGTTTTATGTTTCTGATGACATGTACCAGGATTTCCTGGATTTTATTGCCGGAAAAGAATTTTCATACCATACAAGAAGTGAAAACATCCTGAAGGAACTCAGGAA
>PWRF01000129.1 GCA_003556325.1 Bacteroidales bacterium | reverse complement strand
TCCTGAAGCCTTTTTCGATTGCAGGAATAAATTCTTTAGGAACATTCCCGCCTTTTACCTTGTCGATAAACTGCAGTCCGGACACGCCTTCATCAGCGGGACCCACTTCAACCACGATATCTGCAAATTTACCTTTGCCGCCGGTCTGCTTTTTGTATATTTCACGGTGTTCGACCGTTGCAGTTATGGCTTCTTTGTAAGCTACCTGGGGAGCTCCCTGGTTGGCTTCCACCTTAAATTCGCGTTTGAGGCGATCCAGCAAAATTTCCAGGTGAAGTTCCCCCATGCCGCTGATCACGGTCTGACCGCTGTCGGGGTCTGTCTTTACAACAAAAGTGGGGTCTTCTTCTGACAATTTATTCAGTGCAAGGTTGAGTTTATCCAGGTCGGCCTGGGTTTTAGGCTCCACGGCCACACTCACCACAGGCTCAGGGAAACTCATGGATTCCAGCAGAATGGGATGCTTTTCATCACACAGGCTGTCGCCGGTATGAATGTTTTTGAATCCCACGGCAGCACCAATATCCCCGGCTTCAATCTTTTCGATGGGGTTTTGTTTATTGGCATGCCTTTGCAGGATACGCGATATGCGTTCTTTTTTCTTCGTAGAAGCATTGAACACATAGGAGCCCGCAGGTAAGCTTCCGCTGTAGACCCTGAAAAAACACAAACGACCTACATAAGGGTCGGTTGCAATTTTAAAGGCCAATGCAGCAAATGGTTCTTTTGCATCGGCCTTGCGGATCTCTTTTTTTTCTGTTTTGGGATTAATGCCTTCAATGGACTCGACGTCCATCGGTGAAGGCAGGAACTTAACCACGGCATCCAGCAGCGCCTGGATGCCTTTATTTTTGAATGCCGACCCACAAAGGACAGGAGTGATCCTGCGTTGGACAGTGGCGTCCCTGATAATGGAAACCATTTCTTCTTCGGAAATGGAACTTGGA
Source organism: Bacteroidales bacterium (assembly GCA_003556325.1). Classification (GTDB taxonomy): domain Bacteria; phylum Bacteroidota; class Bacteroidia; order Bacteroidales; family UBA7960; genus PUPG01. The sequence continues at coordinate 5,586 of PWRF01000129.1, read as the reverse complement.
TCTTCCATGAATTTTTCCAGCAGCTCTTCGCTTTCTTCGGCACATCCTTCAACCAGTCCCATTCTGTAACGGGATACTGTCTCCCTGAGGTCATCGGGGATAGGCACTTCTATGAATTTTGCGCCCAGGGTCTCATCCTGCCAAACGAAGGCCTTGTTGGTGATCAGGTCTACAATCCCCCGGAAGTCTTCTTCATGCCCGATGGGGATCTGAAGCGGCACGGCATTCATGCCAAGGCGCTCTTTGATCTTGTCGATCACACCAAAAAAATCTGCCCCGGCACGGTCCATCTTGTTGATGAAGCTGATGCGGGGCACCTTGTATTTATCTGCCTGGCGCCATACGGTTTCAGACTGGGGTTCAACACCACCCACAGCACAGAAAAGGGCTATGGCGCCGTCCAGAACACGCAGGCTGCGCTCTACCTCTACCGTAAAATCAACGTGCCCGGGGGTGTCTATAATGTTGACCTTATACTCTTTGTCGTTATATTTCCAGAAAGTAGTCGTGGCCGCAGAGGTAATGGTAATACCGCGTTCCTGCTCCTGGACCATCCAGTCCATGGTCGCAGAGCCATCGTGGGTTTCGCCCATGCGATGGCTTTTACCGGTATAGAACAATATCCGCTCGGTAGTTGTCGTCTTACCGGCGTCGATATGTGCCATAATACCGATGTTTCGCGTGTATGTGAGATCTCTGGCCATTTATTATTCAAACAGATTCTTTATCAGTTATTAAAACCTGAAATGGGAGAACGCCTTGTTGGCATCCGCCATCCTGTGCATATCTTCCTTGCGCTTGAATGCAGCCCCTTCTTCTTTGCTTGCCGCTATGATCTCGCCTGCCAGCCTCCCAGCCATACCTTTTTCATTACGCTTGCGGGCAAAACTGATCAGGTTCTTGATGCCAACAGAGACCTTCCTGTCAGGACGGATCTCTGAAGGGATCTGAAAGGTGGCACCGCCAATCCGGCGACTGCGAACCTCAACAGCAGGCGTTACATTGGCCAGCGCTTTCTTGAAAATTTCAAGACCGTCTTCGTTTGTTTTCTCGGAAACAATGTCGATGGCATCATAAAAGATATTGTATGCCAGGTTCTTTTTGCCCCGAAGCATCAGGTTGTTTACAAAGCGGGTGACCAGGGTGTCGTTGAACCTTGGGTCGGGAAGAAGGATACGCTTTTTTGGTTTCGTCTTTCTCATGACTTGTTGAAAATTTTATTCTGCTGGATCAGATTATTTTTTGTCCTTAGGTCTCTTGGTTCCATATTTTGACCTGCGCTGGTTGCGACCTTCAACACCACTGGTGTCCAACGCGCCACGCACGATATGATACCTTACGCCCGGAAGATCCTTTACCCTGCCACCACGCATCAGTACAATGCTGTGCTCCTGGAGATTATGACCCTCACCGGGAATGTAAGCATTCACCTCTTTGCCATTGGTAAGCCTTACCCTGGCAACCTTACGCATAGCTGAATTGGGCTTTTTCGGTGTGGTTGTATATACACGAACGCAAACCCCGCGGCGCTGGGGACACGCATCCAATGCCGGCGACTTGCTCTTGTAAGTCACCTTCTTGCGCCCCTTACGAACCAATTGTTGAATTGTTGGCATATCTGATTCCTGGTTAAGATAAAAACTTCGTTTCTACTCTGTTAAATACACTACTTTCCTTTTTTGGGAGTGCAAAGGTAGAAGTTATTTTTTGAAAACCAATACCTCAGGGCAAATAATTTTCAAAAAAACAAGACATGGTTTGCACCATCCACCGCATGCTTTCAGGTAAAACAGAAAAGCCGCACTTCCAAAATTGAAGGGCACAAAGGTACAATTTTTTTGTAATTTTTAGGAAAAAAAGGAAAGACTAAGGTTAAGGTTAAGGTTAAGGTAAGGTTAAGATTAAGATTAAGGTTGAGATTAAGATTAAGATTAAGATTAAGATTGAGATTAAGGTTGAGGTTAAGGTTAAGGTTAAGGTTAAGGATAAGATTGAGATTTAGATCAAGGGTGAGGTTGAGGTTGGGTGCGGGCGAAGTTCGGGGAATTAACGATTCGGGGTTTGAGGGTTTGGATTCGGGGCTTTTATGTACAGGGCCTGCCTGTCATGCTGGTAATAGTGTTGGATGGGAGAGGCTGACGCGGTTGTTTTTTTGCAAGGCATTTCCGGTGAATTGGGATGGCAGGTCAAAGTGCATTGAAGTTTGAAATTTGAAGTTTGTTATATTTGAGGGCTGAAAACATCATTCATGAAACCTAAAAACTGTTTACCTATGAAACGCTTGCTGCCATTTTTGTTATCAGTCATCTCCGTATTTTATATGTATAACATATGCAATGGACTTAATGCCCAGGTATCCAACCAGGAGTTGCTGGATAATCAGAGGGAAATGCTCGAAGAGCTGCGCGATCTGAGATTTCGCTTCGATATTCTCGAAAAGGCCATTGACGACGTTATGTGGCATAAAGTTGTTGGGGATGTAGCTTACATTGACAAACTTTTTCTGGCCGGTCCGCCGCCGCGCGGCCATGAAGAGGCAACCACCCTGCGTGAGAAAAACCCCATTAAGTTCTGGACCTACGTGTTCATCCCAAAAGACATTGACCCGTCAAAGGAATACCCGCTCCTCGTGTTTCCGCACGGAGGGGTGCACGGCGATTTCAACACCTATTACACACACATCATAAGGGAGCTTATGGCCCAGCAATATATTGTGGTGGCACCGGAATACCGGGGCAGCACAGGGTACGGAAAACTCACCCACAAACTGATCGACTACGGCGGCCTGGAAAATGACGATGTGCACGAAAGCATGAAACTTATGCTGGAAAACTACGACATCGTTGATTCGCGCCGCGTAGGCCTTATCGGCTGGAGCCACGGAGGCATGATCTCACTGATGAATGCCTTTGAACACCCGGATGATTACCAGGCCGTATTTGCAGGCGTGCCTGTCAGCGACCTGATTGCAAGGATGGGATACAAAAGGCCGGCATACGAGATGGACTGGTTTGCTGCTGACCACCACATCGGGCAGGCAGTGCACGAGAATATCGAAGAATACAGGCGTCGCTCACCCGTATATCATGCCCATAAGCTTGAGGTGCCCCTGCTCATCCACACCAATACCATAGACGAAGATGTGCATGTACTGGAAGTGGAAAACCTTATCAATACACTCAAAGCGCATGGCAAGGATTTTGAATACCGCATTTTTGAGGACATCCCGGGCGGACACTCCTTTGACCGTATGGATCACAGGCAGGGCCGCGACATCCGCTTCGGGATATACAAATTCCTTGAACAGCACCTGGATCCCCCAAGGCCTTTCCGTAACGTAGAGGAAATGGAGAGAGCTGCTTACCGGTACTAAAAAAACCTTCGGATCACATTTTCGCCCCACAGGAAAACAACTATCTTTGCAAGGCCCCGGGGCTGCATAATTACGCATCGCATACATTTCATATATGATTGATTTTCTGAAAGATCTGAATGAGCCGCAACAAAGCGCCGTCAAAAACACCGAAGGGCCTGTGATGGTGATCGCCGGCGCCGGAAGCGGCAAAACAAGGGTTTTGACCTACCGGGTAGCCTACCTTCTGAAACAGGGCGTGCCACCCTTCAGAATACTGGCTCTTACATTTACCAACAAGGCAGCACGGGAAATGCGCGAAAGAATTGCGAACCTGGTAGACCCCCCGAGTGCCAAAAGCCTATGGATGGGAACCTTTCATAGCATATTTGCCCGGATATTGCGTGCCGAAGCCGACAAGCTCAACTACCCCTCGCAGTTTACCATTTATGATACCGATGACTCAAAAAGGGTGTTGAAAAAGATCGTAAAAGAGCAAAATCTCGACGATAAAACCTATGCACCCGGATATGTGCTCACCCGGATATCCAATGCAAAGAACAATCTTATCTCAGCAGCCGACTACAACGAAGATGTCGAAATTCAAAGCCACGACAGGCAGTCACAGAAGCCTAAGCTTGGCTTGATATACAGCCTCTACCAGCAGAAGCTGAAAAGAGCGTCGGCCATGGATTTCGACGATTTGCTGTTCAACACCAACGTATTGCTCCGTGACTTTCCGGATGTGTTGTACAAATACCAGCAAAGGTTTCAGTATATACTTGTGGATGAGTACCAGGACACGAATTTTTCGCAGTACCTGATCGTGAAGAAGCTTGCCGCCAACAATGAAAATATTTGTGTGGTCGGGGATGATGCGCAGAGTATTTATGCATTTCGGGGCGCAAGCATTCAAAATATTCTGAACTTCAAACACGACTACCCGGATTTCCGGCAGTTCAAACTTGAACAAAATTATCGCTCCACCCATCACATTGTTTCTGCCGCCAACAGCCTTATTGCACATAACAAGAAACAAATTTTCAAGAAGATATGGACAAGCAACGAGGCGGGAGATAAGATCAGGCTGATGCAAACAGCCAATGAGGGAGACGAGGCGGCCTGGATAGGCAACCAGATATTCAGTTTGATACAGCAGTACCAGTTACCCAACAGCGCCTTTGCTGTCCTTTACCGCACCAATGCGCAGTCGAGGGCAATGGAGGAGGCATTGCGCCGCCTGAACATCCCGTACAGGGTTTTTGGCAGCCTGTCTTTCTATCAGAGAAAAGAGATCAAAGACCTGCTTGCCTACTTCAGGCTGATCATAAATCCAATGGATGAAGATGCCTTGTTGCGTATTATCAACTTCCCGGCCCGGGGGATTGGCAATACGACAGTTAACCGACTGGTGGCCGCCGCCAATGACCTCGGCAAACCGCTTTGGGAAGTGGCTTCTGATCCTGCCGGAAACAAGGTAGGCCTGAACAGCGGAATTACCCGGAAGCTGTCGGAGTTTATAACCATGATCAAAAGCTTCTCTGCCCGTCTGTTTAAGATCAATGCTTTTGAAATGGGTGAGCTGATCCTCAACAAATCAGGCATACGCCGCCTCTATTTTGAAGACGGCAGCCCGGAAAGCATGAACAGGCGCGACAATATAGAAGAACTCCTCTCCGGCCTGAAAGACTTTGTCAGCTCCGATACCACGGGCGAAAGTGGTGAAGGGCTGAAGACCCTTGATGAATTTATGCAGGACGTGGCCCTGCTCACCGATGCCGACACCAAAGACGACGACCCGACAAACACCAACAAGGTCTCACTCATGACCATCCATGCTGCAAAAGGCCTGGAATTTCCCTATGTTTTTGTGACAGGCGTGGAGGAAAACCTTTTCCCGTCGCAGCTGTCGATGAACAGCCCGGACGAACTGGAGGAAGAAAGAAGGCTCTTTTATGTGGCGATTACCCGTGCCATGAAACAGGCAACAATCACATGGGCAGAAACGCGTTTCAGATACGGGAACTTCAACCTTTGCGAAGCCAGTCGCTTTGTTGACGAGCTTGACCCCGAATATGTCCAATACCTGTATATGCCAGGCAGGGCAGCTGCAAAAAAGGATCTTAAAGAGACTTTTTCCGAAAGCCGCAAACGCTTTAAAAAGCTGTCAGACAGTTTTGACAAAACAGTGTCAGAGTCTGCTGTAACCGGCCAAACCACAGAAAAGACAAGTG
>PWRF01000099.1 GCA_003556325.1 Bacteroidales bacterium | reverse complement strand
TGTTTTATTCCCCCTGAAAAGCTGTGTAACGTGGCTTGGTGAAGTGCCAATCATCTCCGCAAGATCTTTTTTGAGAATATTTCTCTCCTGGCACATCCGTTCAATTTCCGATAGAAATTTGGCAGATAGCACTAAGGTTTCCAGTTCAACCTTTTCTTCGGTCGAATCGGGTTTCAGCAAATCCTGGAATGCCTGCTGAATGTCTTTTTTATTCTTCACACCACTGGTTGATTTCTTCTTTGTCATAAACATCCGGCATTTTGTATCGTCCAAAGATTATTTCTTCAATAAAACTAAACTTTTTGCGGTACCTTTTATCCTTTTTTAGAAATGCCAGAATGTCCTCAGCATTGATCATATCAACATAAATAGCAATGGTACCGCATTCGGATTCTGATATTTTAATGGCTTTTCGGACCACAAAATTAAGCTATAGGTTAATTATATGCAAGTTTTTAACAAATTTTGTTTGCATTGGTCGGTTAACAGTACTTGGTTATTTTATTATTACTTCAAAATTCATAAGTCTGTTTCTCTTCAGGGATTTCCCTCACCCTGGCAATGTTCGCCAATATCTTATCCAGCGTTGCCGGCAGCGCGCTTAGGTCAGTTACCTCTCCGAAAAGGAAGTCTTTGATTTCGTTAGGTTTTGCTTTCCTGAGGTTGTTGATCATTTCCTCAGCAGCCGCCAGGAATTCTCCCTCGCTGTTACAATCACCTGCCAACAATCCAAAATGCAGGGTCAGGTTGTGGTGAAAGCGTTCTGCTTCAATAATAGCTGCTTGGTAAGCTTCTTTGGAAAGGTCATCAGTGTCCATAACTATACGTTTCGAATACAATACCTGTTTGCCCGCCTCAATACTCCAAATCCTTTTCCACCGGGCCTTCTTCAAGGTCAAGTACCATGGAGTGTACCTCCACGTCGAACCAATCGGTGAATAGTTTGTATGTTCTGTTTTTGGGCCACAGGCTCTCGTCGGCATACCAGTCGTTGAGCTCGTTTACAAAGAGCTGGTCAAAATGCTTTTTAACCCACCGGCGCACATCGTCATTGCTGTCCATCTCGCGGATCAGGTAAACATTGTGTTCATCCAGTATCGTAATTGGGTTTTCATTATCAGGTTCTGTAGCCTGCAGCCAGTCAAAGAAGGCCTGCTTTGGTTTAAGTATGATGGCATTGCGGTTTACCGGCTCGTAAAAATAAGGGATGGGGTCCATGGTTCCTTGTTTCTTGTTTTTGCTAATAGCTAAGAGCCAAAGGCTAACAGCCACTTACATACAGCTTCGCCCTTTCAGTCAAAATATTGAAACCTGCTCCCGATTTCCTGTAGCGGGCAGGAAAACATCCGGCAAAGAGAATCAAGCTGCACGGCAAAATGAAGCTTTATCTGTGGAATTTTCATCTTTAGGCAAATGTTGCTATTGTTAATCGGAGGGCTTGGGTTTGTTGGTGTTTGGCGCTGGTGTTCGGACATGCACAGAAGCGATACCATCGCGGGTATGGACAACGAATGACCACCCTTAAAAAACTTCCCGTGCAATGGCTTTCACATTATCAGCAATCCCGATGGTGAAATAGTGAATAGCAGGTACGCCAAAGCGCATCAGCTCCTTCGATTGCTGTATACCCCACTCAACACCCACCCTGAAAGCCTCGCTGTCGGTCCGGCACTTATTCACCGCATCCACCAGGTCGTTGGGGATGCTTATCCCGAAGGTTTTGGGCAACAGCATGATATCGCGTTTGGTGTTGAGGGGCTTGATGCCGGGAATGATCGGTACATTGATGCCAATGGCCTTGCATCTCTTCACAAACTCAAAATAATCTTTGTTGTCAAAAAACATCTGGGTCACGATGTAGTCAGCGCCGGCATCTACTTTTTCCTTCAGGTATTGCAGGTCCGACTCCATATTGGGCGCCTCTGTGTGTTTTTCGGGATAGCCTGCCACGCCTGCCGAGAAATCTGTTGCCGTGCGGTTCAGCAAGTCTTCATCGAGGTACCCGCCCTGGTTCATGGCAACGATCTGCCTGACCAGGTCAACTGCATAGCTATGGCCATCGGGCTCGGGCCTGAAATGCCGCTGCGACTTCAGGGGGTCGCCGCGCAACACCAGGATGTCTTTAATGCCCAGGAAATGCAGGTCTATCAGGGCATACTCCGTCGAGTCCTTGCTGAACCCGCCGCAGATAAGGTGCGGCACCACGTGCAGATCAGGGTATTTGTATTTGATGGCCGCCGAAATGGCTACCGTGCCCGGCCTTTTTCGTATGGACTGCTTTTTTAGCAGGCCGCCGGGGAGCTGCTTGTACACAACCTCTTCCTGGTGGTAGGTCACATTGATGTTCAACGGCTTAAACTCGATGAGGTGATCAATGGTACGATAGATCATATCAATGTTATGCCCTTTCAGCGGGGGTAAGATCTCGAAAGAGAAACATGTTTTTTGGGTATGTTTGAAGTGTTCAATTACTTTCATCTCAATAGTTCAGGTTCTGATTTAACAGGCGTTCCACCACTTTTTGTTCAAGCCCTTTGCGGAGGGCGTAGTCCGCCACCTGGTCTTTGGATATCCTGCCCACATTAAAATACTGCGCATCAGGATGCGCAAAGTAGTAGCCCGACACAGCGGCTGCCGGGCACATGGCAAAGTTCTCCGTCAAACGGCACCCGGTTTGCTGTTCGGCATCCATCAGGTCGAAAAGCTTGCGCTTTTCTGAGTGTTCGGGGCAGGCGGGGTAGCCCGGTGCCGGACGGATGCCCCGGTATTTTTCCTTTAGCATATCGGCAAGGCTTAAGTGTTCATCCGGCGCATAAGCCCAGTATTCCTTGCGCACTTTTTCGTGCATCAGCTCAGCGAAGGCTTCGGCCAGCCTGTCGGCCAGTATCTTCATCATAATGGCATTGTAGTCGTCCTTTGCGGCTTCATAATGAGAAACCCACCGCTCAAGACCGATGCCTGCCGTAACAACAAAAAAGCCCATGTAGTCCACCGGCCCCGATCCCTCAGGGGCAATAAAATCGGAAAGGCACAGGTTGGTGATGCCTTCGTCTTTTTGCTGCTGGTTGCGCAAAAAACAGAAGTGGTGGTCTTTACCGGCAAGGTCTTTGTCGAGCAGGATGTCGTCGCCCCGGCTGTTACACGGATAAAAGCCGATCACGGCATTGGCCTGCAGGCGCTTTTCCTCAACAATCTGTTTGAGCATCACCCGGCCTTCATCATACAACTTCCGGGCTGCCGGCCCCTTGACGGGATCGTCGAAAATCGCCGGGTACCTCCCATTCATATTCCAGCTATGGAAAAAGAAGGTCCAGTCAATGTATTCGCTGATCTCCTCCAGCGGATAAGCCGTAAACACCTTGTTGCCCATAAACCTGGGCTCGGCGATCACAGACGGCCCGAACCCGACGGACTTCTTGTTCTTTCTTGCCTCGGCAAGACTGAGATACCTGCCTTCTTCTTTTTTTTTCTCATATTTTTGCCGGATAGCGCTGTATTCGGTTCGAATCTCTGATGCCAGCTGCTGTTTGTCTTTGGACAGCAGCCTGCTCATCACCGGAACGGCCCTTGAGGCATCCTTCACGTGTATCACAGGATGATCATAAACGGACTCAATTTTTACGGCTGTATGTATTTTGGATGTCGTGGCTCCGCCGATCAGCAGGGCTTGTGAAAAGCCTTGCTTCTGCATTTCGCCGGCCACGTGCGCCATCTCTTCGAGCGAAGGGGTTATCAGGCCGCTCAGCCCGATGATGTCCACCTTTTCGGCTTTGGCGGTGTCGAGGATCTTTTGTGCCGGCACCATCACGCCCAGATCTATCACCTCGTAGTTGTTGCATGCCAGCACCACGCCCACGATGTTTTTGCCTATGTCGTGCACGTCGCCTTTCACGGTGGCCAGCAGTATCTTGCCTTTGGATGTTTGCGCGCCGCTTTGTTTCATCTCTGCTTCGATAAAGGGCAGGAGAACCGCCACGGCCTTTTTCATTACACGGGCACTTTTAATTACCTGTGGCAGAAACATCTTTCCTGAACCAAACAGGTCGCCTGCCTCATTCATCCCGTCCATCAGGGGGCCTTCTATCACCTCGAGTGTTTGTGCGTAGTCGGGTCGTGCCTTCAGCACGTCGTCTTCGATATGGTCAACGATGCCTTTCACCAGGGCGTGTGATATGCGTTTTTTTACATCCCAGGTGCGCCATTCCTCCTGTACCTTCTTGCCGGTGGTCTCCTCCCGCACCCTTTCCGCGAAAGCAACCAGGCGCTCCGTAGCATCTTTTCTGCGGTTCAGGATCACGTCTTCCACCAGTTGCAGCAGGTCGGCAGGTATTTCATCATAGATATGCAACATGCCCGGGTTCACGATGCCCATATCCATCCCGGCCTGGATGGCGTGGTACAGGAAAGCCGAATGCATGGCTTCGCGCACGGTGTTGTTTCCCCGGAAGGAGAAGGACAGGTTGCTTACACCGCCGCTGACCAGGGCGTGTGGCAGGTTTTCTTTGATCCAGGCAACGGCCCTGATATAGTCAACGGCATAGTTGTTGTGCTCGTCCATGCCGGTGGCTACCGTCAGGATGTTTGGGTCGAAGATGATATCCTCCGGCGGGAAGCCCAGCTTTTGGGTCAGCAGCCCGTACGCCCTTTTGCATATCCTGCATTTGTCTTCAAAGGTAACGGCCTGTCCTTTTTCGTCGAAGGCCATCACCACGAGGGCTGCCCCGTATTTCCTGATCAGGGCTGCTTGCTGAAGAAACACCTCTTCACCTTCCTTCAGGCTGATGGAGTTGATGATGGGCTTGCCTTGCAGGCATTTGACGCCGGCTTCCAGCACCGACCATTTGGATGAGTCCACCATCACCGGTATGCGCGATATCTCTGGCTCGGAAGCCATCAGGTTCAGAAAGGCGACCATCTCCTTTTCAGTGTCCAGCATGGCGTCGTCCAGGTTTACATCTATCACCTGTGCGCCGCCCCTTACCTGGTCAAAGGCCACAGAAAGGGCCTCTTCGTACCTTTTTTCCCTGATCATGCGGGCAAACTTCAGTGAGCCGCTCACATTCGTTCTCTCGCCGATGTTGATAAAATTGCTGCCGCTGAACACGGTTAATGGTTCGAGGCCTGATATCTTGAGGTGGCGTTTTTTCTCCGGTATTTTTCTTGGGATGGCTTTGTGCGCCAGTGCGGCAAAGCGCTCCACGTGGACAGGTGTGGTGCCGCAGCAGCCGCCGATGATGTTTACGAGCTGATCATCCAGGAAGCTGCTGATCTCTTCGGCCATCACTTCGGCAGTCTGGTCGTATTCGCCGAGCTGGTTCGGCAGTCCGGCGTTGGGGTGGGCGCTTACAAAGCAGCCTGCGATGCCAGAGAGCTCCTGCAGGTAGGGTTTCATCTCCATGGCCCCCAGGGCGCAGTTGATGCCGACACTCAGCACGTCCATGTGTGATACCGAGTTCCAGAAGGCCTCTACGGTTTGCCCCGACAGTGTTCTGCCGCTGGCATCGGTGATGGTCACGGAGATCATCACAGGTACTTTGGTGTTCAGGCTTTCGAACACGTCCTGTATGGCAAATATGGAGGCCTTGGCGTTGAGGGTGTCAAACACCGTTTCTATCATCAGGATGTCGACACCTCCTGCCAACAGGCCGCGGGCCTGCTCTGCATAGGCTGTCACCAGCTCATCGTAGGTGACAGCACGCTTGCCCGGGTCGTTTACATCGGGCGACAGGGAGGCTGTTTTGTTGGTAGGACCGAGGATGCCCGCCACAAAACGTGGTCTGTTTGGGTCTTTTTGCCGGAAACCTTCAACGGCTTCTCTGGCAATGCGTGCGGCAGCCTTGTTCAGCTCAAAGGCATACTCCTGCATGCCATAATCAGCGAGTGATATCCGGTTGCCGTTAAAGGTGTTGGTCTCGATGATGTCGGCGCCGGCATCCAGGTATTTGGTGTGTATCTCCCTGATAATATCCGGTTGGCTCAGGTTCAGGGCTTCGTTGTTGCCTTTGATGTCGGAAGGCCAATCGGCAAAGTCCTTTCCCCTGAAGTCCTCTTCCGACAGCTTGTATTGCTGTATCAAGGTGCCCATGGCGCCATCGAGCACCATTACCCTTTGTGTGAGGATATGTTTTATGTTGCTAATCAAGGGGAAGAGAGTCTAACTGTCTAATTGATTGGACGATTGAACGAAATAGGAGGTGCGAACTATTTCAACGGGGTTCGCTGTTGGATATTAGTCTCCCGGGCATTTCGTCCACATCAAGTTTAATCTTCGAGAACGCAAACCTTCTTAAATGAAAAATTAAATTTGTTAAAGCCACCGTTTTTTCTTTTTCTTCTTCCCTTCCTGTTCCCCGTAGCCGATGCCATATCCGTACCCATAGCCATACCCATATCCGTACCCGTATCCGTATCCATACCCGCTGCGGTTGGTGGAGGTTTTGACGTCGTTGATGGTGATCACCATGTCTTTGAGCTTGGTTTTTTCGCTGAACTCGCGGATGAAGTCGAGGTCGGTCTGGTGACTGAAGTTGTGGCGGATAATATACATCACCAT
>PWRF01000012.1 GCA_003556325.1 Bacteroidales bacterium | reverse complement strand
TCCAGAAATTCCATGGCCCACTCAGCAGCTTTCAGGTAACGGGCATCGCCAGTAGCCACATAGGTGTTGTAAAAAATCCATGCCAGCGCTCCGGCAGCTTCGGGCTGACGAACACCGGAGTCGAGCGTCTCCATCTCCGACATATTCCACGCACGGTAGTTCATGTACGGTACCTGCCAGGGGGTGTCGGAGGCACCCATCGCCATGACCGCCTCTTTCCACCGATTCGCCATTACCGGCAACTGCTCATCAAATACGGCTATCTCAGGGTAGAGATACTTCAGCTGCATGTAAAAAATATTTGGCATGGTCTCGTACCACCAGTCATGCCCCGAATGGGTCACCGGATGATTCAGGTAGATGTTTTCTTCCGGGCGTTTATTAAAAAATTCCCGGGCCATGAGCGCCCAGTTTTTGTTAAACTGACCAGACTTGTCAATGCCGGCAAGCGTGGCGCCCACAACAGCCGGGATAACGTTGATGGCCTCACCAGACGTGGGGTAGTTGGTGCCTATGGCAGTATGTAATCCAAAACTCTGATAATCCGGGTAATTTACCGATTGATCCCTGAAAAACAATACCGGTAAATATTGGCCGGAAAGATCTTCATTAAAAACAAGAGAATCGTATCCATGGGCAACGGCTTGCCAGTCGCGCATATGATACGGCTCAGGAATATCTGGCATCGTATTGATGCGTGGCACTTCAATTTGCTGGCCAATAAGCTGATTAGTGTTAACGGTTAAAGCGAAAGAAAATGCAAGAAGCAAAATCAAATGCTGTGGTTTGCAGAAATTGTATAGGTTCATGTGTTTATATTTGTTCAACTATTTGTTATTGAGGTGTTTATTTTCTTGTCAAAAGTTTAGGCGTTGTGTTGCAACTGTCGAAATGTCAAAATGTCGAAACGTCCCAATAATCATCCTCCTGTGTGTCAAAAATCCTGTCAAGGGCGTTTCATGCTTTTTATTTGTAAACATACAAACGAAAGTTCGATAATTAGTTAACTCAGGTTGCAAAAATGTAAACCCGGTTATCAAATTCCTCTTTGCGCGCCGTATTTTGATAATTTGTACCTTTACATAATAGTACTTAGTCAGGGAAAACATAATCATCAAACAAGATGCGCCTCCTGTTACTAGCTTTCTTGCTGGCCATCACTCCAATGCATGGTATTCCGGCAGAAAAAGCCCCGAAATGGCAAACAGCCGTCATAACGAATGAGCAGGGGCTGTCGAACAGTGCAATCAATAGCATATATAAGGATTCACGTGGTTTTATGTGGTTTGGAACATGGGATGGCCTGAACCGCTATGATGGCAAAACCATCAGGACATTTTATCCCGATATACATGATCAAACAGCACTAAGCAATAATATAATCAGGAATATGCTGGAGGATGACTTCGGTAATCTCTGGATTGTTACAGAACGCGGACTGAACAGGTATTCGCACGACAAGGAGGGCTTTTCCAGCTGGTTTACAGAATATCCTGAGCTTACCCTGCGCGAATATAGCCTCAAGGCCAACATTGGATATGATGGCAGCTTGTGGGTAAAAGCTCATGGGCTTGGTCTTTTCAGGTATCAGGAAGAAAAAAAGGATTTTGATCCCATCATCGTACCCTGCATGACCGATCAGAACATGACACAGGTTATGGATTTTATGGTCTTTGAGAATCATCTTTATTTGCTGAACGAAGATTCACTGTTTGTCGTCGACCATAGGCTTTCAGAGAAAATTGAAGGCTTTGAGCTCACCGGTCTGGACTCAACTCTGAAAGACGCCTCCATCAGTTATCACTGGTTTTTTACTTATGATAATACGCCTTACCTCTTGCTGGCCATGCGTGAGGGAGGAATGCTTATCGTCGATCTCGGCACCATGGTTGTCGATGTCCTGTACCCTGGTGATCCTGATTACCGCCTGACCGCATTCAATATTGCAGAAAGCAGAGATTATTTCTGGATGGGCACCGATGATGGCAATGTGTTACAAATGTTCCCTGATGACGGGTTTGCTGTTCATTCCGTTTTGTATATGCTGCCTGAGTTGGCTGATAAAAGGGTGAAGATATGGTCTATCCTGGAAAAGCCTGACGAACTGTTGTGGATAGGCACTGATGGCGAAGGTGTATTCCGGAGCATATTAAATCCAAAGCCTTTTTATCAGATTGGCAGGGGAGAGGCATCTGACCGTCAGTTGAACCATCAGATCGTCAGGGCCATTTATGAGGACGAAAAGGGCAACCTTTGGGTCGGAACGCGCGGTAACGGATTAAACTTTATTCCATATGGATACGGGCCCACCCAATTCTTTACTACTGATAACGGTCTTACAAACAACGCTGTGCTAGCCCTTGAAAAAGATAACAAAGGTCTTTTGTGGATAGGGCATGACGGTGCTGGCATAGATGTTATGGATGTAGCCAGCGGCAGGTTATTTCATTTTCCCGATGACCTGGAGGGAGCTGAGGACTTGGTCTTTGGCTCTGTTTACGACATATGTGTGGATGTCTTTGGTCAGGTGTGGCTTGGCACCAGCGGTTACGGGTTGATCGGACTCGACTTTGAAAGAAAGGATGACCGCTTTGTGCTTACAAACCAAACACAGGTCATTAGTAAACAAGCAGATGATGTGTTCAGAAGTAACATTGTATATGCCATAGAGGAAGAGAAGCCAAACATCTTGTGGCTTGCCACAAGGGGGGCAGGGCTCTACAGGATGAATACACTTACAGGGTCGCTTGAGAATTTCAGCAGGCAGACTCACAATGGAAACGGACTTAGTGATGACGATATCCTGAGTCTGCATATGGGTGCTGTTGGTCACCTGTGGGTTGGAAGCAGCGGAGGTTTAAACCGTTTAAACTTGAATTTCACACCTTATGAGATAACAAACTACACTATGCGCGACGGTTTGCCCAACAACACCATACATGCCATACTCGAAGACAGCGAGGGCAATATTTGGGTAAGTACAAACAAAGGCCTTAGCAAGTTCGACAGAACTGAAAAGATCTTTAAGAACTTTATAAGCGCAGACGGGCTACAGGGCAATGAATATACAGATGGCGCCGCCTGTATTGGTAAGGCAAGCGGTCGTTATTATTTTGGAGGAACAAATGGCCTGGATTGGTTTTACCCCGGTGAGATTACATTATCGGACCGTCAGCCAAACCTCATGCTTACCGGGTTCAGGCTATACAATGACCTGGTTCAACCCGGTGATTCAACATATATCCTCAGCAGAAACATAAACGAGCTTGAAAAAATAGAACTGAAACACCATCAAAACTTTTTTTCCGTTGAATTCACCACTCTCAATTTTATAAACCCCGACAAAAGCCAATTTGCATACAAGCTTGAAAATTTCAACAGCGACTGGGTCTTTGTCGGCAGTCAGCGGGAAGCCAGCTTTACAAACGTGCCGGATGGGAAATACAGGCTGTTGATCCGTGCCACCAATGAAGATGGCGTTTGGTCAGATGAAGTCCGAACCCTGGACATTTTAATCAGGCCCACATTTTGGAAAACATGGCCGGCTTTCCTGTTATATGGGTTATTATTAGCGTTTGCGGGCTATATGCTGTATGTTTATCAAAGTGCCAGGAACAAGCGCAAACAGGAGCGGGCGGTTGAAAAAATTCAGCAACAAAAGGAAAAAGAGCTGCATCAATATAAATTGCAGTTTTTTACGAACCTTGCCCACGAATTTGGAACGCCTTTAACGCTCATTTTTGCTTCGGCTGGCAGCTTGCTCAACCCACGACAGAATGCCGAAGAGTCCAGGAGCCTGGTGAAAACGATATACCAAAACTCCCGGCGCATGCAAAAACTGGTTCAGGAGCTGTTGGAGTTCAGAAAAATTGATACCGGCAGGGAAAAAGTCAACAACCGCAAACTTGAGATGGTCAGCGCCATTAGCAACATCATTAATGTCTTTACCCATTTTGCCCAGGAAAACGAACTGGAGATCATATTTGAACCGGATGAAGAAGAGGTTTGGATGATAAGCGATACTGCCAAGATTGAAAAAATTTTACTGAACCTGCTTAGCAATGCCATTAAGTTTACCCAGCCTGGCGGCATCATCAGCGTGGGGTTAAAAGTTTCAACAAACAAAGTGATCATTGAGGTCTCTGATACAGGCACAGGCATATCTGACGATGTTTTGCCCTTTATATTCGACAGCTACTATCAACGAGCCCCAAACGTTAAAAAGACTACCGGCAGTTTCCAGGGCATTGGCATTGGACTGGCATATACAAAAAGCCTCGTTGAACTGCTGGATGGCGATATTACTGTGAAAAGCACTCCTCTGAAAGGAAGCACCTTTTTTGTTTCATTACCCCTGCGGAAACCTGATTCCGCAATAGATTCATCCATCCCATCAAATGGCATTTCAGAAACGTCCTTGCTGAAGAAGCTTGCCGATGAGTTTTCTGATGGCATGCGTCAAAAACACAATGCATCTTCTGCAAAACCCGCTTTGTGGACAACCCCCAAAAAATACCGGGTACTGGTTGCCGAAGACGATGCAGAATTGTCCGGGCTATTGATGAAAATACTTTCCGAGCAATACGACGTCTCTCTTGCGCGGGATGGTAAAGAGGCGCTGGAGACAATCCGGAACAAAAGAGTGGATCTGGTGGTAAGCGATGTTATAATGCCGGAGATGGACGGCCTTGAGCTCTGCAGCGCAATCAAGTCAGACCCCGTGACCAGCCACATACCCGTGATATTGCTAACTGCAAAAACTGAGATGGAAAACCGGATTGAAGGGTTGGAAAAGGGAGCCGACTCCTATATCCCAAAACCCTTTCACACAAAACACCTCTTTGTTCGCATTGAAAAGCTGCTGAAAACCCGTGAGCAATTGGCAGAATCTTTTAGTTTTCAAATGGGCAACTCATCCTATAATAAGCTGAAGCATGATTACTCGCAGCGTGACAAGCAGATTCTTGAAAAGTGTGTTAAATACATTGAAGCCAATTGTGAGGATGAAAACCTGGATGCGGATCAGCTGGCTGAACATCTTGCATTCAGTAAACCACAGCTTTACAGGAAAATCAAAGCACTTACAGGTTTGACGCCCCACGGTCTGATTAAAAACTTCAGACTTAAAAAGGCGAAGCAAATGATAGCAGAAGATAAATATACCATATCCGACATCATTTATATGACCGGTTTTAAAAACAGAACGTATTTTTATCGTTCTTACAAGGAAACTTTCGGAGTAACCCCGGGGCAGCTTAACAAAGCTTAATGTAACACGTTGTGCGATTGGTTTTTTGTTTTATTGTCCTTGTTTAAGAACAACAGCCTGTCTGTCAGTTGATAAACAGGCTGTTTTGAGAGCGAGGGAACAGGTCAAATTGCATATTTAAGGTATGAGTGTTAACTGATGAGGCCACTAACCAGCAATTCTGTGGCCACAAAGCGCTTCACCAGGAGGGGTTCAGCATCTCTTTGCTAACAAACCGGCAAAACTTTTTTTATATTTGACTCACAGATCAAAACTTTAGACCCATGAAAAAGCTGTTTGCAATTATCCTGGTGCTGATGACAGTGACCGTCTATGCACAGGAAAGGGGAGACAACACTATTGTAGTCACAACAGATTATGAATACAGTGAAGCATTCCGCAGAGCGGGACAAGCACTTGCTGCAAACGGGATGACAATAGATCATGCCGACAGGGATATTGGCACTATTTCATCGCGGCCAAAGAACATTGCCACAACGAGTAATCCTGATCGTACGGTAAGGGCAGTTGTTATTATTAATGATGGAATAATTGCGATTCAGGGGATAGTTGAAAACCATGGCATCGCAGAGCCTCAATTAACTTATGGGGGGCGCTTAAGTGCTTTAAGACATGCATGGGACGAGCTTCATAAAGTTGCTGAGGACATTGGTGGAGAAATATCCTATGAACAAAGATAGCAGCATGCAACCCAAAGATCACGGATTGCCCTTAAAAAGCCGCCTGCATTAGTTTTTACCCAAGCCGGTTGATGACCATAAGGCATTTTTTGTGCACTTCTTGTCACTTTATCGTCACCCTTAAAATAAAAACAGCCTGTCTATCAGTTGATAAACAGGCTGTTTTTGTAGCGGGGACGGGAGTTGAACCCGTGACCTTCGGGTTATGAATCCGACGCTCTAACCACCTGAGCTACCCCGCCGGGCGTTTGGTTTCCGTTGCGCAGCATCCTCAAAATATAAGCTTTCAATTTTGCCACACAGCCGCGCTGCGGAAAAGGTGGTGCAAAATTATAAAACTATTTCAAAACACAAGACTTCTCTGAAGGTTTTTTTACTTTTTGGGCGCTTGCTCAGCAAGCTGTTTTCTGCGCCGGCGCAAACCGGAAACCTGTGTCATCAGCAGACCTGCGATCACGATAAACATCCCGATGATGCGGCCCAGGTCTATCAGCTCGCCCAGGAAGATGAAGGAGGTGATGGCAGTGACCACCGGGATCAGGTTGGCAAAGATGGCCGTGCGGGCGATGCCGATGGCGCGCACACCCGAAGTGTAAAACATAAAGGCCAAAGTGGAACCGAAAACGGCCAGCGCAACCAGTGAGGCAATGGCTTCCCACGAGGGCCGTATCTGCATGAAAT
>PWRF01000007.1 GCA_003556325.1 Bacteroidales bacterium | reverse complement strand
TGCCGTTTGAAGCTGCTTTCGACTATGCAAACCTCTCCGGACCGGAGAATATCCCTGCATATTCACTCAACGGTGAATTCAATGTATACCAGAGCACATGGCATGCTGGCAACCAAGAGTGGTATTGGGCCGAATATGAGGACTTTACCCTCGAGAACACCGACATGGCCAATGTAAGCTGGTCACCTGTTGATGGCAACATGTTTGAGTTTACAGGAGACAACATGGAGGATATCCTTGGCTATGTGACCGTTCGCACGGAAGACTATGGCCGCTTCAAGGTTACCTTCGATGTATGGGTAGCTGATAAGGATGGCGAAATGATCGACCATCCGGAGTGGGGTAGCTGCGACTACCATGCAGAGACCATCATAGACCTCTTCTGGAAGCCTACCGCACAACTCATGCCGAACAATGAGCCCGAACAGATTTGCGGTGTAGAAGATCGCTTTATTACGCTTGAAGGCATTAAGCCAAGAGGCGTATTTGACGGCATCGACGCATGGATCGCGGACTTCGGTTACGGTTATATCAATGACTGGAACCAGAGCGAGGTTGACTGGTATGCTATGGAGTATGACGAAGCTGCTGAAACATGGGTAGCAGTTGCTCCCGGCGTTGTTGTGTTTGACGCCAGCCCATATCCGGAATACAACGGCCGCAAGGTTGATATCTATGCCAACGAGCAAGGCGTATACCGCATCTACTATGAGATCTACAACAGAAGAGGCGACTGCCTGGATACTGACTGGCAGGATGTGCGCTTCCTCGTTCAGCCTGATGCCGGTGATGAGTTTGCCTTTGAAGCTGGTGCAGCATACAAATATGAATTCTGCGGTGAGCTTCTTCAGCCCGACGACGAAGACAGCTGCGCTGGCCAGGGATGGAACGGTGTGGTTGAATTCCACGGATTCCTCGAAGCCGAAAATGACAACGTAGACCAGGATATCATTGAAGGCTACTGGGTGATCGATGTTGAAGAAGGCACTGATGACATTATTGTTGGTGCAAGCGTTGCCAACCATCCGGAAATCGGATCTATCGGCTACAAGTGGGATGCTACAATCCCGGGATACTGGACACCCAGAAAACAACTTCCTGATAACACATGGATGCGCCATGACTGGATTAAGTTTAACGGAGAATATATTTTCGAAGTTAATGAGTTTACCGGTGCTATCTCATGGACAGATGCCTGGGAAGAGCATAAGTGGGACGACAATCCTGACATCGAAGTAAGCCGCCATGGTGTATATGAGTTCCACTGGAAAGCATATAACCCGCTTGCTCTCGAAGGTGTGGACGAAGAATGCCCTCCGGATTATGCCACACACGAGGTGTACTTCAAGAACACCCCGCTTGCGCGTGACCTGGTACCGATCCGCGTCGTTACGATTGACGGTGAACTCACCTATATCCCGATGGACGAATGGGTAGACGAGTACGAAGGTCTAAACCATCCGTTTGACGACTGCTATGCATGCAGCGGTTCTACCCAGTTCTACATGCTCACCCGTCCGCTGGTTGAGATGAAGCACGGTGTAGCTATCGACGCTCTGCATACACTGGATGCCGGAATGTATTCAACCGTACCCAAAACACACAGTATCCTGTGGTACAACAAGGATGGTACCGGTATTATCCCCGGAACGTCTTCCTTCCCGCAGGTGATTGAAGGTGGTACGATAGATGCAACTTACGTGCTGAATCAAAACGATCAGCTTGTGAGCAACGTACAGCAGAGTAACTGGAACAAGCACTTCATCATTGAGGTGACATGGGAAGATGTTGCAGATCCGTCACAGATCCGCTTCGAAGAAGAAAACACGGTTACAGACTGCAAGAACCAGTACACATTCGACTTCACCATCGTTCAGCCGCAGGTTATCGCAGGTCCTGATCAGGTGCCCGCTTTCTCACACGATATTACTACTGTCGCACCTGGTGAAGCGCATGAATACTATCTCGATGACGATATCAACCCGATCCCGGGAGCTGTATACAATTGGTCTATCGACGGCGACGACCTGAGTTACATCATTGGCGGTTATGTTAATGGTGTATGGCAGCTGAATACCGGTGATGATCAGGTAATGGAGGCTGAAGGCCTTGACAAGATCCGTGTATACTGGGGTGCCGGCTTGCCGCCTGCTCCAGGAATCAACAATCCTCACGGATTCGTCAATGCTGAAATTATCAACAGCTGCCACGACCCGATTGATCCTTACCAGGTAGATATCATTGAGAACACCCTCGCAGGTCAGCTCAAGTACTGGAACCAGGAAGAAACGTTTGTACCGACGCCATTCCTGCTCCACCCGAACAACATTCCTGACTATTTCTATGTGAAGATGTTCGAAGTTAATCCTATTACCGGTAACCCCGTAGCAGGCGGGTACGAAGAAGTGGTTAAGATTGAGCCTGACACAGATCTTGATCTCACCGCATACTTCGAGTTCGGCAACATCGACCTTACCAAGTCGTATCGCCTGAAGGTATGGGACGGCGGATTCTCCTACCTGGAGCAACCCGTTACAACCGATAACTTCCTCAGCTTCACGTACACGTGGAACGCATGGTCACACCTCGGAGTAAGCGCAACAGATGCTCTTGCCCTGATCCGTATGGCCGGCGGTATCGTTGAACTCAACGATCTGGATTCACCCAACCCATACTGGTGGATTGGAGATAAGGATGACACCCCTGCATATGGATTCTTCTCGAATGCACTTGCAGATGTCAACACCAGCGGTGAACTCGACATCGTTGACGTACGTGACCTTATGCGCCGCGTTGTTGGCGACATCGGACAGTTCAGGAATAACACCCCGAACTTCCAGGTTGTAGGCCGCATGCTTGATGCTGCTAACCTGCCAGCCAAAACATTTGGCACAGGAGACGAAGTCACCGGGTTCAGCTTCGACAATGACGAAGACCTCTTCTTCGAGTTTGTCAGGGACGGCAATGTACCTTATGAAGGAACAACGCATCCTGACGACCTTTACTACAAGAGTAATATCTTCATGCTTGACGGAAGTACGAACCTCATGAACATTTACCTTGCTGGTATGGGTGACCTTAACTCCAGGAACAGCTCCGTAATGGGAAGCGGTATCGCTAAAGAACCCACCGTTGCTGAGCTCGACTACACAGGCGAAATCAATGCAGAAGCCGGTGATGTGATCACAATACCTGTTCGCGTTGCAGATGCTGCTGATATCGCTGCCACCACCATTGGTCTGACTTACAATCCCCAGATGATCGAGGTGATCGAGACAGACTATGCTATCGACAATATCGATAACAAGCGTGGTGTGGTACGTGTAGCATCTGTGAGCACCGATAATGTGTTCTACAATGCAGGTGATGAGATCCTGAACATTACTGTTAAGCTGCTTGGCGATATGGAAAAAGCCGAACTCTTCGAGCTTGAATACATTACCGAGTTTGCATCAGCAGATATGAGTGTTCTTGATCTTATCCTGGAAACCGATGCGGTTACTGCATCTGTACCCACAGGCATTGAGGATCTGGATGCACATGATCTCGCTGTTAACAACTATCCGAACCCGTTCCGTACATCAACCAATATTGAGTACACACTGCCCGAAAGCGGAAAAGTGACATTGGTTGTCTACAACAGGGTTGGACAGATTGTAGCATCCCCGGTAGTTGAAGAAACACAGGCTGCCGGACGCCACATCATCGAGATTACAAGTGAAGACCTTGGTGGCAGTGACGGTATGTTTATCTACAGAGTTACTGTAGAAGGACAAACCAGAACATTTGTTGCCAACGGAAACCTCCTGCTCGTGAAGTAAACCAAATCAAAGCTATTCCGGGGTCAATCCCCGGAATAGCTTTGTTATATTAAGATTTTTGGCGGAAACCATGCTCAAAGTTTAGACATGCTAATGCAATTGCATACGACACGACACAAAACAGGCAGTTTATCTAAATGCCTTTTTTGTTTTATTGCAAGTAGTAATTGCCATGATTTTATGTTGAGAGGGTTTTAGATTATAAGCCAGATCATTGCCCGGATTTACTCATGAAAACTATAATTATTAACGCAAAAAGACACAGCAAATGAATAAAAGAAGTTACTACCTATTAATGGTAATGCTGTTTGCAACTTTAGGTATGACAGCCCGTGCGCAGACTGTAACCATCGGTGATGTAGAGGCTGGCCCCGGACCTGTTAATGTGCCTGTATACATGGAAGACTTCACAGATGTGGATGGCTTTCAACTGGCTTTTTCTTTTGACCCGCAACTTATTACCGGTTTTGAAGGAATAGAGAACAGGTTTATCACCGGACCAAATATTATTTGGGCCCCGCAGTCTAATGTAGCTGCCGGTCAGGTCGTTGTTACATTCATGGATTTTGATTTAAACACTTATGACATTGACGAAAAAGTCTTTGACCTCAAATTCATGTATGCCGGTGGCCATGACGCACATATCGAATTTAACCTTGATAACACTGACATTATGGTTAACGGTGTTATTATGGACAATGACGATATCACCTTTATCCCCGGGTCAATTATTACCGATCCGGACCTTCTCGCCGGAACCGTGTCTATGGAAACGGTTACAGACGTAGCTCCGGATCAGGAGGTCATGATGCCGATCAATATGTCCGGTGATGGGTTTGCAAATATTGAAGTCGTTGACCTGACCATTAATTTCGATCCCGGCCAGCTTATTTATGAAGAAGTTGTCCTGAACGAAGACCTGGACTTTGATGCCGTTACAACCGAACTTCAGGATGATGGTGAGTTGAGGATCATGCTTACAAGTCAAACAGGCATTGACCTTTCCGATGTAAACCTTGCAAATATCAGGTTTACCTATACCGCCGTTACCGAAGCGCCCGTTACATTTAAACCAGGTGGTGAAATTGCATCACCTGCCGGCGAACTGGCGTTCGAGACGGAAGACGGGCTTTTTGTGCCTGCTGAATTTGACGTTACCCTGAATGTACCTGACGTGTTTCAATACAGCGGTGCAAATGTTGAGATTCCTGTAGAAATTCACGGTGAATTTCCAAGTAACGTCGGTTCAGTTAGCTTACGTATCGGGTATGATACAGACATTATGGTTTATGCCGGGTACGAAAGCATATACAGCGAAAACTGGACGATCGGTGGAACAGACCCACTTATCCTTGAACTGGTAATATTTGATGAAGAAGGAATTGAACTTGTAGACGGTACAGACCTGATTACACTTCGTTTCGACTTCGTGGATATTGGAACTTCGGAAGTTGAAATCAGGGATGGATCCTCCATCAAGACACCTATCGGAGTCACCCTTCCGTTCACCCCGGATAACGGATCCGCCGGTGTTGCCGTTTCAGCCGCTGTTTACGAAGCATTGCTTGATGCAAGGGAAAACACCTTCCTGGATGTCAGCAACCCCGAAACCAACCATCTGGAAGCTGTTACCACCTACCCGGATGAGTTTCTCGAGTTTATCGAAGAAGATGGATTCACCATTCCTGCGCTTACAGAGGACTGGATGGTTGACGCTCAGTTTATGTCAGAGGAACCCATACCTGCCGGAACTGAAATTATGATCACATATGGTGACCATGAATTCAGCCTGATGGTAGAAGAGGAAATCCCCGCTGAAACTACACATTTCCTGAGTGAGATGATACTTTCAGCTGATCCGGATGCCGATGTACGCACAGCCCTGTTTGATCACGCCGGCAAAGTGGAAACATGGAATGTGGATATCAGGTCACCCATCACCTATGAAACTATACTGCATTTCGCTGTTGTAACCGACGACGACGATTTCACAGTAGTTGAAGACGATGAGGCCTGGTGGAATGGTTTCAATCTTGCCGACGACATGGTGGAAATGACTGTGTACGGTGAACCTCAGATTCTTTTCGCAATAAACGGCGTGCCTGTAGCTACAGGGTTTGAGGAAGTATTATGCTCCAATGATGACCTTGAGGTTACGTTGCACGAAGTTGTTGTGGGAGAAGAACCCCTGACAATAGTTTATACCGTCAATGGCGAAGAGTTTACTGCAGAAGATGTTTCCACCGGCGATGTGTTATTCCCCTCGGAAGATCATCCTGACATTGACCCCGGCACATACGATATAGTTGTTACATCTATTATCGATGCCGTTGGTGTTGATGTGATTGATCCTGAAGACACCTACTACGGAACGGTTATTATACATGCTGAACCGGCAGTTCTGTTTGCGTTTAATGGCGAGATTGCAGAAACCGGGTCACACTTCGAGTTCTGCTTCGATGAAGAGGTGGTGGTTACGCTTGAGGAAATTGTGGCAGGAGAAGGTCCTATAAACCTGCTTTACCTGCTTAACAACGACGGACCTCCTGTAGCCATCGACGGCATTGAAGAAGGCGATGAACTGTTTGCAGATGTGCTTCCTGTAGGACACCATACACTGCATCTGATCATGCTGGAAGATGCCAATGGATGCCAGGCAGATGATGTCGAAACCATTTATTCTCTCGAAATCACTGTGCATCCTGAACCTGCAGTGTTGTTCAGCTTCAATGATGAAATTGCTGAAACCGGATCGCACTTTGAGTTCTGTTTCGACGAAGTGGTTGAAATTACCCTTCATGAGATCCTCTCTGGCGAAGGACCGATCAACCTGCACTATGTGCTCAACGATGACGAGCCAGTTGCCATTGAAGACATTGAAGAAGGTGATGTACTTTATAACGACGTGCTTCCCGTAGGGCATCACACCCTGCATCTTGCGATGCTGGAAGATGCCAATGGATGCCAGGCAGACGATGTCGAAACCATTTATTCTCTCGAGATCACTGTGCATCCTGAACCTGCAGTGCTGTTCAGCTTCAATGATGAGATCGTGGAAACAGGATCAGAACTGTATTTCCTCGACGACGAAGAGGTAACCGTGAAACTGCACGAAATCGTGCACGGAACCGGGCCCATTGAGTTTATGTATGTGCTCAATGATGATGACCCCGTTCACGTTGAAGACGCAGACGAAGGTGATATTCTCTTTGAAGGCACACTGCCTGTTGGAGAGCACACACTGCACCTTACTATGCTCAGAGATGCTGCTGGCTGTGAAGTGATTGACCCGCAAGACATCTATACCCTGACCATAGAAGTGGAAGAATCCATCGTAGATGTCGAGACGCTTGCCGAACTGCGCGACATGCCAGACGACGGTACCGTGTACCGTTTTACAGGTGAGGCTTCCATCGTTGCTATGGATGGCTTCCGTAACCGTAAGTTTATCCAGGATGAAACGGCTGCCATCCTCATCGATGACCAGCCCGGGATCATTACCACAGAGTATGACCTCTATGACGTGATGACCGATGTAGTGGGTAAACTTAACATCTGGAACAATATGCTGAGGTTCCAACCCGAAGAAGATGCACCGCCTGCTGTTGACAACCAGCCCATTGAACCTACTATTTTCCCGATGGATATGGTTACGCCTGATGATCAGGCAAAACTCATCACGCTGCAGGATGTTATGTTTATCGATATTGACGATGGTGAAGAGTTTGTCAATGGAACAAACTATACCATCACCGATGGCGTGAATGAATTTGTTGTGCGGACAGACTTCTGGGACGTAGACTACATTGGAACTGAAATACCCACCCTGCCTCTGGACATCACGGGTGTAATCACCCAGTTCCAGGACGACCTTCAGCTAATCCCGCGTTTTGCCGATGACTTTGATGTGTCTCATGTTGCAGGGTTCCCGTTCTTCGATGATTTCGAAGATACCGACACCCATGCACACTGGTCTAAGATTGACCTAGCTGGTGACGGCTTTGTATGGGTAATTGATGACAATGACCGCTTTGATGTCGAGGAGCCCATGGAAGGCTACTTCGCAGTGATAGACTCCGACGATGCCGGTAGCGGTAACGATGTCTGGTCAGCTTTACAAGCTCCCATCATTGATCTTTCAGACTTTGACGGCGGTGACATTTCGCTGACTTTTGATCATCACTATCGCCAAATTGGCGCTACCGAAGGCATGGTACTTGTCAGCAAGGACATGGCAACCTGGGATACCCTTGCTGTCTATACAGAAAATCAAGGCTTCTCCACGGGATTCAGCCCGCCGTTTGAGGTTACCCCGGTAAGCGAATCATTGATCATTCAAGGGTTTGAGCCCGGAGACCACCTCTATCTGCGATTCGAATATAACGATCAGGGCACCTGGGGATGGTACTGGCTCATTGACAACATTGCACTAGACTATGCTGTTGCCGACCTTGAGGTCACCTTCCACGTACTGGAAGACAGTGCCGATGAAGATCCCATCGAAAATGCCACCATCACGATCAATGGTGAACATACGTTAACCACCGATGCAAACGGTATGGCTATGATTGATCTTCCTCCCGGTGAGTATAGTGCAGAGGTCACTGCAGCAGGTTATGTTACTGAAGACATAATGTTTGAAGTAGCAGATGAGGACCTGACAGTTACCGTACATATGGTTGATGACATTGAAGAACCATTTAACCTGCAAGTTACAACCGAAGGATTCGACCATGGAGATGCACTTTTCACATGGGATCACGATGCTGTAAATGACAAGGTCTTTGTCGGATTCGACGTGTTCCTGAACGACGACATGGTGGACGATGGCATTACAGTAACGGAGTACATGTTTACCGGACTGCCTGCAGGCGAACATACTGCCGGTGTACGTGCAGTATACACTACTGGCATGTCAGACATCATCACGATCGATTTCGAAATCGAAATGATGACCTATACCGTAATGTTCAACGTGTTTGACGAGTTCGGTGACGATATTGATGATGCCATCATTACATTCGACGGCGTCACGTACGACCCCGGTCACTATGTGTTTGAGGACGTGATGCCCGGATTGTACGAGTACACGGTCGAAAGAGATGAATACTTCCCCGTTGTTGGTGAAGTGAACGTAGTAGATGAAGATGTAGTAGTTGATGTTGAAATGCTTGTGGATGATACATCTGTAATCGATCCTGACGAAATTGAACTGAGTGTATATCCTGTTCCTGCTCACAGCACACTGCATATCGAGTCCAATACAAATATCACCGACCTGCGTGTCGTGGATATGCTTGGACAGGTAGTGTACTCCGCTACAGTGAACGATCTCCGCCACGACATAAACGTTTCTGACTTTAAGAACGGCGTTTATTTCTTGCAAATGACAACCACTGCTGGCGTTATTACACACCGCATGCAGGTTGCACGATAGTTTGTAATTCGTTTCCTGAAAAGGGAAGGCCAACGCGGTCTTCCCTTTTTTTTTAACCCCTGCCGGGGTTTTTGATTGAGGATGTCGATCGCCTTCACCCCTCCACATTTCATACAGGGCTGTTCACATTTGGCCCCTGTCGGGGATCGTGAAGGGATGGTGATCGCCTTTGTTTTCTGGTTTTATATTTTTACATGATCGTGGCACACACGAAAACTACGAAGTGGTTTAACATAAATGAACCCGAATGAAATTCGGGAAATACGGATGTGATAATAAGCACAGAACCCTGAAAGGGTTCAATATTGCGAAGCCGGATAATATATACGGGCCTCTTCCGGGCTTCACAAATGAGAGGTTATAGAGTTTTGCGGCAAATTCAGTAATTTTGCAGCATATAATGGACTAATGAAGAAGATCATCCAGATAATTCTGTTGCTTGCTGTGTTAACGATACGTGGGATGGCTCCTGCGTCTGCTCAGCACCTGTCGCCGGATGCGAAAATATCGTTGCTGACAGCCAGCCCCGGTGAAGAACTTTACGCTGCCTTTGGTCACAGCGCCCTGTGGGTTGCCGATCCGGCAAATGATATTGATGAAGTTTACAACTGGGGCACATTCGACTTCAACACCCCGAATTTTTACATGAAATTCCTCCAGGGAAGGCTTATGTACCAGCTTTCGGTTACCTCGATGCAGCAATTTCTGTTATCTTACCACTATGCCGGCAGGGAAGTAGTAGAGCAGGAGCTTAACCTGAGCCAGGCTGAAATGGATCGTATTTACGCCTTCCTGCTTGTGAACCGGCGTCCGGAAAACATCTCCTACCTCTATGATTTTTTCTACGACAACTGTGCAACACGGATACGCGACCTTGTTGAGCATGAGCTGGAAATTGACTGGGGATGGGACGACCACGAAATGGAGGAACCCACCTTCCGGGAAATGCTGCGACCCTATACATCGCATGCCCCCTGGATCTCATTTGGAATTGACGTTCTGCTGGGGCTTCCCGCTGACATTGACGCTAGCCCATGGCACCAGATGTTCCTGCCCGACGATATGTTTGATGCATTCAACCATGCCCGGCACCAGGATGGCCGCCTGCTGGTTGACGGGCACTGGATGATCCTGCCAAAGACAGTAGAATTGCCGGATCCTTTCCCCATCACACCCACAATTACCTTTTGGGTGCTATTGATGGCAGGCATCCTTGCCATCTTTAACAGGCGACTGTTCATCGCATATCGCGCTTTCTTTTTCCTGATCCCCGGCCTCCTCGGGCTGATTGTCTTCTTCATGTGGTTCCTTTCCGACCACGTAGCCACGGCCATTAACCTGGACATCCTTTGGGCCCTGCCAACGCACGCGTGGTTTGCCTTCAGGATGCACAAAGCAGAACAATCGCGCACCACAAAAGTCTACATGAAACTTGTCTTTTTCATCAGCCTGCTCTTATTGATCACCTGGCCCCTCAACCCCCAGGGCCTGCACAGTGCCACCATCCCCATAATCGCACTCTCTGCACTCTTCACCGCCCCGGCGGTTTTCCCTTTTGCTCGTCTGTCACGATTAGTGTAACTTAAAAACCCGCGTCCTTTTGACATAGTGATGTTCTGGCAGGGCTTTGCCCGAAAGCCTGTATCTCCATCCCTCATCCCATTCACGAACCTGCAATACCTCCCCGGGCAACCTCAAACTTCAAACCGTTTCCCATACTCTGTAAAAACCCATAAACTTCAGTATCATTGAGTGGCCGGATTAAAAAATTTCATTATCTTTGCACCCTGAATTTGAGCCCGTTGATTTATCCATATATGACCTGCGGCGGTTATTAACAATTTGTTGTTGATAAATTTGCCGATACTGAAAGGAAGTTTTATCTTTGCACCCCCCTTTTGAGGGGTGAATACGTTTTCATTCAATCAGATAAGGAAAAAAGCCAAACGATGAATACATTGAGTTATAAGACCGTATCGGCCAACAAGGAAACTGTGGAGAAGCAGTGGCACCTTGTGGATGCCGAGGGAGAAACACTGGGGCGCATGGCCTCACGCGTGGCGAGAATACTTCGTGGCAAGCACAAACCCGATTTTACACCGCACGTTGATTGTGGCGACCATGTGATCGTGATCAACGCCGATAAGATACAGCTTACAGGAAACAAGTGGGATCAGAAGGAATATATCAGGTATACCGGGTATCCGGGCGGGCAGCGTACAAAAACAGCCGGCCAGGTCATGGCAAAAAAACCAACTTTTATGGTTGAAAAAGCCATTAGAGGGATGCTCCCAAAAAACAAGCTTGGAAGAAAGATGTTCCGTAACCTGCATGTATACCAGGACAACAAGCATCCGCACGAAGCACAACAACCTAAGAAACTCAACCTCAACACAAAATAAGAAATATGGACGTCATCAACACCTCAGGAAGAAGGAAAACTGCCATTGCCCGGGTTTATCTCAAACCAGGCAAGGGGGAGATTGTTGTCAACAAAAAGGATTATAAAGAATATTTTCCTACTGGAGTCTTACAATATGTTGTAGACCAGCCGTTTAATATAACAAACAATCAGGGTAAATTTGATGTGTACGCCAACCTGAATGGGGGAGGTGTAAAAGGACAGGCAGAAGCACTGCGCCTCGCCGTATCAAAAGCCCTTATCGAATTGGACGCTGAACACCGCCCGCCGCTTAAAGCGAAGGGATTACTCAGAAGGGACCCGCGTATGGTGGAAAGAAAGAAGCCCGGCCAGCCCAAGGCACGGAAGAAGTTCCAGTTCAGCAAACGCTAATCACATTTATATTATCAACACATCATGGCAAGAACAAACTATAACGAATTGTTAGATGCGGGTGTACATTTTGGCCACCTCAAACGGAAGTGGAACCCCAACATGGCACCCTATATTTTCATGGAGCGCAATGGCATCCATATTATTGACCTCAATAAAACCATTGCCAAGATAGATGAAGCAGCTGCCGCGCTGAAGCAGATTGCCCGATCAGGTAAGAAGATCCTTTTCGTGGCAACCAAAAAGCAGGCCCAGGAAACCGTAAAGGAGCTCGTGAAAGAGATCAACATGCCTTTTGTTACCGAAAGGTGGCCCGGAGGGATGCTTACCAACTTTGCCACCATCAGGAAGGCGGTGCGCAAGATGGATGCCATAGACAAGATGGCTTCCGACGGCACCTTCGACAACATGGCGAAAAGAGAGCGCTTACAGGTGATGCGCGAGCGTGCCAAACTGGAAAAACAGCTTGGCAGCATCTCAGACCTCAACAGGCTCCCCGCCGCCATATTTGTCGTAGATATCTGCAAGGAACACATCGCAGTTAAAGAGGCCAAAAAGCTTAACATTCCCACCTTTGCCATTGTCGACACCAATGCCAACCCGCTTGATGTAGACTTCCCCATACCTGCCAACGACGATGCCTCAAAGTCTATCCATATCATTGTGAAGCTTATGGTGGAAGCCATCCAGGAAGGCCTGGCCGAACGTAAGCTCGACAAGGACAAGGCTGCCGAAGAGGAAGAAGAGAGGGAAAGAGAACAGGAAAAGGAAAGGCAAAGACTCAAGGCCCTTGAAGAAGCCGACGACGACGAGCTTTCGGCAGATGAGCTGGAAGAGAAAAAAGCACGCCTGGCAAAAAAGGCGAAAATGAAAGAAGATGAGAAGGAAAGCGCTGGCAAAGGTGCTCCCAGAAAAGGCGGCAGAAGGCCCCGCAAGCAAGGCTAAACGACTGCCTCATCCCCCGTAGAACCCATTTTCATAACACTAAAACAAAGACTATGTCAAAAATATCAGCCGCTCAGGTAAATGAACTAAGAAAGAAAACAGGTGCAGGTATGATGGACTGCAAGAAAGCCCTCGTAGAAACCGGAGGCGACTTCGATAAAGCGATCGACATCCTGCGCAAAAAGGGGCAGAAGCTGGCCAGCAGCCGTGCTGACCGTGCTGCAACTGAAGGCGTGGTACTCAGTGCCACCAATGAAAGCAAGGATAAGGCGTATGCTTTGATGCTCAACTGCGAAACCGACTTTGTGGCCCAGAACCAGGAAGTGATCGACTTTGCACAAAGCATCCTGGATGAGGCCGTGAAAAACGATTGTGCCAACCTGGATGCCTTGAAAGATATCACGATGGAAGGCCGGAAACTGGATGAACTCATCACCGACATGATCGGAAAGACCGGTGAAAAGATGGAACTGAGTAGCTATGAGCGTGTAGCAGGAGCACGTGCCTTTGCTTATACACACCCCGGGAACAAAATTGCCGCCATCGCCTCACTTAACAAGGCGGATGTTAACGATATCGACATCATCGGCAAGGATGTGGTTATGCAAATCGCTGCTATGGCACCCGTATCGCTGGATAAGGACAGCGTGCCCCAGGAAGTGGTCGACAAGGAAATTGAGATTGGCAAGGACCAGGCACGCCAGGAAGGCAAGCCCGAAGAGCTGCTGGAAAAGATCGCCATGGGTAAGCTTAACAAATTCTTTAAAGAGAGCACCCTGATCAACCAGGAGTTTATCAAGGACAACAAGAAAACGGTTGGACAGATGCTGAAGGCAGCTGACAACGAACTGACCGTAGTGGAGTTTAAACGTCTTTCGCTGGTGTAACAAGCGTTCCGCGCTGTATGCCGCGTACGACGATATCTTCTAAGACACCCTTCTCATTAATGTTGAAGACAATAATGGGGAGGGTGTTCTCTTTGCACAGGGTAAAAGCCGTGGCATCCATCACCTTCAGGTTTTTGGAGATTGCCTCGTCGAAGGTCAGGGTGTCATAGCGCTCCGCGTCCGGGTCTTTTTCAGGGTCAGCGGAATAGATGCCGTCCACACGCGTTCCTTTCAGGATGACATCCGCCTTGATCTCCAGGGCACGCAATGCTGCCGCTGAATCGGTCGTGAAAAACGGATTGCTCGTGCCTCCCGCTATGATCACAACGTGGCCCGACTCCAGCAAGCTGATGGCCTTGCTGCGACTCATCTTCTCACACATGGTTTCCACAGGTATCCCCGACAATACGGTGGCCTTATAACCCTTTTCCTGCAGGGCGGTCTGCAAGGCCATGCTGTTGATGATGGTGGCCAGCATCCCCATCTGGTCGCCCGTCACACGGTCAAAACCCTTCGAAGTGCCTTGTAACCCCCTGAATATGTTGCCACCACCCAATACAATGGCCGTCTGAACACCCTTCTCAACCAGCACGCCGATCTCCCGGGCATACGACCCGAGCGCCCCGGGGTCGATCCCCAACCGGTTGCCCCCGGCCAGCGACTCACCGCTAAGCTTTAACAAGATGCGTTTGTAGTTTTTCATATATATGTAGTTTTACAACGGTATGGTTTTTGGCTTTTGGCAAAGGATCATGTGTCAAAATCCTTTCTCCCGAAATTTTGCGAGCTCTAACCCCGGCCTTTCATTTCATTGCATGAATAACCCTATACTGCAAGTTTACGATTTTTTTTTCAGCCAATGACCTTTCCTTCTTTCCTCTTTTTGTCTTTTTGTCTCTTTGTCTCTTTGTCTTTTCGTCTTTTTGTCTTTTCGTCTCTTTGTCTTTTTATCCTTTTGTTTTCCGACTTTTCACAAAACGAGGGAAAGCACTACATCACGCTGTCATATGATCACATTATTTCTTATTTTTGTGAATACGAAACCAAAACCGAAGGAACAATGAACGAAGAGTTGGATTTTACTTTTGAAGAGGCTGAGGAGAAGATGGGCAAGGCATTGAAGCACCTCGAAAAGGAGCTTGGCAAGATCCGCGCTGGCAAGGCCAACCCGCAGATGCTCGAAAGCGTAATGGTTGACTATTATGGTGTACAGACGCCCTTGTCGCAGATGTCAAACATCAGCACCCCCGATCCGCGTAACATTTTGGTGCAACCCTGGGAGAAATCAATGCTTGAGCCGGTTGAAAAGGCCATAATGGCAGCAAATCTTGGATTTAACCCTCAGAATGACGGGACACAGGTACGTATTTCGGTGCCGCCGCTGACGGAAGAGCGTCGTAAGGACCTTGTGAAAAAGGTGAAAAGCGAGGCCGAAAACACCAAGGTAAGCATCCGGAATATCCGTCGGGAAGCGATGGATACGGGTAAAAAACTCGAAAAACAGGGTGTGCCTGAAGACCTGGTCAAGGTTTTTGAGCACAACGTCCAGGAGATCACCAACGAAAATATCGAGAAAGTTGATAAGATGATGGCGGCCAAGGAGGAGGATATCATGACGATCTGATGCCGGGGCACCTGATAAATTCATCAGCACTGCTGTTCTCCAGGCATTTCTCCAATACCTCCCTTGCTGTTCTGCTATCTTTATCGAGCTGCAGTTTTAGTTCGGAGAGCGAATTAAACCGCATCTCGTCGCGTATCCTTTCCAGGAAAGAAATACTGATCCACTCACCGTATATGTCCTCATTGAAATCAAACAGGTGAGCCTCTATGGTCACATTTTCCATGTCGAGTGTCGGCCTGATCCCTATATTTACCATGGCCTGGTACCACTGGCCGGCTACTTTCACCATGCCAACATATACACCCTGGCCCGGCAGCACTTTCATATGGTCGGCAACACGCAGATTGGCCGTTGGGTAACCCAGGGTGTGGCCGATCATATTGCCTTTTACCACATATCCGCCCAGGGGAAAAGCATATCCCAGGCGCTTCCTGAACTGCGCCACCTGTCCGTTGGCGATGTGATCCTTCAGCCCGTCGCGATCTTTCATCGGGTATTTCTGAAACGTTTTGTCAAGATTCCAATGCTGTTCTTTTGCATGATGAACCATTTTTTTCAGAAACCCCTTAAATTCTGGGGCTTCCCAGATATCTGCACCCGGGGTAAGTGTATCTGCATGTTGCAGCAGGAAGGACGGATCGGCAGGCCATTGGATTTGTTTTGCCGAGTGCGGGTCAGGAGTGATAGTGACAGGAAAAATGTTGCGGTATCCGGCCTCCGACAGCATATGCCATCGCTCTTCTGGCGATAAGAGCACTGTGGGAAGTGTCGCTGCCGTGCTTACTTTGCGGTCATAGGCACACATAATGACGAGCACATCGCTTTGCTGGTCCCTGGCATTCTGGCTGACATGCTTTAAAAGGGCCGCATCATGTTCGGTCATTCCGTCGAAAAATGATATGGCAGCAGCCTTAAAACGTTTGCCGGCCCGCAGCTGATCCGGGGTAAGATATGCTGTATGACTGTTCCCGCCCTTCATATTCATTTTTCATCAAAGATACATCACAAATATAATATACAATTTAACACCCCGCATCCCGTCCATTTCCATGATTCACATAATAATTCCGTAAAATCAACGTGTCAAATGTACCATACCTGCTAATAACTACATCATTACCACCTTACATAGCAAAGAAAATCGTACTTTTGAAGGGGAGCAGGGTGGTTTCAAAGTAAACAATGAGTACATAATTGAAGCGCATGGCTGAAAAAGCTCACAATAGCGGAAAAGTTGCCCAGGTGATGGGGCCTGTGGTGGATGTGATCTTTGAGGGCGAGAAAGACCTGCCTGAGATATATGAGGCGCTGGAGGTGTTTGCCGATCAGAAGCACCGTGTGGTACTGGAGTGTCAGCAGCACATAGGCGAAGACACCATTCGTACAGTTGCCATGGATGCTACAGACGGCATTGCACGTGGCATGCCGGTGTATCGTACGGGAGGCAGTATAACTATGCCGGCCGGTAAAGAGATACACGGCCGTTTGTTCAATGTTACCGGTGAGCCCATAGACGGTCTTGGTGAGGTTTCGACTCCCGTGAGGTACGACATTCACGCTGATCCGCCTCCGTATTCGCAGTTGAAGACAGGGGATGAGATCCTTCATACAGGCATTAAGGTGATAGACTTGCTGACACCTTATCCCAAAGGCGGCAAGATAGGGTTGTTTGGGGGTGCAGGAGTGGGGAAGACCATTCTTATCATGGAGCTTATCAACAATATTGCGAAGAGTTACCGTGGCAGAAGTGTTTTTGCCGGCGTGGGAGAACGCACGCGCGAGGGCAATGATTTGCTCAGGGAGATGATCGAGTCGGGAGTGATTGACTACGGTGATGAGTTCAGGGCGGCGATGAAAGAAGGCCGGTGGGATCTGTCGCTGGTCGATTATGAAGCCCTGGCTTCCTCGCATGCTACCCTGGTTTTCGGCCAGATGAATGAGCCCCCGGGGGCCAGAGCACGGGTGGCGCTATCGGGGCTGGCACTCGCCGAATACCTTCGCGACGGAGACCATGAAACGGGAGACAACGGAAACGATATCCTCTTTTTTATCGACAATATTTTCCGGTTCACACAGGCAGGTGCCGAAGTCTCGGCCCTGCTCGGACGTATGCCCTCCGCTGTGGGTTACCAGCCAACCCTGGCATCGGAAATGGGACTGCTGCAGGAACGTATCACCTCTACAAAGCGGGGGTCGATAACATCTGTCCAGGCCATTTATGTGCCCGCCGACGACCTCACAGACCCCGCCCCGGCTACTGCCTTTGCCCATCTGGACGCTACCACCGTGCTTACCCGGAAAATATTTGCGCTGGGGATATACCCTTCAGTAGACCCGCTGGAATCCTCCTCGCGCCTGCTATCTCCTGAAATAGTTGGCGAGGAACACTACCGCGTTGCGCAGGAAGTAATTAAGATATTGCAGCGATACAGGGAACTCCAGGACATTATTGCTATTCTGGGAATAGAAGAGCTGTCGGATGATGACCAAATACTGGTAAAGCGTGCCCGGAGGGTGCAACGATTCCTTAGTCAGCCTTTTCATGTGGCTGAACAGTATACCAGCCAGAAGGGCAGAATGGTGAGCCTGGAAAAGACCATCAAAGGGTTCGCCTCAATCCTCGACGGAGAAATGGACAGCGTGCCCGAGGCAGCATTTATCCTGGCCGGCGACCTCGAATCCGTCAGGGAGAAAGCCCATAACATGTCAAACAATAAAGGGAACGCAAGACATGTTTCTTAAAGTTATCAGCCCCGAAAAAGTGTTGTACCAAGGGGAGGTGAGCCTGGTGCAGATGCCGGGAAAAATGGGGTCGTTTGAGATCCTGAAAAACCATGCCCCACTGGTTGCCCTGCTCGAGCAGGGAAAAGTGAAAATCATTGATGCCAGCCGCAATACCATTATGCTCGACATCTCCCCCGGTGTAGTCCATGTTCGTGACAACCGTATCGTGATTGCCACCGAAAAGTAAGAACTGAAGCCACATTTTTCTTATCTTTACGCAAAAAACAAATGTTAAGAAAAAGGTGGGTGCTTAATGATGAATCTGCCGGGGACGTTGTTGAGAAGCTAGCCACCACCCTTAAAATAGACCACATCCTGGCCCGCTTGTTGGCGCAAAGGGGGATTTCCACATATGCCGAAGCTCGTGATTTTTTCAGGCCTTCGCTGGATAACCTGCATGACCCCTTTCTGCTTAAAGACATGGACATAGCGGTCGACCGCATTGAACAGGCCGTGGAAAAGGGTGAACGCATTCTGATCTATGGCGACTATGACGTGGATGGAACCACTGCAGTGGCCCTGGTATACGATTTCCTTAAAGAATTTCATTCCAACATTGACTATTACATTCCCGACCGGTATACGGAGGGGTATGGCGTTTCTTTTGAAAGCATAGATTACGCCCGGGAGACCGGTGTAGCGCTGATCATATCCCTTGACTGTGGCATAAAAGCACAAAAACAGATTAAATATGCAGCGGAGCAGGGGATTGACTTTATTGTGGTTGATCACCACCGGCCGGACGACATCCCTCTTACAGCAGTTGCCGTGGTGGATCCCAAGCAACCCGATTGCATGTATCCTTACAGGGATTTGTCAGGTTGTGGCCTTGGCTTCAAACTGGCCCAGGCTTTTTATCAAAAAAGGAGATTGCCTTTTGAGGGGCTGGAAAGATTTCTTGATCTCGTGGTGGTCAGTATCGCTGCAGACGTAGTGCCTATTACAGGCGAAAACCGCGTGCTGGCTTATTATGGCCTGAAGAGGCTGAATTTTAACCCCAGGGCGGGCTTTGAGTCTATCCTCTTCTACAGTAATGTCTTCAGGAAGGCGAAGCCCGACAAGGTGTCTGCTTTTACCAAAGAGATGAGCGTCACAGACCTGATGTTTATGATCGGCCCCAAAATAAATGCTGCCGGGAGGATCGAGAAAGGAAAAAAAGCCGTCGACCTTTTGGTATGTAAAAAAATGGGGGATACCCACGAGCTTACCATAGAGATCAACGACAACAACACCGAACGGCGCAGCCTGGATACCGACATCACAAAACAGGCGATGCGCCTTATTACCACAGATCCTCATAACGATCAAAGAAAGGCAACTCTTCTGTACGACCCCGACTGGCACAAAGGTGTTATCGGCATCGTGGCTTCGCGGCTTATTGAATCCTATTACCGGCCTACCATCATCTTTACCGAATCCAATGGTCTTGTGACAGGCTCAGCACGTTCTGTCAAGGATTTTGACGTGTATAATGCCATCGATGCCTGCAGCGACCTGCTCGAGCACTTTGGAGGCCACAAATATGCGGCGGGGCTGAGCCTTAAACCCGAAAACCTTGATGCCTTTAAGAAACGTTTTATGGAAGTGGTTGAAGAGACAATTACTGAGGAAATGCTTATCCCCCAGATAGAAGTCCATGCGGAGATCAACCTTGCCGACATTGCCGGCCGGTTTTATCGTGTTTTGAAGCAGTTTGCACCCTTCGGCCCCGGAAACCCCAACCCCGTTTTTGTGTCAAAGCAATGCGTGGCCCAGGGAAATGTGCGCATTGTAGGCAACAAGCATTTGAAGTTCAGGGTGTCACAGCCCTCTGTCGGGAACACAGAGCTCCCCGCCATAGCCTTTCAACAAGGCCACCATCTGAATAAGATGAAGGCATGCAAACATTTTGACCTTGCCTACCAGATAGAGGAGAACGAATGGAATGGCCAGGTAACCTTGCAGCTTAACGTGAAAGACATCAGGTTCCACCAGTAGGCAGCCTGGAATAATCTTGCTATTTCCTGCCAAAGTCAGCGGGGATCTCACCCCATGCCTCTGTTTTCCACTTTAAAACGGGAGTTTCCCATGTGTTGTTTTGCAGCCATTGTTCGGCCCGTTCGATAAGGTTGAAGAGCTCCTGGTTTTCCGGGCGCCTCTCTACCTTAGTGCGGGCCTTCTTGTTGTTCACCCAGCTCATGGCTGTCTTTGAATCGGTGTAAATGGGCCTGATGATATTGTGTTTCTTACACCAGGCAAGTGCGTGTACAATGGCCAGAAACTCCCCAATGTTGTTTGAACCGCCGGCAAAAGGGCCCATCCGGAACAATCTTGCCCCGCTGGAGGTTTCCACACCCTGGTATTCCATCCTGCCGGTGGTGCTGTTGCAGGCAGCATCCACAGAGATACTGTCCATGATCGGACGACCAATGGCCTCTAGCTCTTCCTGTGAAAGCTTGCTCACCTGCTTGTCCTTCCCGATGTAATCCGCGTAATTGCCTTCGTAGGCGCTCCAGGCCTGCTCCTCATCCGGGAATGACTTATAGATGGCACCTGCAAAGCCTTCAACGGCCTTGCGGCATTTGTCCCAACTGTCAAAAACCCCGGTTTGATTTCCTCGCCAAACGGTATAGTACTTTTTTTTCGCCATAGTTGTGGATAGGAAAAGCGGATGCAGCTTTCTTAGCGGATCAATCGCTGTTCTTGTGCTGTGCCATCTCCCTGGCATGAAGCCCGCACTCTGTTTTTTTCATCCCCCGCCAGCGGGCATCCCGTTCGTGTTCGTCACCATTCACAGGGTGGGTGCATGGTTCACAACCAATGCTCTTATAACCGTGTATCTCCAGTGGATGGACAGGCAAACTGTACCTGTGGATGTATTCCTCCACCTCTTCGGTTTTCCAGCTCAGGAGAGGATGGTACCTGATGGTGTTTTTCCTGGCTGACTCCTCCTCCCTGAAGTGGCGCCTGTTGGTGTTCTGCTCGGCACGTATCCCGTTTATCCAGACATCGTATTTGTCGAAAAGCGCTTCAACAGGCTGCACCTTGTTCAGATAGCAGCAATAATCGGGGTCGTAAGTGAACATAAGGTCCCCCAGCGAATTGGTTTGCATGCTCTTGGGCACATGGGGCAGCAGGTTTATGACATCCAGATCCAGCAGCTTGGTTATAATGTCTTTGTATTGTATCGTTTCAGGGAAGTGGAAGCCGGTGTTTATAAAATAAACAGGTATTGAGTTGTCGATCCGGCTAAGTATATGAAGCAACACTACACTGCGTGTCTGAAAGCTTGACGTGGCAAACATCTTTTTGCCGCTTGACTTATATTCTTTTAGCTTTGTATCGATACGGTGGATGTCCATAGCTTTACTAAACAAGTTAAACAAAAGTAGTGAAAATCTTCCTTGAGTTTGCAAGCTTTTCACATTCTGCCGGGAGAGGCTCGCTGAATATCACCGCGCTTTTTTGCTATCTTTGCCGGAAAGGCTTACTCCCATGTCATCCGCTGCATCTGTTGATCGGTTTGTTCCGTTGGCTGATTGGTTGTCGTTGCACCAGGGCCTGCTTTTGGTGGCTGGCCCCTGCAGTGTTGAAAGCTTTGATCAGCTTCAGAACACTGCCCGGCAGCTTGCTCATACCGGGTTAGTGTCTGTGCTTCGTGCCGGGGTATGGAAGCCGCGTTCGAGGCCAGGTCAGTTTGAGGGTGTGGGCTCGGAGGCCTTGCCCTGGCTGTCACGTATCCGTGCCGGGACGGGCCTGCCTGTAGCTGTTGAGGCAGCGCGTCCGGATCATGCCGAGTTGTGCCTGGAGCACGGCATAGATATCATCTGGCTCGGGGCACGCACTACGGTTAACCCGTTTATGGTCCAGGAAATTGCCAATGCTATCCGTGGGACAGGTATGCCGGTGATGATAAAAAATCCCGTCAGCCCCGATTTGCGGCTGTGGACAGGCGCTATTGAAAGGATACTGATGGCAGGGAGCAATAAGATAATCGCTATCCACAGGGGGTTTCAGACCCATCAGAAAACGGTTTACCGCAACATTCCCATCTGGGAGATCCCCCTGGGCCTGAAGGCCGTCATGCCTGACCTGCCCCTCATTTGCGACCCCAGTCACATAGCCGGAGACAAGCGGTGGATAGCTGAAGTGGCAAAACAGTCTATGCACCTGCAAATGGACGGTCTGATGACAGAGACCCACTACAAACCATCAGAAGCCCGCACAGACCCTGAGCAGCAAATTACCCCCGGCGAGTTCAGGGACCTTGTTGAAAGACTTTTGAAATGGAAAGGTAGTGAAACGGGAATGTCACACAGCCTGGAAAGCCTGCGCCGGGAGATTGATGAATGTGACCAGAAGCTGCTGGAGCTGCTGGCCAGCAGACTATCGCTCTCGCGGGAGGCTGGCAGGATAAAGAGGAAGCAGGGAGCAGATATCCTTCAGCCCGGCAGACAGCAAGACCTTTTCGCCGACAGACAGCAGCGGGCCAGGGTGCTTGGCCTCGACCCCGGTTTTGTGGAGCGCCTTCTTACGTTGCTGCATGAGGAAAGCGTGGCGGTGCAGTCGCTGGATAGGGAGAGGAGAAGTAAGCAGTAGGCAGTAGGTGTAGAAGTAAGGTTGAGGTTGAGGTTAAGGTTGAGATTAAGGTTAAGGCTAAGGTTAAGGTTAATGAGTTAAGGGGTTAAGAGGTTATAGGGGTGCACAGGGTTGAGATTTGACAGACAGAGGCATTTATGTGCATTTGTAAAAACCATTTGTGTTTATCTGTGGGTCTGGAGCACTTTAATACCTATACAATCCCATAGCC